>JBLMXM010000107.1:0-12599 GCA_050257775.1 Hyphomicrobiales bacterium
ATGTCGGCCAGGACCTGAAAATCCCCGAACCACTTGTTGACATTCTTGATCTCAATCATGGCTACAGCACCTTGGCCTTGCGGCTCTTCTCCTCGTAGTGCCGGCTGATGCGCGAGCCGACGAAACAGATGACGAAAAACAGCAGCGCCACGAAGCTATACAGCTGAATGGACCGCACCTCCATGCTGTCGACGATCGTGGTTCGACGCACCAGTTCCTGCAACCCAATCACATAGGCTAGGCTGGTATCCTGGAAGGTGATGATGCTCTGGGTAATCAGGCTGGGCAGCATTCGCCGGAAGGCGATCGGCACCAGGATGTAAGCGGCGGTCTGCCGGTAGGTAAGACCCGTGGAGAAGGCGGCGCTCACCAGGTCCCTGCTGATGGACTGGAAGCCGGCACGGAAGATCTCGCCGAAATAGGTCGCCTCGAAAACGACGAATGAAACGGCCGCCGACACGAAGGGATCCAGGGTCCGGCCGACAATGATGGGCATGACGAAATAAAACCAGAAGATAACCAGGATCAAGGGAATGTTGCGGATGAAGTTCACATACAGGGTTACCGAGTGGTAGACCCACGGCCGCTTGGAGATTCGGCCGAGACCCACCAAGGCCCCCAGGAAAACACCGCCTACCAGGGCGCAGGCTGCCAGTTGAAGGTTGATTAAAAATCCGGTCAGCAGATAGGGCAGGTTTTTCAGGACGGCGTCGAACATGTCTACCGGCTCACCAGCCCGGGGATCCGGAAGCGGGATTCCAGGAGATTCATCAGCTTGACCACCGCCATGCCGAGCAGGAGATAGATCGCCATGGCGCCGGTAGTGGCCTCCAGCCCGTGGAAAGTCTGCTCGTCGATCTTATAACTCATGAAGGTGGTCTCAGCCACCCCGATCGTCATGGCGACCGACGAGTTCTTGAAGATGGTGAGAAACTCGGTGGTAAGCGGCGGGATGATGAGACGCAGGGCGTGGGGGATGATGACGTGCCGATACAATTGGAAATGGGTCATGCCCGTCGAGAGGACCGCCTCGTACTGGCCGTGGCCGATGGAGGCAAAGCCCGCCCGGACGTGCTCAGCCACCCGCGAGGCCGTGTACAGGCCCAGGGCGAAGATGGCCACCCAGTAATTGAGCCCGGAAATGGCGTTGATCTTGAACTGCAGAGTTTTGCCGAAAAGCATGGGACCGGCATAATACCAGAAGAAAAGCTGAACCAGGAAGGGCACGTTCCGGAAGACTTCGACATAAATCGCACCGATGATCTTCAAGGGCCGGGACTGGACGGAGCGCAGGGTCCCGAAAAAGACCCCCAGGGAGAGAGCGATGATCCAGGCCAGACATCCCAGCTGGATCGTCAGCCACAGGCCCTGGAGGAGCCACTCCCCGAACGGCTGGCGCCATAACACGCCCCAGTCAAACTTATACGCCAACATGCGATTCACTCACAAAAATGTCCAGGGGTTCAAGCGAAAAACCGAAGACGGCCTTACGGAATCTTCGCACCCCTGGCCCCTTGAACCCTCGAATCCTATTTCTTCTTCAGCCAGCCCGCGTCCATGGGATAGACGATGATCGTCAGGTAGTCCTTGTAGGCCTGGGACATGGGGATGGGCACCATACCCTTTGGCCCCATCCATTTATTATACAACTCATAGAACTTGCCGGTCTTGATGGACCAGAGAATAGTATTGTTGACGAAGTCCCTGAAATCCGAGTCGTTCTCGCGCATGAGATACCCGTAAGGCTCATAGGCGATCGCAAAATCCACCGTCCGCCAAGCCTCCGGATTCTCGTCCTTCATGCGCAGGCCTTCGAGCAGGCTGCGGTCGGTGGCATAGGCGTCGATCTTGCCGGTTTTAAGCGCCAGGAACCCCTGGGCATGGCCCTCGGTGGTGACGATCTCCTTGGGCTTGTACTCGCCGGCGGCCGCCTGGTCCTCGATGGCTTTTAAGTTGGTTGTGCCGCGGGCGCCGCCCAGCCGCTTGCCGTTCAGGTCCTGCTTGGTCTTGATGGGACTGTCCTTGGGCACCAGGAAGGTCGTCTCCGAGACAAAGAATATCAAGCTGAAGTCCACCACCTCTTCCCGCTCCTCGGTGTAAGTGGTGGACCCCATTTCGACGTCGATTGTCCCGTTCTGGACCATCGGAATCCGGGTCTTAGTGGTGATGGTGACGGGTTCCATCTCGATCTTCTTGCCGAAGTAAGTGGAGAGGTTCTCCAGCAACAGACCGGCCATGTCGACCGAAAAGCCCACCTGTTTGCCCACCTTCGGGTCGATGAAGGCGAAGGGGATGGAGTCTTCACGGAAACCGATTTTGATCTTTCCGGTTTTCTCGATCTTGTCCATGGTTTCGCCGGCCAGGACCGGAGCCGCGGCAAGGGTCAGCCAGCAAAGAGCCAGGATGAAGAATCCCCACATGCGACGGTTCATCATACGCACCTTCCTTCCTGCTTTTTGGGTTCGAGCTAATGCTTCTCTAGTGAAACATCCTCGGATATTTGCTCTGGATCTGGAACAATGCTGGAGAGACGTGAATCGCTTAGATCGTCTTCAATAGAATGTCTGCGGCGCGGAGTCAAGTTTGAACTGAGCGGCTGAACGCAGCGGCGCTCTCGTTTCCTCCAAGCCCTCGGCCGACAATAATTCCATGGAAACATTGCGGATTGGATCGGATGAGGTTATTATTTAGCATTGGATTTTCACCGCACCGGGAGCGGGTCGAGGAGCATCGCATGGCCAATGTGAAGCGGCCGGTCGTCAAACGGTCCCTGTTTTCCTGGATCTTCGAGGGGAACCTCCGGTGGCAGGTTATGCTGCTGGCCGTCATCGGCGTCACGGTATTCACGCGGGTGCTGCCCCTGGAGATGCAGAAGCGCATCGTCAACCAGGCCATCAGCATGCGCAAGCTGGACCTGCTGCTCACCTACTGCGGCTACTACCTGGCGGCCGTGTTGATCTCGAGCGTCTGCAAATATCTGATCAGTGTCCTCGAAACCCATATTTCCCAGAACGTGCTCGCCCGGATGCGGACCGCCCTCTATGAGCACATCATCGCCCTGCCGTTGAGTTTCTTCCGTAACACGCAGCCCGGAACCGTGGTCAATGCCATCGTTACCGAACTGACCGTGCCCTCCACCTTCGTGGGCTCGGCCGTGTCAACCCCGGTGTCGAACGTTCTGACCCTGCTCGCCTTCGCGGGTTACCTCCTCTGGCTGAATCCCCTGCTGGCGGTCGTGTCTCTGAGTGCTTACCCGGTCGCCATGATCCTGTTGCCGCTGTTGCAGAAGCGGGCCAACGTCGCCAACCAGCAGCGCGTCGACCTGTCCCGGGCGTTCTCCGGACGGATCGCCGAAAGCATCAGCGGGATCCACGAGATTCACGGCAACGGGGCGTATCGCCTGGAAATGAGCAAGTTCGACCGGCTGGTGGAACAGCTGCGTGACGTCCGCGTGGTGTGGAGCCTGTATCGTTACGCGGTGAAGTCCACCAACAATCTGTTCACCAGCCTAGGCCCCTTCCTGGTATTCATTCTCGGCGGCTATCTCACCATCCGGGGCCAGCTGGAACTGGGGTCGCTGGTGGCTTTCCTGTCGGCCCAGGAGAAGCTTTACGACCCCTGGAAGGAGCTGATCGAGTTTTACCAGGTCTTCCAGGACGGCACGGTCACCTACCAGCGGACGATGGAATTCTTTGACGCCGAGCCGGATGCCGCCCTGGTGCCCGAAGGCCGCGAGCCGCTCCAGCTTGAGCCCAGCCTGGAGGTGAAGGATCTGACCTTCATGACCGACGGCGGCATCCGGCTTCTGGATGACGTCAACCTGTCCCTCAAGCCCGGCGAGCATCTGGCGCTGGTGGGGTTCTCCGGCAGCGGCAAGAGCACGCTGGCGCTATGCATCGGTCAGCTCTACAAATACAGTAACGGACATGTCCTGATCGGCGACCAGGAAGTCTCCCAGTTGACCAGACAGGACATGGTCGTCAACGTCGGCATGGTCGCGCAGAGCCCGTTTATCTTCGAAGGGTCCATCGCTGAAAACCTCCTCTATGCCTGTGAAGCCGTGGCGGGGGAGGGCAGCCGCAGCGGAAACGGGCTGCCGACGTTGGATGACATTATTGCCGTGCTGCACCAAAGCGGCCTTTTTGCGGACGTGCTACGGTTCGGCTTGAATACGTTGCTCACCCCCGACCGGCATCAGGAGCTGGTCAAAGCGATCGTTCGGGTCCGGCGCAAGTTCCAGGAAAAATACGGCGAAAAGCTTTCCGACTACGTTGAGTTCTTCGATGAGAACGCCTACCTCTCCTACTCCAACATTGCGGAAAACCTGACCTTCGGGACCGCCAACCAGGCTGAGTTTTCCGCCGCTCGTCTGTCCCGGAACGACTATTTCATAAAGTTCCTAAACGACGAGAACCTGCTGCGCCTGCTTATCAACATCGGCGTGCAGCTCGCTCGCCAGACGGTCGATATCTTGGGCAACCTGCCGCCGGACAACGTCTTTTTCGAACAGAGCCCGATGTCGGCCGAGGAACTCCCGGCCTACCGGCAGGTGCTGGAGCAGCTGCGGCGCCGGCAGACCCATGAGCAATTGGAGCCGGGCGACTACCATCGGCTGCTGGACCTTGCGCTGCGGTTCACGCCCGGCATTCACAAGATGGTCGGAATGGGCGCGGACCTTCAAGAGCTGCTGCTTGAAAAGCGTGGCCGCTTTCGCGTGAACATTTCCCGGGACCTGCCGGACGCCTTCACGTTTTACAGCAATAAGGAGTACATTTACTCCCAGACCATCCTGAACAACATTTTCTTCGGGAAAACCAAGACCGCCAGCCCTAAGGCCCAGGAGGTCATCACCCAAAACATCATTCAGCTTCTGATCGAACGGGATCTTCTCGAAACCATTGTCGATATCGGCATGCATTTCAACGTCGGCAGCAGCGGGGAGAAGCTGTCGGGCGGCCAACGCCAGAAACTGGCCATCGCCCGCGTTTTCCTGAAGGAGCCGAGGCTATTGATCATGGACGAGGCCACCTCGGCTCTGGACAACAAGTCCCAGGCGCGGATCCAAAACCTGCTTGAAACCCGCTGGAAGCGCAAGAGCACGCTGGTTGCCGTGGTGCACCGACTGGACACCATCCGGAATTTCGACCAGGTGGCGGTCATGAAAGCCGGAAAAATCATCGAAATGGGCGGCTACGACGAGCTGATCGCCCGGAAAGGAGCCCTGTATGAGCTCGTTGGACGAAAGTAGCCTGAGCCCGTCGTGCGAATACCAGGAAAATCTGAACGTTCTGCGCCAGACCTATTTTTTTTCAGGACTTCCTCTTGAATCACTCAAGATTTTCGCTTATCTTTGCACCCGGGAAAGGTTTAGAAGCGGAGAGTTCCTCTTCCGCGAGAGCGAGGACGGGGGCGAAGCCTTCTGTCTGATCTCCGGCAAGGCCCAGCTTGAGCGCTCCGCTGACGGCAGGAGCCTGACGATGCGCGTGGTCGGCGTGGGAGAGTTCATCGGCGGTCTCAGCCTTCTGGGCGAAACCCGGCGCCTTTACTCGCTGCGCGCGCTGGAGGAGACGGTCTGCCTCGTGCTCGGCCGGGAGAAATTCACCAAGACCCTCCAGCAGTTCCCAGGACAGATGCCGCGGATTTTCAAGGCCGTAGTCGGCGCCATTAGTGCTTGGGAGGAGCGCTTTCTGGGGGAGTTGTCCGGCGACTGCAGCAGGTGCCTGCCGAAGCTGGGGGTGAGCCTCTTGTGACGATCAATAGAGCTGAACCGAATTAGGCGCGAGGCGCAAGTGACGGACAAGACCTCCTTGGCGTTTGAGCTCAAGAACAATCTGGCCGAGCTCTCAACCCTCTGCGAGAAGCTGGAAAGCATCGGGGAGGCGCTGGGACTGCCGAGGCGATCGCTGTTTGAAATCAATCTCGCCCTGGATGAGCTTTTCACCAATATCATTTCCTACGGTTTCGCCGACCAGTCCGAGCACGTCATCCGGGTGTGTATTTCCGCCGACGACAACCTGCTGACCGTGGTGCTGGAAGACGACGGCATCCCTTTCAACCCGGTTGAGCGCCAGTCTCCTGAGCTCCCCTGCGATCTCGAAAATTGCAAGGTAGGCGGGCTGGGCATTCATCTGGTCAAGAACCTTGTGGACGAAGTCGTGTATCGCCGCTCAGCGGACAAGAATGTGTTGACACTCAAGAAAGTCATTGATCCGAGCTGAGCCGCCCGAGGTCAGCTGCTTTTGCAGGAGGATGTTCATGGAAATTATTGAGGAAAAGCAAGGCCATCTCAGCACCTTCAAACTTCAGGGTCGGCTGGACTCCAACACGTCCCAGGCGTTCGAGAAGCGCCTGTTCGATGCCATGTCGGACGGGGCGAAAAACGTGATCATCGACTTCAAGGATCTCGACTACATCTCCAGCGCAGGCCTGCGCGTCATCCTGAAAGCCACCAAGGCCCTGAAACGGGAAGACGGCAAGATCTTGCTCTGCGCGATGCAGGACTATGTCAAAGAGGTCTTTGAAATCGCCGGCTTTGATTCCTTCCTGCCCATCGTGCCCACTATAGAGGATGCCCGGAAGAGCTTCTGACCCGCCTTCCGCCAACCGCTGGGCCGGCCAGGTTCAGCGCAGGCCGATCAGACCGCGCCGGCCCAGTTCCCGCACAAATTGCGTGACGGCGACTTCCGCCTCAGATGGCTCCAGTTGATGTTCCCGGGCGAGTGCCGCCGCAATGTTCCGCAACGGGGTCTGACCGTCGAGCATGGCCCAGACCGTGGATCCGAGAAAATCCAGCTGGAGCTTTCCCATGCGCGGCGCAGCTGCTGCGGCCCCCAGCCATTTCGACAGCCGCGTCATCCAGGGGAGCGGCGTTACCGGGTAGAGGATCATCAGTTCCCCGTCCTCCAGGCGCTGCTCCCGGACATGGCGGTTCTTGACCGGGATGCCGCCGAGGGCTTCACGCCGGGTCGCAGGCGGCTTTGTCTTCGACTTCGTCATCCATCCCATAGCCGTCGCACACCTCACGCCACTCGCCAGCCCCGATGGGCTGCCGCGCTTCCAGCCGGATGCCGAGGATCCGGTTGCGGCGCTCCACGTGCCAGACCCGGACCCCGCGGAAAGTGGCCATTCCCAATGTCGCTTTGAATCGGCCGGCAAGGCCGGTTGGCGGGGGATCAAAGCCCTCGACCCCAGCATAACGGCCCACGGCGAACTCCTGGATTTCGACTCCCATGCTGCCCGTGGCTGCTTCGGCAAACGCTCTTAAATCTCTGCCTTTGAGCAGCACCGCCGCCGGCGCCCAGCGGTAGAGGATGAGCTTGGAGCGAGGACCACGAAACTCCAACACGAACCGGCCGGCCTCAAAACGATGGCTCTGCCGGTGGAAGTGACCCGGCAGATTGGCGCTAATGTCGTAAAGCGCCCAAGCAGACCGTCCGTCCTCGCGATGATCGCGGAAGGACGCCAGCACCCCGGCAGCCCGCTCGTGGACGTCCGCGCCGCGGTTGCGGTGAAAAAACTGAATCAGGCTCGCCGTCCGGCAAACGGAGCAGAACACCAGGACACCGCTGGCGCCCTGCCCTTTGCCGTCCCATTCAAAGCCGGCCGCCTCGACCGAGCCCAACGCCTCGCGCCACTCCACGCTCAGCGGCCGTTCCCGAAAAATGGCCGCCCTGCGGCCGGCCTGGCGCGCGATCCGCCGGAGCTGGCGGCGCTTTGAAAATCGGCCGCGCATCGGCCCCCACTTGATTTCCATGACCGGTCCGGCTTCGGATTCCAGCAGCAGGTCGCGCGGGCCGATACGGCCCGGCCTCCAATCGGCCGGAACCGCAAAACGCACACGGTCCCAGGCAACGGATTTCCAATCGGATGGCTTCAAGGTCTCCTGCGCCACTGCTGTCCGCAAGTCACGGGGGGCGGCTCATTAGTTCGGAATGAACCGGCTCCACTGAGACTCCCCCGACGGACGAGCAATGGACGTCCGTTGGCGGATCTTCTTGAGCCGATCATGCTCCTGTTCTCTGAAGCAGCGCGCGTCCTCCTCCAGCTGGTTGGGAAGGGTGAGCTTGAGGACGTTACCGATTTTTTCTTCTTCATCCTCTGAGTTGTGCTGAAGGATCATGCTGATCCGGTTGTGTTGCGAGTCCGTGAACAACCACTTCCAACTGATAAAGACCCGGAACGCATCTCCCTGGTATTGGTCCGGTTCGCCGAACTTCTGCTTGAACCGTTTCAGCAGCTCCTCGTAAAACTCCAAGCTGCCGTCGGCGTATTTGAGTTTGATGCGAACGATGGTTCCGGGTTTGCGGCAGGTTCCGAAAGAAATGAGCCCGCTCTTGAACCCTTCCTGCGGTACGATTTCCACTTCGCGCAAATTCTCCATATACCGCACGGGAAGAGCGGTCTCCATATAGACCCGGTCGCCGTATTCTTTGATCGGCTGCCCCAACGTAAAGCCTGCAACGGACAGTGGAGCCTCGGCGGACCGAACGGAAGTCGCCGCCAAAATAATCGCCGCCACCAGCATCGCTGAAATTGATTTCCGCATCGGTTGGTGCCTCGCCAGGGTGGGTGGATAATTGCTGCTTATGCCGGCATTGTAAGGCTGAGACGGAAGAAAAGCAACTGATCTGAGCCGGTCGAACGGGCGGATTAGTAAGGCAGCCGTGTGAGAGATTTCATGATGAGGGTGAGCCCCATGGCGAACATGCCCATCAGCCCCATTCCGCAAGAGAAGCCCGCCAGCAGCACCGGGGCATACTGCCGCCACATGGCACCGTAACGCCGCAGGAAGAAGAAACGACCGAGCAAGGCTCCGGTGGCCTCCAGGATCAAGCCATGGGGGATGCTATGGCCTAAACCCCGCACCAGTCCGTAAACCAGCATGACCGGAAGCCCGAACAAGGTGAGGATGATGTAGAGGACCACGCCTACCACCGTCCCGGCCCCCACGTAGACCCAGTTCAGGGCCTGAAAAAACAACGAGTTGCCCTCCAGCGTGGAGGTCTGCATGAGCAGCGTGTTCAGGGCCTGCAAGTGCCAGATTTCCTGGGCAAACGGATAGGAACTGGAGGGGATCGGGGCGAGGCGCCAGATAAACTGCGAAAAAAGAAGGCTGGCGATCATCACTACCGGAAAGACCACGATCTCCGACTTGATGATGCCCCGGATGCTGGTGCCGGTCAGCTCGATTTCCCTGAAGCTCACCGTGGCATTGCCGTAATTGTGGATGGGGATGGGAGCATACCAGATCTCGATGCCCTGATAGCCGAAGTATTTTGCGCCGGCGATGAAGCTGGCCTCCCGCACCAGCGGCAGGCTCACGAACTGACCGGCAATTCCCTCCATTCGAGCCGTGATGTAAGAGATGATGGGTGTATACAGAAACCCGTAAATAATGAAGAAAACCATAGGAAAATTGGGGACCAGCCAGACGCACAGCAGCACGTACGAAGAAGTGGAGAAAACATAGATACCGATCGACAGCCAGAAGTTGATGTCGCCCCGGCCCGGCGGCGGCCGGAACAGGTCTCGCAGGCTGCCGCGGGCACCCGACTGTCGGCGGCTGAAGGATCGGATCACATGCCAGACGCCGATCAGGCCGATGGCCAGCCCCAGCCCGATGCCGAAGCTCATGTAGAAGTCGAAGTTGTTGGCGAAGATTGTCTCCACGGTCCGCATCCCGGGGTGCCAGCGGTTGAGGATGCCGTGCCGGTATAAGATAGGGTTAGCGATGAAAGTGGCCAGGAGCGCCCCTATGCCGCCCATCACCGCCCAGAAGGGCAACACCATGCCGACGAACACCAAGCCCAGGTCGAGCTGGATGCCGGTCGCCACCGCCGGAAGCCAGTCCTCGGTGTGCCCGGTGAGCTCGATCCAGGGGATTGGAATCGGACGGATCGGTTCGATCAAAACCAGGCTGGAGAGCGCCGGAAGCAGCACGTAGACCGCGCCGAACACCAGCCCGATTATACCGCCGATGGAAAACACCCGCCACTTCCAGCTTTTTTCCCGCTCCTCGGTGGACTCGGCCAGAGCCATGGTCCCCAGGGCAGCCACCGGCGCCATGGGAAAGGGCAGCTTCTCCACATCGGAGGTGATGCGGTAGAGGGCATAGCCCAGTCCGAACTGATCCACGCGGGTGATGATCTGGGTGCCGATCAACAGCAGGATCGGGATCAGCCAGTCACGGTTAAAGAAGCTGCGCTCCACCAGCGCGGGGCTATCCAGCGGCGGCGCCACCCACGACGGAATGAACTCCGTCAGCCCAAGCATGCGCGCAGCGTCGGACTGCACCAGGAACTGATTCCACAAAAGCCCCTGGAAGGGGGTGTGCAGCGCCGCACCGGCCATATAATAAAGCAGGAAGATTTCCTGCTGTTTCAAATTGCTGTAAGATCGCTTGGCGAGTTCGGCGAACAGGATGATGGTCACCCAGCGCGCCGCCGGCCCTATCCCGGTGCCGACGACCAGCTGCAAATACATGCTTCCGGGCATCATCAAGAACCCGATGAAGATCGCCCCGACGATCGTTTTCCAATCGAAGCCTTCCTCGAACCGGGATGGAGTCCTCAACAGGTCCCGATATTCCTGTAGCTCCTTGTCTTCTTTCATGCAGTCAGCTCGAGACTCGAAGGCTAATAGGGTGAACCCATCAGATGTCCCGCCGCTCCCAGAGCAGCCGAAGGCACAACAGCCCTATCCTTTACTTTCAGCTTTGACCTTTCAACTTTCGACTCACTAGTCCGGCAGCACCATGTAGCTCGCGTAGCTGAACAGCCCATAGATGGCCCAGCTTCCGGCCATGAAGAAATCGCCGATGATCATCCCGATGAAAAACATGCGCACGTTCTTGAACAACGCCGTCCCGCCGTAATGCATGCACAGGACGTTGCAGGCCCAGCCTACGAAGAAGCTGAACCACAATGTCCACATGGCGGAGCTATAGGCTGTGAGATAGCCGATGGGGTGGATCGGCCACCAGTAAAAGCGGTGGTAGCAGACCACCAGAATCAGCATCGTGGCGGCTCCGGCGATGATGAAGATCAGCACCCAGCGGCTGGGCTCGGCCGGGGATTCGACCAGGCTGAAAATGCCCTCATAGACCGAGACCGTGGTACGGATGGCCCAGTCCATCTGCAAATCGCGCAGGCCGAACTTGTACGCGACGGAGAGCATCGCCACGAACGATACCGCTACACCGGCCACCAGGGTGAGAGCGATGGCGATCATCACCATGCGGTTGTTGCGCACGCCGTCCGTCACCTTGCGCGTGTGCAGCAGAGCCGGCATAAGGGATTCGCGCAGGTCCAGAAACAGCACTTTCTGGGTCACCGCGGCGACCACCAGCCCGGCCTGGGTCAGGAAGCGGGAACCGAAAAAAGCGAACACGGCATCCAGGGGAGCCGCGGTGAGCGTAAAATACGTGATGCCTCCCTGGCAGATGACCCGAACTGCCACCAGGGTGAAGAGGAAAAAGGCGACCACCACCAGAATGGCGGCTCCGACCGGAAGCCCGTAATGATGGCACCACGCAATCAAGCCGATGCTGCCGGCAGCGAAGCCCCAGAATGCGGGTTGGCTGGTGATCCACTCGGTCTGAGGGTCTATGTCCTTGCGCCGGGTGAAGGCTTTCAGGAAAATGTCCAAAAAATGAAACCGCGCCAGCCATGCGAGGAACACAAAGAACACCAGGTAAGCGCCGATTGCCTGGGTTTCCTCGGGGCGCGACAACGTCGGTCCAAAGCTCTCTCCGAGTGCCGCCGCCGGGATGTTGAGCCCCAGCACGTTCAGCAGGCCCACCAGCAGGGTCCCGGCAAGGAAGAAGAACCAGAACGAAAAGGAAACCGGTTTGGCGGTCAGGAACGCAAATCCGATGAAAGCCGGGTAAATGTAAATCTTGAGCTTGTAAAAGCCGGAGAACAGGCCGGCCCGAGGAAAAAACTTGCCCGCCAGGATCAGAGTGGGAATGGAAGGAACCGAAGGGTTGTAGAAACTGAGTCCGTTGATCAAGTGCAGGCAAACCGGCACCATCAAGCCGACCAGCAGGTAGCGGTGGGTCAATACGGTGGCAAACTGGTCCTCGTCGAGAGCCTCCTGCATCAGGATCGGCACCCGCAGGAGGGGAAAGTTCATGCGCTCATTGTAGAGGGGCTGCCGGCTCAACAGGCTGGTGATGCAGACCATCAAAAAATAGCACAACAGAATGAAGCCGGTCCATACCCACAGCGGGCCTGCCCATGCCCCCCAGGGGATCTGCCGGACCACCTCCAGCCACCCCATCTGCCGGCCGCCGGAGATCCCGTTGTAGAAGTCCTCGATCGCATCCCGGTTCGTCGGGTACCATCCCTTCGGCAGCAGGGGCTGGAGCACTTCCTCCCAGCGGTTTTCCATGGTTGCAAAGTGGTAGGGAACGGTCAAGTTAATGAAAAACGTCCGTGCCAGCCCGGTCCACGCGATGCCGGAGAGCAGCACCATCAGAGCCCACATGACCAGCAGCTCACGGCCGGTCAGCAAACGACGGCCCTTGAACAACGACCGCAGTACCGCCGTCAGGATCATCATCCACACCAGGATGTAGAACGGCGCCAGCGGGAACTGGC
>JBLMXM010000108.1:0-6504 GCA_050257775.1 Hyphomicrobiales bacterium
CCAGCGTATCTGTCCCGCTGAAATAGTATTCCGTCGGGGTTGCGACGGCCTCCCAAAGGCCGAAGGTCAGGATGTCGGCGCTTCCATGCAGAACGGCCCTCGAAATTTTGGCTTGCTGGGAATAGCCCTGCTTGAACTTGTACACCTCGGAACGGACTCCGTTGCGGTCCTCATAACTGCTAGGCAGGCCCATCTCGGCCAAAACCACCGGCCGCGGCACCCCCGGTGTGAAGACCTCGAGGTTTTTCTTGTCCGGAAGCTTTGCGGCCATGAAGACCGAACATCCCGTCAAGGCGAACAGGAGGCAGCCCGCCAAAATAAGTTGTTCCATGACTCCGCAGAACATTTCTTCATGCTGTTTCGCTTTCGTTTTCATGGTTCGTCCCTAACTTTCATTTTGGGTTTGACTTACTCGTATCAGCCATAATCGGAAAGACTTTCAAACTCGATCTGTCACCGGTGACTCAAACCAGCTAGCATAATAATTGCCGTAATGATCGCTGTGTCCGCGGCTACCGCCGGAACCACCAGCAGGCTGTATGGATTCACCCATTCGCTGCCAGGCTCAAACGCGCCGGCTAGACCAAGCGCCCGGGGCTCTTCCCCGGCCGGGGTTGGCGGCAGATAAACCAGAAGGACATTGCGTGTAGTCGGCGGCCCGGCCACCAGCCCGTTCGTAGCTTGCGGTGCCGCCTTGGCGCCATGGTTTTCCGAGGCAAAACTGACTTCAATAACCCGACCTTCGTTCGGTGAGTAACTCTCCGGGGAAAGGAGAATCCCCGGCAGCCGGGATTGATCCTCGCGGTGCATCTGAACGGTTTCGACCTTCAACGCGGTTTGCGGGAAAGGACTCTTGGCTGGGGCATCCCCGCATCCCTTCCGCGCCTCCAGGAGCGGGTAGAGGTACCAGGTCATGGCGGCCTGCGCTCCCGTTTCGCGCGGGGGCTCAGTCCGGCTATAGCTGGCCGGCATGAAGTCGGCGTAAGTCTTGCCGATCTGCGAGATCCGGGAAAGGCTGACGGTGAATGCCTCCGCCGCGTCGGAGGGAGAGTCGCGAAACTCAACGCACGCGAATACCTCGCTGCCCGCTGTGACGTGGGCGGAGCGGACAGCTGAGAGCGACCAGAAGTTTGTGGCCTCCTTGACTCTCATCTCGCGCTCTTTTCTGAGATCAAGGACTTTGTTGGTCACCATGCATCCGGAGAAGCATGCCGATCCGGCCAGCAAAAAAACCAGCATCAAGGGGCCCAGGGTCGTCATTCTCATCAGGCGGCGTTCGGGTTTCATGATCTACCTCCCTTGTTGACAACCAGTAGAGCAAGCCGCGTACCAGAAAAGCCCACGGAGCTGTCGCCTTGTGACCGGGCAAGGAGACTCCAGAGGCGGGGTCGATGTAACAACGAGGAATCAAATAGAAAATCGGAAGATTAAGAAGAATTGAAAAACTGGAGGCCTGCGGCCTGCCTGGGTCAAATCGGGCAGGAGTGCTTCAAGGAATGCTGCAACACCGGTTGACGGCCCGGCAGCTGTCTGAGGCAACAGCCGGTCCATTCAGGCGGTTGCCTGATAGAACAGGGATTGACCCATCAACCCAGGCGGCATCCCGGCTAATGGGGATGCCGCGGCCTGCCTGGGCTGAGAGCGGAAGATCGGTGCCCGAGAACTCTCCTGTGGCTGCCCTCAGCTCTTCCGACCCTTCCGCACCATGTGCTGCCGGGCCTGGTACATGAAGGTGCGGATGGCGGCCTCGCGGTTGGGCTGGATGCTGCCGTCATAGGGGGTGTCCAGGAAAGGAAAGCCCATCTCGTTCATGATGGGCCTCACGACCGCCGAGGTCGTGGTGCCGGGCATGCAGGTGAAGGGATAGACGTTCACCACGCCGTCGTAACCGTTGCAGGCGCAGTGAAGAATGCCGGGGATGCTCAGGCAGGCTTCCGTGGGAATGTCGAATGAGAACACCTGCGACGTTTTCAGGATTTTCTCCAAATGGCCGATCATATGGTCTCCCGCGATGTCCAAGCGGGCCTGGGCTTTTTTGTACACGGTTTTCTGCAACTTCTCCTGGAAGAGCAGATTGATCCCGAAATTCAGCATATCCTTGAGCGCGGCCTTGATCTCGCGGCCGCGCAGGAGCTTCAGGCTCAAAAGCAGCCGCTTACGGGCCTGGCGGAAACCGTCATAGCTGATGTAGTTGATCCACTCGCCCATGGAGGCGTTGATCACCTCCGCGCCGTAACGCTCCAGGACCCGGATCAGGTCCTGGTTGGAGTCTCGGTGCATCCGCAGAAAGATCTCGCCCACCATGCCGATGCGCGGCTTAGGTGGGATGCTGGGATCGATGATCTCTTTGCCTTCGGCGATGATCCCCTCCAGTTCGTTGACCACCGCATCGAAGCAACCGTTGGCACCGCGCGCTTCCAGCATGTTGCCCAAGCGCTGAAGCGCTTGCTCGGAGAACGCATCGGTCAGGCCGGGTTGTTTCTCATACGGCCTGACCCTCCACGTGAACCGGTCCAGTACATCGGCGACGACAAAGCTGAGGCAAGCGGCTTTCTTGAACCCCTGGGCTCTTCCCTTTTCGATCAGGCCTGCTGGCGAATAGTTGTCCGTGGTGGTGAGGGCGCTGATCTTCAGGGCCTGCAGGCCCGGCAACGCGTCCAGAACCATCCGCTGGTATTTGTTATACATCCCGAATCGGCAGGGGCCGTCCGACTCCGGCATGAAAAAGACATACCGGTCCGCACGGAAGGCCGCCCCGAGACGCTGCTTTTCCTTCTCGATAAAATGCAGGAGATCGCCCAGTGTGACCAGGCAGGGGTAGCACTCCTTGCCGGAGGTGTATTTCCTGCCGAATTCAAGGCCCTGGTAGGTCGGCAGCACCCGGGCATCGACATCAAAGGCTCTCAGGGCGGCGGCAAAGAGATGGGCGCCGCTGCGGTTCATCTCGGGGATCAGCACCGTGCTCTGGGCCAGCCGAAGTTTGCCAAGGGTCCGGGTTGGAGCCGGCATCTGAAGGATGTTCGGAGTTTCCATGGTCCTATCGTCTCCCTGTAGGTTTGGTTCGCAATCCAGTTGCTACCGGGTCTGTCGCCGGCCGGCCGCCGCCCGCGGCAGCCATTGCACCGGCAAGCGTTTCGGCAGGCTGTTATGAATCACGTTCTGGTAAGCTTCGAGCCGCGTCATGACGCCGGCCGCCGCGCTGTGCTCATCCAGCTCTAGAATCAGGCAGGCTTTGGCACCCATGATGTGCTTGTAAAAATGTTCGATAAAAGAGTCGGCACCGCAGCCGAAGTTCGTCAAGTGCAGGCCGAAATAATTCGAGGTGGCGCTGATCAGCCAGGCCGTCCTCAGGATCTGCGCGCCCAACCCCCAGTACATGGAGGCGAATTCCCCGAGCGGCATGGAGGATGCGTCGATGAAATCCATGGACACGGCGGCAACGCCGATCTTGGCCAGGCTCTGTCCCAACCGCAGGTTCAAGCGTTCGTCGTAAAGGTTGTAAGGCCGGCCCGTCACCACCATGAGCGGTTCATCCGGGCCGATGTCCTTGAGAATCTGTTCCCCCTGGCGGTGCAAATCCTTGACAAAGGCATCCTGGCGCTCGAGCGCATATCTCAGCGCCCGGCGAATCTTCCCTTTGTCCACGCCGAGGCGGCGGCCCATTTGCCGGTAAAGATCCAGCGCCAGTATGTCCGGGTCCGACCTCAAGTTCAGCGAAGGGTTCAGGACCGCATCAGCCGGTATCCCCAGGGCGGCGCGGATCATGTAAGCGTTGCTTTGAACCATGGGGCAGTAGTAGGCCCGCTCCCGGGCGCGGGGGGTTGCCATATCAACCGGCGTGGGCAGAAACAGGTGCCGGGTTTTGCCTACGAGCAGGCGGGCATGGCCATGAGACACCTTCACCGGGTAGCAGGTCTCTGCCGTCATGGCCTCGACGCCGCTTTTGGATATCCGCTCGTTGGTGGGCGGGGTGAGGACCAGCCGGAACCCCAGGTGATCGAAAAAGTGCGCCCACAGCAGGGAACCGTGGATCCCGTAAAGCGCCCGGATCATCCCCACCGTCGGTCGTCCGTCCTTCTCCATCTGGGCTGCGTCGGACAAAGGCGCATAGGCTCCCGCCATGTGGTTCTCCCAGATCTTCTGCCGCAGCTCGAAATAATTTTCCTTGCGCCCGCCGCTGCCGTGGAACCGATCGTAGCGGCCGCACTCCCCGCCCCAGACGCTCTTGCGGCCGTCGAAGCTGTAGACCTTGAGCTTGCACTGGTTCTGGCACTTGGGATCGGCTTGGCAGATCTTCTCCAGGAAAACCAGCCGGTCGCCGATGGCTCGCTCGAGCCCCCGGAAGGTGCTGGGGGGCGCGCCTTCCGCCAGCATCTTTTCCCGGACGCACACGGCCGCTCCAAAGGCCCCGAGCACCTCCCGGTGCCGGGGGACCAGAAGCCCGCGGCCGAGCACGCTCTCGAAGGCGGCGACGACGCCCTTGTTGAGGGAGGGGCCGCCCAGGAACATCACGCGCTCGCCGATTCTGCGCTTGCCGACTACGCGGTTCAAATAATTGTGCACGATGGCGTAGCAGAGCCCGGCGATGAGATCCGGGCGGGCCGCGCCTTTCTGATGATAGGCCATCAGGTCGGATTCCATGAACACCGTGCAGCGCTCAGCCAGCTTCAGCGGCGTTTCGGAGGAGAGCGCGATGTCCTGGAATTCACCGACGATGTCGATGCCATGTTTATTGGCCAGTTCATGCAGGAAGCTGCCCGTTCCGGCAGCGCAAACCTTGTTCATGTCGAAGTCGAGAGGATGGGTGTCGCGGATCAAAATATATTTGGCGTCCTGGCCGCCGATCTCAAAGATAGTGTCCACTTGCGGGTCGATCTGGACAGCGCCCCGGGCGTGGGCGGTTATCTCGTCGATGACGAGATCCGCCTTGAGGAAATCACCCACCACGTTTCGGCCCGATCCCGTGGCCGCCAATCCCAGGATCTGCAAATGCGAACCCAACTCGGAGTGAAGGTGCTCGAAGAGCCCCTGGACCGTTTCGACGGGCTTTCCCTGAGTGGGCACGTAGCGCTTGTGAATGATCTCCCCGTTCTCGTCGACCAAGGCGTACTTGGTGGTGGTGGACCCGATGTCAATGCCCAGATAGCCGCGCAGCAAGCCTTCCGACGGACGGCACGGGATATCGTTGGTCTCCGGGAAGGCGGTTTCCCGCAGAACCAGTTTCGGACCGACGGGTACCGCCGTCGCCGGGTGGCGTCCCATCTTTAAGAGACTGTCCGGGCTGACCTGGTTTTTCCGTCCGAGCGCAAGACCGTGCAGCGCGACGCCCAGGGCGCCGATGGACGTGCCGTAAGGCGGCACGATCAGGTTGGGGAAATACTCCCGAAGCGCCTTCACTTGCAACAGGTTGAGCGACAGGCCGCCGATGAAGAGAATGGGGTCGTGCAGGGCCCGGTTGGCCACCAGCGTGCTGAGGTAGTTGCGGGCGTTGCCGACATGCAGGCCGTGGATAATGTCCTCCAGCCGTTCGCCTCGGTTCTGGAGATGGATCATGTCGGACTTGGTGAAAACGGTGCAGCGGCAGGCGACGTTGGCAGGCTGCCGGCTCTTCAGGCCCAGGGAGATGAAATCCGCAAGGATCCGGTCAATCGACGGCCGCTCTCGGTGGCCGCGGCGCTCGTAGATCGAAGTCGCCAGACGCTCGGCCTGCTGGTCGATGAACGATCCCGTGCCGGAAGCGCACGGTCCGTTGGTGTTGAAATACTCCAACTCCCATTCCGAGTCCTTATAGGCGATCTGCATCAGGGCCGTGTCCTGGCCGCCCATGCTGATCACGGTCCGGGCTGCCGGCCATACGTGCATCGCGCCCAGAACCTGGCTGATGATTTCAAACTCGTAAGGAGCGCCAAGCAGTTCGCTGAGGCACTTGCCGTGGCTGCCGGTGAAGGCAAATCCTGCGATCCGCTCGCGTCCGAAGCGGCCGCAAAGATCCTCGACCAACGCCGCTACGTTCTCCTCCACCTTGCCGAAGTGACGCCGGTATGGACTTTCATAGAGGATCTGCCGGCGCACATCGATGACGATGCTGTTCACGCTGACGGAGCCGGCATCGATGCCGGCATACAACAGGTTCTCCGGGGAGTTCCGGTCTTCTCGGGATAGCGTCATGGATGTTCTCCTTTGGCTGCAGAAGTCGAGAGGCCTGCAAACCCCAAAAGCAATCGGCATACCAATGCGTGAAAAAATCCCCGAAGTTCTCCTTGAAATAGCCCAGCCGCGGGACCAACCGCCGGGGATAATGGGAAAATGAAGTCTTCCGGAGAAGAGAGACAAGAATCGGGCCCCGGCACTACGTCTGGGTCAGCAACCGATCAAGCGGCCGGAAGGCTGCAACCGGATTCAACCACCGCGTGCAGGGCACTCGGTGGGAACGGCCAGAACTAAGCGTGCATAGTGATAGGTTTGAAGCGTTGACGTGTCAAGAGAAGTTGCGCCCTTCATCAT
>JBLMXM010000109.1:0-13109 GCA_050257775.1 Hyphomicrobiales bacterium
GGGAAAACCCCGCTTTCCGTCAGAGGGTCGGCCATGGTGCGGCCCTCGGCGATTCCCGAACGCACATTGTAAATGGCCTTCTCGACCGTGCGGTTCCCGGCGGTTTTGGCCACAATATCCAGCGCCTCGAGGATGGCCACGCCGCTTGCGAGCATGGTGCCCATGGTGCGGGTGAACTTCGCCACCGCCACCTTGCGCAGCAGCAGCCCGAAAACCGGCAGTTTCAGCGTCAGGGCGTCCACCGCGTCGCGCCCCTTCTCCGTGGCGTAGTATTTCTTGAAGGCGAAGCCAAAGAGGATGAACGCAACGAGGATGTAGACGATCTTGCTCTTAACCAGGTCGCTCATGGCGACGACCACCTGAGTGGGTGCGGGAAGCTCACTTCCGAAATCGGCGAACATCTCCTCGAAGACCGGAATGACAAAAATCAGGATGACCGCCAGCACGATGACGGCGATACCCAACGTAACCAGCGGATAGGTCATGGCGCCTTTGACCTTCGCCTTGAGCCGAGCGGCCTTTTCCATGTAAGCGGCCAAACGCCTGAGGATGGCGTCCAGGATACCGCCGGCCTCGCCCGCGGCGATCATATTGACGAAGAGGCCGTCAAAGTGCTTGGGAAACTTCTTAAGAGCCTCGGCCAGCGTGGCTCCGCCCTCGACGGATTCCTTGATTTGCTTGAGCATTTTTTTAAAGGTGGCATTGCTTTGCTGGCTGAAGAGGATGTCCAGGCACTGAATGATGGGAAGGCCGGCGTCGATCATGGTCGAAAACTGCCGGGCAAACAGGATGATGTCGTGCTCCTTGACCCGGGGTTGCAGAAACTTGATGCTCTCGAGTAGATCCTTGGGTTTCTGCTTGATCCGGGTGGGAGTGATCCTCTGGCGGATGAGGCTCGCACGGACCGCCGCTTCGCTCTGGGCCTCCATCTCCCCTTTCTGTACCTTGTTCAACCGGTTCTTACCGATCCACTGATAGACTGGCATGCGGCATCCCTCCCTGATCGACCATGCGCAATGTTTGCCTGCCTGGCCGCCCTATGAGGTCTGGAATACGGGCACCTGCGCTGGTAGTTTAAGTATATCAAATTTTTAGCATTTTCGCCAACGCCATGCCCCTCGCCTGGAGGCGGCCGAGGCGCGAGCATCGGGCAAAATTAGGGTTTCGGAATAACTATCGGCACCGCGTGGCCGAACTTGAGGCCTTTTCGACTCCGATTGGCTTTGCTCTGCGAATGTGATAGTTTTTGATCATGACGCTGTCCCGACCCGACGACGCCCCCGCATTGACGGTCATCGCAACCCACATCAATGCGGATTTCGACGCGCTGGCCTCCTTGCTGGCGGCTCAGAAGCTTTATCCGGAGGCCCGCGTCGTTTTCCCCGGGTCGCAGGAAAAAAATCTTCGGAATTTCTTCATCAGCTCCCTGGTCTACCTGTTCAACATGACGGACATCCAGGCGATCGACCTCGACCGGGTCAAGCGGCTCGTGCTGGTGGACACTCGCCAGATCGGACGCATCGGGAAGCTCGCCGCCTTGGTCGGTCGCCCGGGCGTGGAAATCCACATTTTCGACCACCATCCGGCCGCCAACGGGGACATCCGCGGAGATGTGGAAGCCTGCGAGCCGACGGGCGCGAATGTCACCATCCTGATCGAAACGATCCGCCGGCAGGGAGTGGATATCACCCCGGACGAGGCCACCATCATGTGCCTGGGTTTGTACGAAGATACCGGCTCGTTCACTTTCCCCTCCACCACCGAGAAGGATTTCCTGGCCGCCGCATTCCTGCTGTCCAAAGGTGCCAACCTGAATGTGGTTTCCGATCTCATCGCACGGGAGCTCAACCCTGAGCAGATCGCCCTGCTCAACGATATGATCCAGGCCGCCCACCGCCTGAACATCAATGGTATCGAGGTGGTCATAACCAGCATCTCCCGGGAGGCGTATATCCCCGACTTCGCCTTCCTGGTGCAGAAAATGGCCAAGATGGAAAACCTCGACGTCACGTTCGCCCTCGCCCTGATGGAATCCAAGATTTACATCGTGGCCCGCAGCCGGATCGACGAGGTGGACGTCGGCGCCATCCTGGGGGCTTTCGGAGGCGGCGGCCACGCCTACGCCGCCGCGGCCACCGTCAAGGGCCGGACTCTCACCCAGACCGAAAACCAGCTGCTCGAGGAGCTGCAGGCGAAAATCAAGAGCCGGCGTCTGGCCCGCCACCTGATGTCGTCCCCGGCCATCGCGGTCGACCCGGATGTCACCTGCGAAGAGGCCAACCATCTGCTGACGCGATACAATATCAACGCGCTACTGGTCACCGGCAAGAGCGACGGCCGGGAGTTGCTGCGCGGGTACATCACCCGGCAGGTCATCGAGAAGGCTCTTTTCCACAAACTCGGCGGGGTGCCGGTGCGAGAGTACATGACTACCGAGGTGGCCAGCGTCTCCCCCGAGGCTGACCTGCGTGAGATCCAGAAGAAGATCATCGAAAACAAGCAGCGCATTCTGCCGGTGATGGAGGAGGAGCGCATCGCCGGCGTCATCACGCGCACGGACCTCCTGAACATCTTGGTGGGCCAAGGGCGGTCGGAGGCCGCTGAGTCCATCGAGCCGCTGCGGGACTCCTTTCTCCCGCGCACACGCAACGTGACCAAGTTCATGCAGGAACGGCTGCCGCCCCGGCTGATGGACATCCTGCGGGAGATCGGAACGGTGGCGAGCTCGCTCAACTGCGGAGCCTATGTGGTCGGCGGCTGCGTGCGGGACCTCTTCCTCTATCGCGGTGACGAGGACATGGATATCGTCATCGAAGGCGACGGCATTGCCTTCGCCAAGCGCTTTGCCCGCATCTCCGGCGCCCGTATCCACACCCATGAGAAATTCGGCACGGCGGTGATCATTTACCCGGATGGGTTCAAGATCGACGTCGCCTCCGCCCGCATGGAATACTACAACTTCCCGGCAGCCCTGCCCGTGGTGGAAATGAGCTCGATCAAGCTCGACCTTTACCGCCGCGATTTTACCATCAACACCTTGACCATTCAGCTCAACCCGGACCGCTTCGGGATCCTGATCGATTTCTTCAACGCCCAGAAGGACATCAAGGAGAAATCCATCCGGGTCCTCCACAACCTGAGTTTCGTCGAAGACCCCACACGGGTTTTCCGGGCCATCCGGTTCGAGCAGCGCTTCGGGTTCACTATCGGCCGCCTGACGGCCGGTCTCATTCAGAACGCGGTCAACATGGACTTTTTCCGGGAGCTCTCCGGCCGGCGGATGTTCAACGAATTGCAGCTGATCCTGCAGGAGGAGAACCCGGCGGCAGCCGTCGCACGGCTGAACGACTTCGGTCTGCTCAAGGTGATTTACCCCGGCCTGGTATGCGACAAGTCCATGCTGGCGCTGCTGAATGCGACCCAGCAAGTCCTTTCCTGGTATAATTTGCTTTTTCTTGATGAATCCTATATGAAGTGGGCCGTTTATTTTTTGGCCATGGTCCATCGCTGCGAGAAAGATCAGGTGCAAGCCATCTGCCAGCGCTTCGAACTTGCGCCCCGGCTGATGAAACTTTTCGTGGACGGCCGTGCCAAGGCACAGGACTGCCTGTACGGTCTGGGGCGCAGCCTGCCGGCTACCAGCAGCACCGTGTATCACCGGCTGGTGGGATTCCGGACCGAGCTCATTTTGTTCATGATGGCGGCCGCCGACCAAGACAAGGTGAAGAAGGCGATTTCCCTGTATTTCACCAACCTGCGCCGGACCGCCATCTCACTGAAGGGGGACGACCTGAAGCAGATGGGGATCAGTCCGGGGCCGCTTTACCGTGAGGTCTTCCAGGCCGTTCTCGACGCCAAGCTGAACGGACAGGTCAAGACACGTGAGGAGGAAATCGAGTTCGCCCGAAACCGATTGCGAAGCTGTGAGGCATGAGGAAATGGACTCTCTGCCGCATAAGCGCATGGGCCGCGGAGAGGTTTTCTTTTCCGCTGCCGGTGAGAGGCCGGCAACGGAAAACCATCGCGCTGCTTCGCGGCAGGGCTTGAGCGCCCCGCAGGGTGTGCGGGGTTGGCCTTTCGGTGTCTCGGCAGAAGGCCAAACCACTCAAGACAATCCCTGGCGATCTCTGTGTCTGAAGCGCAGCGGGCGGTAAATCTTTAAATGAAGGAGCAGATTCGTAAGGCATGAAAAAACGTCTTCTGAGCGGAATGAGGCCCACCGGTCCGCTGCATTTGGGCAACTACCACGGAGCGCTGGCCAATTGGGTGCGCCTGCAGGAGGAATACGAATGTTTCTTTTTTGTGGCCGACTGGCACGCTCTGACCAGCGACTATGAAAAACCGGACTCCATAAAGGGCTATACCACCGACATCCTGCTCGACTGGCTGAGCGCCGGCCTTACCCCTGAGAAAAGCACACTGTTCATCCAGTCGCGGATCAAGGAACACGCGGAGCTCTTTCTCATCCTGGCGATGATCACACCAGTGCCCTGGCTGGAGCGCAACCCGACCTATAAGGACCAGATCGAGCAACTTAGCAGCAAAGACCTCTCCACCTTCGGGTTTCTGGGCTATCCGGTGCTCCAGGCAGCCGACATCATCATGTACAAACCATACGGCGTGCCGGTGGGGGTGGATCAGGCACCCCATGTCGAGATCACCCGGGAAATCGCCCGGCGCTTCAACTATTTCTACGGGCCGGTGTTTCCGGAACCCGAGGTCATTCTGACCGAAACGCCCAAGCTGCTCGGCACCGACCGCCGCAAGATGAGCAAGAGCTACGGCAACGCCATCTTCCTATCCGATTCTGCGGACTTGGTGGCGACCAAGGTGGCCACCATGATCACAGACCCGCAGCGCATGCGCAAGAGCGACCCGGGCAATCCCGACATCTGCAATGTCTACGATTTCCACAAGCTCTACTCCCCGCCGGAGGTGGTGGCGGAGATCAACCGGCGCTGCCGCACAGCGGACATCGGTTGTGTCGAATGCAAGAAGCTGATGGCCAAGCACCTGAACGCCTTTCTGGACCCCATCCGCGAGCGGCGGCGCTACTACCAGGAGCGGCCCGACCGCGTGGAGGAGATCATCACCGCGGGATGCGACAACGCCCGCCGGAACGCCTGCCGGACCATGGAGGAAGTCCGGGCGGCCGTCAAGCTGTGAGGAAAGGGGCAGCCGTGACGGATGAGCTGGGAGTGCCGGCCGAGGGTCCGTATCGGGTAAAACTCTCGGATATTTTCGAGGGCCCGATGGACCTGCTGGTGCACCTTATAAAAAAAAACGAAATCAACATCTACGACATTCCGATCGCCATGGTCACCGAGCAGTACCTGCAGTACCTGGAATGGCTGGATGCGATGAATGTCGAGTACGCCGCGGAATTCGTGGTCATGGCCTCCACCCTGACCCAGATCAAATCCCGCCTGCTGCTGCCGGTTCACGCCGAGGAGGAAGGCGAGGAGGAAGACCCACGGCAGGCGCTGGTGCGCCCGCTGCTCGAGTATCTGAAGCTCAAGTCAGCCGCAGAGCAGCTGGCGGAACGCCCCCTGCTGGGCGAGGACACCTTCACGCGGACGGCGAAGCCCTCCATGCTCACAGCCGCCGGCGACGAGGAGGTCATCAAGATCGGACTGTTCGAGCTGATCGACGCATTTCAGAAGATTCTGGCCGGACTGCCGGACGAAGCGCGCATCGAGTTCACCACCGACACCATCTCGGTCAAGGAGCGCATCTCCCAGATCGCCGACCAGCTAGAGGTCAAGGGGTCGCTTACCTTCTTTGAACTGTTTTCCGACCGGCCGATCCGCAGCGAGATCGTGGTTACATTTCTAGCGATCCTGGAAATGGTCAAGCTGGCTTTGATCCGCCTAGTCCAGCACGTGAACTCCGGGATCATCCGGATATTTTATCTTTGATGGAAGACTTAAAGAACATTCTCGAAAGCCTGTTGTTCGTGGCCGAGGAGGCGCTGAGCATCGAGCGTCTCAAGAAGCTGGTGGGAGAAGCCGACCCGGCGGAGATCCGCCAGGCCCTCGAGGCGCTCCAGTCCGATTACGACTCCCGCAGGGGCGGCTTCTACCTTGCCGAGGTGGCCGGCGGGTTTCAGTTCCGGACCCGACCGGATTACACCATGTGGATTCGAAGGCTGATCGACCCCAAGCCGGTACGCCTGAGCAAGGCGGCGCTGGAGACGCTCGCCATCATCGCTTACAAGCAGCCGGTCATCCGCACCGATGTCGAGCACATCCGCGGCGTGGATTGCGGCGGCGTGCTGCGGCAACTACTCGAGCGCAAGCTGATCCGCGTGCTGGGTCGAAAGGAAATCGCGGGCCGGCCCCTGATATATGCCACAACCAAGAAGTTCCTGGAGACCTTCGACCTCAAGGACCTGAAGGATCTTCCCACGCCCAAGGAGATCGAGGAATTCGGCAAACCGCCTCTCGAAGAACGCGGCAACATCACGATTGAGCCGGACGAAGTAACCTTGCCGCCGGAGCAGGCCCCCGAGACGCCGTCAGAGGAAGGCTTGATCGAGAGGCCTGAGACGGCCGAACAATCCGAAGCGAACGCCCCGGCCGCCGACCCTGAGGAGGGACCTGCGAACAGGCTTCAGGATCCAGGCGCAGAGCCTGAAAAAAAACTTGATTTCGACCCGGGAACGACGTAAGAAATAACCTCGACTGGGGTCAGCCTTAAAACACAGCCTTTGCGGGCGCTTAGCTCAGCGGGAGAGCGCTACCCTCACACGGTAGAAGTCGCTGGTTCAAATCCAGCAGCGCCTACCAAATTAAACATGGGGTTACGGAGAACACCGTAGCCCCATTTTTATCTGCAATTACCTTTAATTTGTACATTTTGATATCAAATTTCAGCTTGCATTTATGATATAAATCCTGCATAATACAATCCCGTTTTTATTCTTGGCCTTGGCAGAATGCCAAGACCGGCGACGAAGGCTGATCAGGAGACCCGGGTTTCAGAATGAAATGCCGGGCTGCCGCGCGTCATCTCAGGCAGCCCGGCATATTTTATTTTGATGACCGTGTTTTGCCTATGGCATTCATCAACCTGCGCACCCGCGAAATCCAGATTAAGATCGTCTATTACGGCCCGGCGCGGTCCGGCAAGACGGCTAATCTGCGCTATATCTATGCGACCTATAAGGACGCCCTCCCCTCGAAGCTGCTGACCGTGAGCGCCGGCGGCACCCACACCGTCTTCCTTGATTTTCTGCCGATTACCTTAACTGATATCGACGGGTTCACTCTGAAAGTTCGAATCTACACCGTTCCCGGCCACGAGCTCTACGACGAGACCCGCAAGACCATCCTGAAGGGCGTGGACGGCATCGTGTTCGTCGCGGATTCCTCGGCCATGCGTAAGGCCAACATTCTGTCGCTCAAGAGCCTGCAGTCCAACCTGCTGACGTATCGCAAGGATCTGGCCCGAATCCCGCTGGTCTTCCAGTTCAACAAATACGATCTAGAGGAGCAGGGAGTGCTGCTTTTGCCCCGCACGACGCTGCTTAACGACCTGAACAGCCCGTATCGCAAACCCTATTTCGTGGCCAGCGCACTAAAAGGCAAGAATGTGGTCGCCACCCTGAAAAGGATCATTACCATGACCGTGGATGCGGTGGAAAAAAGATACCATGAGGTGAGTTAAATTGGCCGACATCGATATCAACAAGTTGGCGTACCGGGTGAAGAGACGGCTGGATGAAGTGTTTCCGGACAGCGATGATGCGTCGGAGGCCCGAAAGCAAAGCAGCGAAAGCTTTGCCTATGCGGTGTCGAGAATGCGGAGCATTGCCGGCGCTCTGCAATGGAGGGTTCCGCTCCGGCTCATACAGTCCTATGAACAGGAACTCGCCGGCATTCGACCCTTGGCGGCCAACGACCAGCACCTGGTGTTGCTGATCAAGGTCCAATCCGAGCTGTGCCGTCACATGCTGGACCGCCGACACAAGATCTCACCGCGGGCCTTGCTGCTGCTGCTGAAGGGCTTCACGACCATGGAGCGGATAACGATGGATCACGGTCTTTCCACCGCCCGCCGGCGGGAGCTTGTTGTCCCGCTCGTGAAAGCCCACTTGGCCTTCAAACAGTCGCTCGCCCCGTCGCGGGAGGCTTCCATCGAAGAGAGAGTGGCGGCCGCGGAAGGGCCGAACGCCATCTCGCGGCGGCGCCGGCACCCGGCGTCCCCCGCCGGGGCTGGCCGGCCATCTGCGGGCGGCCTCGAGAGAAAGGCATACTACCTGATCCCCGTGGATAACATGGAGGAGTTGCGCAGCTTCATCCAGGCGGGCTTCGAAGAACTGGGGCTCCTCATTTCGCAGCGGAAATCCCGCTGACCGGATCGTATCCCAGGCCGCCGTGTGGACCCACGATTCGGTGAGCCGGAGCGGATCATTTCGCCGGTCGGTCCCTTTCCCCACTCAGATAGCTCTCCCCCAACTGCCCAATGACTCGGGGCAGGTCGTCAGGTTCCGGCGGCCTGAAACCGAATACAAGCCTCAAGAAATCCATGGTAATGCGAAACGTGGCACCCCACAAAAGCTCCATACCGTGAGCGGCACACCATCGGAAACCGGGCACATCCCGGACCACTTCCGTGCCGGAAGAACCGACAGACTCCGGCATGGTCAATCGGTAGCGGATGTAGTTGTCCGGACTCAAGAGGCTGCGCAGAGGGATGCGCACAATCCGCTCAACCTCCCAGTTCGGTTTAAACCGATGTTGGTGCGGAACCCAGGCTGCCAGAGGATAAATGAGCCGGCGAAACAAGACCACGCGTTGATGCGGCAGCGGCCCCAGGAGCCGAACGCGGAAGGGGTTGAGCCGCATTTCCTCGAAAGCCTCCCGCAGCGCGGTGGCGCAGTAAAGGCCGAGCCACCGTGCTTCGAGCGGCCTCTGCCGGCGCCAAGATCGCCAGTACGGCCAACGCGCCAGAGGGCTGCCGGGCAGCGCGAGTACCCGGGCGGCCCAGTAGTCAAACCGCGGAGAAACACTGCCGCCCGGGCAGCAGAGATCCCCCGGCTGCCTCACCCGTGCAGAGCGTTTGTTCAGGATAAGACAGACATCGTCCGGCCGCGGCTCGCCCGGCCCGCATCGGCCGAACAAAAGTATGACCGCCGATGTCGCCGATAGGTCGGCGGCAGCGGCGGCAAAAAGAGAGGCTTGCGAAGCCCGGGCATGAAGCGCCTCGCTGATGCGGGCAATCAACGCGGTCGGATTCGAAAGCATATTGAGCGTGTCGGGCGGAATCATGAGGCGAAGAAGATGCTCGTTTTTTGTCGTAGAGCCTGCAACCAGGTGCCCAGCTCACGGGTGGTATGGCGGGAAACCAATTTTAATATCCCAAATGATTCAAATTCAGAACATGTTTAAGGCGCTTGAAAATTTGATTTGTGAGATGGCTGCGGATTTCTGATATCGCGCGTCAACCTGTCCAAATTACAGACTCCGCGGAAGCATGCCGTAACTTCTATTTGTTCAAGAATCCATAAAACTCGATACTAGAGTATTATCCTTGCGTTCGCCGCTTCGAATGTCCAACCTAAGAGCTTGATTACCAGGTTCACCTAAATCCTGCAACTCTGGTACAAACCCGGTGACAAAGGCCATTGGCGACCCGCGGGTTGACAGAAACGCACGTATGATTAGGATGTCTACCGAAATCCATTATCTCTATCTTGAATTTTGTCGTGGGCATGGCTACATAGCGCTTCCGTTTCATGAAGAGCTCCAATGAGCGTCAATGTTGATGAACTTCTAAACCGTCATCCGTTTCGACGCCGCCGCGCCGGCGGCCCTATTGCCCCAGGAGGTGGACGCAAGATGAACAGGATCAAACGGGCACTCGGCCTCATTCCCCTCATGACATTCGCACTTACCGTGTCTTCCGGCCTTTGCACGGAAAAACCGGACAATGCCAACAAACCGGAGAGACTCCTCGTCATGGCGCCGGAATATCCGGGAATCATCGTTCCCCAGGGGAAGGAGGTCAGCATGGACCTGTCCTTCATCAACAAGGGCCGCACCGATGAAACCGTGGATGTGAAGGTGGCCCAGGCGCCCAAAGGGTGGAAGGCCAAGATCAAGACCTACCGGTACACGGTCACCGGCGTTTTTGTGCCCGCCGACGACAAGAAGAACCTGACCTTCGAGGCCGTGCCGGACAAGGATGTTCCGCCGGGTGAGTATACGTTTGTCGTCGATGCTCAAACCCGGGACGGCCGGTTCAGGTTCAGCCAGAAGATCAACGTCACCCTGGTCGGTGAAAAAGAAGGCAAGGAGCAGGATCAAGGGGTCAAATTGACCACTTCCTACCCCGTGATCCGAGGACCTTCGGACGCCACTTTCGAGTTTTCGATGGAAGTGGAGAGCCGCCTGGACAAGGAAGCCGTTTTCGACCTCTTCGCCCAGGGCCCGAAAGACTGGGACATCAACTTCAAGCCGGCCTACGAAACCAAGTTCATCTCCAGTGTCCGGCTCAGGGCCAGCCAGAACCAGTCGATTGCCGTTCAGGTCAAACCGGCGCCGAACTCGCCGGCGGGCGAGTACCCCCTGACCGTGCGCGTCGCCTCCGGAGACGCCAAGGGTGAGGCCAAGCTGACGGTCATCCTCACCGGGACCTATGACCTCGAGGTCGGCACCCCCACCGGCCTGCTGTCGCTGGAGGCGCGGCAGGGCCAGCCGGCCAATGTCTCGTTTTACGTCAAGAACTCCGGGACAGCTGCCAACAACAGCATCAAGTTCATGAGCTTCAAGCCCGAAAACTGGAAGGTGGAATTCAAACCGGAGAAGATCGACACGATCGAACCCAACGGGCTCAAGCAGGTGGAAATGATCGTCACCCCTTACGAGGAAGCACCGGTCGGCGACTACTCGATCGGTGTCAAAATCGACGGCGAAAAGGCCAGCAAGACCCTCGAGTTTAGGGTCAGCGTGAAGGCTTCGACGGCCTGGGGCTGGATCGGCATCGGCATCATCATCGCCGTCATCGCCGGTCTGCTCGGCCTGTTCCGCAGCCTGGGAAGGCGATAGGCATGGACAACGAAAATCCGATTATCGTAACCGAAGAGCTGACCAAGATCTACAAGGGCCGGGTGGCGGTCGATCACCTGAGTTTCACCGTTAAGGAGGGAGAAATCTTCGGGTTCCTGGGACCAAACGGCGCGGGCAAGACCACCACCTTGCTCATGCTGCTCGGGCTGACGGAGCCGACCAGCGGACGTCTCCGGGTAATGGGCCTCGACCCTGTCCGCGAACCGATCAAGGTCAAATCCAAGGTGGGCTACCTGCAGGAGAACATGGGGTTTTATCCCGACCTGAACGCCCGGCAGATGCTGCGTTTCGTCGCCGAGCTCAACGGCATGGCCGGCCGCGAAGCCGATCCGCGCATCGATGCGGCGTTGGAAACGGTGGGACTGGCCGATGAATCCGCCAAAAAAATCATTGCCTTTTCCCGGGGCATGCGCCAGCGCCTGGGGATCGCCGAGCTGCTGATCAAGGACTCCCGCGTGGCCTTTCTTGACGAGCCCACTCTGGGGCTCGACCCCGACGCCACCCTCCGCATCATGGAGCTGATCGAAGGGCTGGCCCGTCAGAAGCGCATGACCATTCTGCTATCCAGCCACCAGCTGCACCAGGTGCAAAAACTCTGTCACCGGGTGGGGATCATGATCAAAGGGCGCCTAGTGGCGAGCGGCACCATGGATCAGCTCGCTCGGGAGAAATTCGGTTTAGGGCATGAAGAATTCACCCTTGAGGAAATTTACATGAAGTACTTCATGGAGGCGTAGCCGTGCACGGTCTGACTGCGATTCTCAAAAAGGAACTGGCGGATCATTTCAGCAGCTACCGCTTTGCGATCCTCTTTGCCTTGATCGCCATGGTCAGCCTGATCACGGCCTACATGGTGGGCATCAAGATCCGCGGGGCGGAAGACCAGGTCAAGCCTCAGTTCGTTTTCCTGATGGTCTTCACCGAGCGCGGGGCGATGTTCTCGCTGGTGGAATTCGTGGCGTTCTTCGGACCCCTGGTCGGTCTCATCCTGGGTTTCGACACCATCAACCGCGAGCGCAACGAGGGCACCTTGAGCAAGCTGCTGGCGCAGCCGATTTACCGCGACGTCGTCATCAACGGCAAGTTCCTCGCAGGGGTTTTCCTGATCGCGGTGATGATGCTGTCCATCGTGTTGGTGATCACAGGCCTGGGGCTGATCCTGATCGGCATCGTGCCCGGCGTGGAGGAGATCTGGCGCATGCTGATCTACCTCGTCATCAGCGTGGTTTACATTTCGTTCTGGCTGGGGGTGGCCATCCTGTTCTCGATCCTGTTCCGCAGCACGGCCACATCGGCCCTGGCCTCCCTGGCGGTGTGGATTTTCTTCTCGTTCTTCGTCACCATCGGTGCCAGCATCCTGGTCAACGCCCTGGCCAGCGACGCCGGACTCAACCCGAAGGCCGCCGCACGCAAAGTCGAAGCCGTTCGCTACCTCATGCTGGCCTCGCCCATGGAGCTGTATTCCGATGCGACCGCCACCGTCATCGACCCCACGCGCCGATCCAGCCGCTCGACCCTACCGGGTGGACCGCTGGAGGCCATCTCGATGACGCGATTTTCCGGGCCCCTGCCCTTGAGTCAAAGCCTTCTGGTGGTAATGCCCCACATCATTTCGCTGCTCGCCGTAACGGTGATCTGCTTTGCGGTGTCCTACACCGTCTTCATGCGCCAGGAGATCCGCTCTCTTTAGACATCAGAAGGGCGGTCTTTCGACCGCCCTTCTGATGTCTATTGTTAGAATTTCATTAAAAAGGCGGGTCTTGCGACCCGCCTTTTATTCTGCTTCGACAGGTTCATAAGAAGGGCCAACATCAAGGCGCGCAAGCCTCGCGGCGCAACGCCGAGATTGGCCTTCTTATGAAGGTGTCGTTAGTACATGTCTTCGTCCATGGCAGGAGCCGCCGAACCTTTTTTCTTCTTTTCCGGCTTCTCCGTGATCATGGCCTCGGTGGTGAGCATCAGACCGGCAACGGAGGCCGCGTTCTGGACCGCGAAGCGCACAACCTTGGTGGGATCGATGACGCCGGCCTTCATCAG
>JBLMXM010000110.1:0-4935 GCA_050257775.1 Hyphomicrobiales bacterium
CAACAGAGCAATAAGGATATATTTCCAGCGCATAAGGGGCCTCGTCTGATCCACAACCGTTGAGCCGTCCACCCGTGTCATAGAACTGGTTTCAAAACCTCGGATCGCGCCTGCGGGCAAGGCGCAGGCCGATTCGAAAGCGGAGCAACCTCGATAGGTTGTGAGCATTGCGAAAGGGCTGCAACACAGCCCCCTGGCGTCAGACGGGGTTGTGAAAGCAGTTCTATCCTCATTTCGCCATCCTGGTAATGGCCGCGGCGATCTCCCGGCTGAGGCGTTCGACCGCCCGGCTTTCGGCGGTCACCAGAGCGTCGATGGTCGGGCGCTCCACCTTTTCTTCATAGATCGAATAGGAATACTCCTGCAGCCTTTTCCCGTCCCCGCTGAAAATCTGCCACCTGGCCCGGAGCGCAACCGTCTCGCCCGGCAAGCCGTCCAGCTGCAGCACCTGCAGGGCCACCTGGTAGTCGACCGGGATGGCTGAGCGCCACGGAAAGGCGACGACCTTGTCCGAACCGAGTAAGATAGACAAATTGTCGCTGAGAACCCGGGCGAACGTATCACTCAGAGGCTCCGCCCATTGATTGAGTTCGGCCAGCTCGAACTCGTTCCGACTGGTGCGCACGATGATATCCCGGCGGTCCAGGTATTCCGGCAATCGGATGGGCCCGACGCCGATGGCGACTTGCGGAAGCGCTTCCACCGGCTGGACAGGCTTACCGCCGGCGGAGAGCGAGTCCAGCATGAAAAACCGGATCCTGGGCTGCGGGCCGGGGGTGAGCAGGCTGCACCCGCCCGACAGCAGCGTCGAGGCCATTAAGATGGACAGCAGAGCGGCACAGGGTTTCGAAATCATCGTTGGCCTCCGAGCGGCTGGGCCGGTGCCTTCCCGCGAATCAGGGAATCGGGATGGCGGTCGAGGTAATCGGACAAGGTCCTCAGGGATCGCGCCGTGGCCGACAGATCGGCCAGAAACAGCTCGATGTTATAACGAAAGTCGGAATCCGCCGAGGTCATGGCGTTGATATTCGCCAGCGCCTTTTCGGACTGCTGCAGGGCGGCGCGTAGATCGGCTGTGGTTTTCAAAAGGTCGGCCTCGACAGGCCCGATGCGCCGGTTGAGGTTTTCAACCAGGCTGCGCGTTTCGTCGATGGCGGACCCCATGGGCTTGATCTGGGCGCTGGCATCGGCAACGAGTGCCCGAATCTCCTTCAGAGCGAGTTCCAGCTGAGAGCCCAGGGCCGCCAGCCGGGTGTCGGCGCTGCGGGTCAGGCCGGCCGCTTCTTGCGAGACCTGGCGCAGATTGGCGATGATCTCAGGTATCGAGGGCGAGGCCAGGATGTCCCGGATGCTGGCCAGCGTATCGCGAACATCCAGGACCACTTCATCGAGGGGGATCTGCTGGATGGTTTTCTCGATTTTCTGGATCGGCGTGGGGATGGTCGGTATCTCCTTGACCCGTGAACTGAACCCCGCCTTGGCAGGGCCGATCATCCTTATGGGAGTGTTCGGAAAGAAATCCAACTGGATGGAAAGCTGCCCGGTGATCAAGCTCTGAAGCTGCAGCTGCGCCCGCAGGCCTTTTTCGATCAAGTCGTCCAACGTCGTCTTAGAAGGGGTGGTGGCCAATCTCTGGATGCGGTCCGGGTAGAGCAGCGCGGCCACCGGGATCTGAAATTCCTGCCGGCCTGCTTCGTAAACGATCTCGATCTTGCTGACCTCCCCGATGGCAACGCCCCGGAAGGTCACGGGGGCCCCCACCTGAAGACCGGCCACGGAACCGTCGAAGAACATCACCACCTCCCGAACGGTTCGAAACAGGGCTCCGGACCCCAGGATGACGATCCCGGCGAAGGTCAGCGCCAAAGCGCCCAGAACGAAGGCTCCGATGAGAGTTTTGCTCACGGGTTTAGCCATGGTTCCCGCCTCGTCCGCTTAAGGGTATTACAACTTAATAACCAGGTTTCAGGATTCAGGGAATCAGAGACGGTCAGTCTCCGAAAAACCATCGAGTTCATCCCGCCAAGAGAAATCGGGCCGTCTACATTCTAGTCCCGGGAACCGTTTACTTTCCTGAACCCTGGTACCTGATATTCGACCACATACTAATTTCTCTCAAGCCTCCCCACGCGTCAGAAATGTCCGCACTTTCGGGTTGGAGGCGTCGTCGCGCAACGCCTTCGGGTCGCCGGTGGCAATCATGGTCTTGGTCTCCGGGTCCAGGAAGACGGAATTGTTGCCGATGGTGAAGATGCTCGCCAGTTCGTGGGTGACGACGACCACCGTGGCACCCAGGCTCTCCCGCAGCTCGAGGATCAGCTCGTCCAGCCGCCGGGCGCTGATCGGGTCCAGTCCTGCCGAGGGTTCGTCAAAAAACAGGATCTCCGGGTCCAGGGCCATGGCCCGCGCCAGGCCGGCGCGCTTCTGCATGCCGCCGCTGATTTCGGACGGGTAGTACTCCTCGAAACCGGCCAGGCCCACCAGCGCGAGCTTGAGCGCGACCAGTTCATCGATCTGCGTCGAGCTCAGACCGGTGTACTCGTACAGCGGCAGGGCGATATTTTCGGCCAGGGTCATGGAGCTCCACAGGGCACCGGTCTGGTAGAGCACGCCGATACCGCGCATGATGCGGTCGCGCTCCTCCGCCGGGGCCTGCCAGAAGTCGACATCCTCGTAGAACACGCTGCCCTTGGCCGGTGGCTTCAGGCCGATCATATGGCGCAACAGGGTACTCTTGCCGCAGCCGCTGCCCCCCATGATGATGAAAACATCCCCGCGGTTGATCGTGAAGGTGAGGTCCCGCTGCACGACAAAGCTGCCGTAGGCCATGGTCAGGTCCCGGACAATGATGTGGGGCTTTTTAGCGTTCATCCTAAACCCCGATCACGTTGAACGCGAACGTGATGACGGCCGTGGCCACCACGATGGCGACGATGGAGGTCACCACGGCCGAGGTGGTTGCATCGCCCACGGCAGAGGCGCTGCGGCCGCATTGCATCCCCCGCAGGCAGCCCGACAGGGCGATCAGCACGCCGAAGACCGCCGAATAAAGCAGGCCGATCCAGAAATAGCTCAGGCTCAGGGATGCCCGGGTCTGGTTCACATATTCGATTACTCCCAGGTTGAGCATGCCCACACCGACGATCATCCCGCCGATGATCCCCATGATGTCGGCGTACACACACAATATCGGCATCATGAACACCAGGGCCAGCATCCGCGGCAGTACGAGGAATTCCATCGGTGAAATCCCCAGGGTCTTCAGGGCATCGATCTCCTCGTTGACCTGCATCGTCCCCAACTGAGCGGCAAAAGCCGCACCGGTCCGCCCGGACATGATGACGGCCGCCATGACCGCACCCATCACCCGGACCATGGCGACCGCCACCAGGTTGGCCACGTAAATCTGCGCCCCGAACATCAGCAACTGAATGGCGCCCACGAAGGCGAAGATCAGCCCAACCAGCAGGCTGATCAGCGTGACGATCGGCAGGGCCTGGGGGCCGCAGTCACGGATAAACCCCAGCAGGTCGGATTTCTGGAACTGGGCTCTCCCGGATAATAGCCTGCAGAACGCCAGGAAGGCTTCGCCGATGAAGGCCAGCATATCGACGATCTCGCGCCGGACACCGAGCGCGGCACCCCCGATCCGTGCCAGGAACGGCTCTCTTTCCGCAGAACGGCGCGCTCCTTCTCTTTCCGGTACCGCGGTCGCCAGCTTGAGCAGTTTTTGAATGCCGGGGGGCAACCCCTGAGTGTCGAGGGTCAACTCCTGCGTCGAGCAAAGGGTTTTCAATTTAAGCAGGAAGGTGATCAGCGCGCTGTCCCAGGCGCTCAACTGCTGCGCGTCGATGACCAGGCGGGTCAGGCCGGGCAGGGACTTGACTCGCTGCTGGGCCTCGTCGGCGTCCGGCACGGAGCCGTCGATCTTCCACCGGCCATGCACGCGGATGACGAGCCTCTGCGGATCGGGCTGCTCGAAATCCAATCCGGCGGTCTCGTCAGAGGACTTTGACATAGAACACCTTGTCGTCCCCGGGAGCATAGAAATCCTTGAGGTGCGCCTCCCGGAAGAAACCGAGGCGTTCGTAAAACACGCGCGTCGGTTCGTATTGGGGCCGACCCGAGGTTTCGGCGTAGACTCGACGTCCTCCTGAACCACGGATCCTGCGTTCGGTTTCCTCCATGATCAGACGGCCCAGCCGCCGGCCCTGTCGGCTGGGGTGAATCGCGATCCAGTACAAGTCGAAGCTTCCGGCCGTTCCGGCGATGGGGCCGTAGCTGGTGTAACCCAGAACCTGTCCGTCCTGCTCGGCAAACACGAAAAAATAGCCCGAGGCATCTCCAAGCTCCAGGCGGTCCTCGACCAGTTCGACGGCGATTTCAATTTCCGTCGGATTGAAAAAACCGGTCGACCCGACGATCTCCCGCACCGTTTCGACATCCGACGGGGAGACGTTGGTGCGGAAGGTGACGGTCTCGCCCGATTGGGTGTTCATCCCCAGTCTGCCTTTCCGCTCTCAATCGCCCGGGGTCACCGTCATCACCCCGCTGTCGATGACAACCGAGTCCTTCGGGTTGACGGTGACCGTCTGGCCGGTGCTAAGCATGGTCATCTCACAACCGAAAAAACAAATATCGACTTGAGAGTTTTCTATTATTCGGTAGTGGCGGCTGTATGACTGCCCCGGTTCCTGGATCTCCAGTTCATAGGCCTGCTGGTCCGTATTCTGGAGGGTGGCAGCAAAAGTCGGGGCCGAAGCGAAAAGGGCAAATAACGGCAGAAAAAACATGAATTTTTTCATGGCCTTCTACCTGAGGGGTGAATCATAATTAGAGTGCGGATGTCAGAAGCTCGATTTTTCGCCGGGATCGCCGATGGTCGCCGCCTCCCCGGGGTCGCCGACGGTCGTCTGCTGCCCGGGGTCTCCAACG
>JBLMXM010000111.1:0-10484 GCA_050257775.1 Hyphomicrobiales bacterium
GAGCAGATCAATACGAGAGGCCGCTGAGGATAATTAGGCAGATACCCAGAGAAACTCCATAGGTCCATAGGCTGATCAGCCTTGTTATGGGAAAAGCGGAAATCTAATTTAACATCATATACTTACATTCATTTTTCAGAAGAATTTTGCGATGGGGGGAAATGAGGAATACCCTTGGGGCTACCATTCAAAATCGAAACCCCTGATCATGAATTAAGCGATCGGGGGTTTGTTTTTTGAAACCCTGACACCAGATCTATCCCAATGAAACCCGCCCTCCGAAAATGCCTCAGCCAACAGCACTGTCATCGTCTGAAGCGGTTAAGCAGCCAAGTATCTCTGCTCCGGTACGAAGCCCATGTCTGCCAGATGAGCGTGAATCCTTTGAGGCGGAAAATTGATCATATTCTTTGCAACTTTGAAGACTGCGTATCCTTGTCTGGAGAGCTTCCCTAAGCCAGGGTAGATATACTGCCGCATTGAAGCCGATAACGTTACAATTATAGCCCCGGCACGCTGGGCCTTGGCAAGCTTCTGGATTTCCTTCATGACCGTATTAGAAAAACGGCGCCTCACCTCGTCGAGATGTTGTTCCCGCCTGTCGTCATAGCCATGAACAGGCCCGCCTCGGGGAGCGGTTCCCCTTCCGGTCTTCGAGTCGGAATATCTATCCTGCGCGCCTGTCATCGCCTCCGGATTTATGAGGTCTTGGAGTTCTACGATCCTGGGGCCCGACTCCAGCTCCGGAAATTCCACGGGTTCGAGAGTAAAGATCCTCGCCTTTTCATCATTGACCACTGCGATGAGATACGCACCCATAACCAACCCTCCTTTCACCAGGTAGCCGCACAGGGAAATTTCGCCGGTTATTGTTGAGGTGCAGATTCTAACCCTCAATCAGGTCTTCAATCGAAAACTTTATGGAGGTTTATCATGAGCAACTTCGGCACCCTCGGCACAGTGCCCGGCCAGGTTGATGCCATACCTCGGGACTGCTTCAACAAACCGGGTTGATGTGGAGAGCATTTCCTTGATTTCTCCAGAAGCCATGAGGATAGGATCTGTACATTATAAACTAAGACTTGGGGCGCAGAGATCAATTGTCTGGAGGCCGGTCAGACCTTTTCGACCTCCTCCGGTCAGTCCCCAGGGAATGCGAGCCCGGCAGATGAATCACTGGATCGAGCTCGACAAAAAGACAGCAGCAATTTTGCGGTTCGGCGATGATCGCACTTGTCGTTTCAGTAAGGCGATGGAGACAACCCCTGCAATTATCCATTCGGATGTCGGCGAACAATACCAGAGGCTATGCCCAAATTCGATTCGGATTGCAGGAAACGGCGTGCCCCAAACACGCATGCGTTCAGCCAGACACTAAACGCTTTGCTTTTCTCGATCAACATTTCCAAATGCTTGGGCGGTGGGGGAAAAGCGGGAGAAAGGCGACCGCGGTGACACAGAGAGCGGCTTTGGGGATTTTGTGATCGATCGTCATGGCTTTCTTTTTTCTGGGTTATTTTTTGCGAAGTGTCCTCAAAAAGGATAGCCGTGACTACCACTCAATTCGATAGCTGAGTGTCAGAACAGATCGCAACTGAAATCCGTTACGCCATCCGTCAAATCACCGGCCCCGTCACATAGATGTCCATAGCTTGAACGTACCCGGACACCTCCGCTTTCGTCTCAACACCCGACGCGGTCTCGAGGATTTTCTCGTAAACGCGGTTTCCGGCTTGCTTCAGGGACTCATCCCCTTCCATAACCCCGTGAACCGACAAGTCGATATGGTCTTGTAACTTCTCCCAGGTGACCACGTTGCCGGTCAGCTTGATTACCGGAACGAACGGAAATCCCTGCGGTGCTCCACGTCCGGTTGTGAAGACGATCATGTTGGCACCGGCCGCTGCCATACCGGTGAGAAGCTCCGGCTCACGTCCCGGGGAATCCATGAAGACTAATCCTTTTGCTTCCGGAGGGTGTCCGTACTCATACACTGCCTGCAAAACCGTCCCCCCGATTTTGGCAATGGCGCCCAGCGATTTCTCTTCAATCGTGGTCAGCCCTCCTTTTATATTGCCTGGAGTCGGTTGGCCGCCGCGCATGTCGACTCCCATCGCTTTCACGCGTTTCTCCATACGATCGACCAGCTTCAGCAGATCGTGAGCAACGCGTTGGTCCTTGCACTGCTTGGCGAGCAAGTGCTCGGCGCCGATGACCTCGGTTACCTCGCCCAGAATGGCCGTACCGCCCTCTTCGACCAGTCGCTCCACGGCCAATCCCAGCGCAGGATTGGCAGCCAATCCGCTGGTGGTGTCCGAACTGCCGCACTTAAGCCCGAGCACCAACTCACTGGATGCGCATTCCACGCGCCGGATTTGAGACGCCGTAACGGCCATATGCTGAACTGCCAGCACGCCCTTGGCCGTGGTTTTGGCCGCTCCACCTTCGTCTTGGATCGCGATGACCTGCACCGGCTTGCCGCTATCGGCGATGGATTTGGCCACGCGGGCCACATCAGTGCCCTCACAGCCCAGGCTGACCAGCAATACAGCCGCGAGGTTGGGGCTTTCGCCAAGCCCGATGAGGGACTGGGTGACCCGATCCAAGTCCGGCTGAGTCTGGCAACAGCCTTGCTGGTGGCTGAAGGCGACCGCCCCTTTAACGTTTTCGGCAATTGAACGTGCCACCTCGTTGGCACAAACGACCGTTGAAAGCACACCCACGTAATTCCGAGTGCCCACGCGACCATCCGGTCTTCGATATCCCATGAATGTCACAGTTCTATCTCCTTGCTAGGATTGAATCGCACCATCCCAGTCGCCGCGGGCTCTGGTGCTTTCCACATTGTGCACATGGACATGGTCCCCAGGCTGTATGTCGCTAGTGGCCCGGCCGATGACCGTGCCGTATTTGAGTATGTCTTCACCCGTGTGAATGTGCCGCAGAGCCAGCTTGTGCCCGAATGGTATGTCCTGACCCACTCGTATAATCATGCCCTCATCTTCCACCCCCACCATGGCCGTTTTGCCGGCAGCGATGTCCCGGATTGCAGTGGCCACGTTGTCCTGCTTCTTGATTACGATAGCATCTCTGCGCATGGTTACCTCATCATGTAGTCCATGTTTCGCCTGGCCGGGAGGCCCCCATCCCCCACCTGGGGATAGGCAGCCCAACGACCGGTTCAAACCAGCAAAAAGGTCTTTTCTTCAGCGGCCCGCCGCTCACGGTTTTCCTTCAGGCCGGCCGCCTTATGTCTCGCCCCAGCGGCGGAACAGGTCGTGCTCGATGCCGAGAGAGTCGAAAATCTTACCGATGGTCTGGTGGATGATGTCGTCGATCGTCTGGGGATGGTGGTAAAAGGAAGGGACGGGGGGCAGGATCTGGGCGCCGCACTCGATCGCCGCCTCCATCATCCGGATATGTCCGAGATGAATGGGCGTCTCTCGTACGACGAGAATCAGCTTGCGTTTTTCCTTCAGCGTGACATCGGCGGCCCGGATCAGGAGATTCTCGGTGTATGAATGAGCGATACCCGAGAGGGTCTTGATGGAGCAGGGGATGACGACCATGCCGTCCGTCAGAAAGGAGCCGCTTGCCAGTGGCGCGGCCATGTCCCGATAGTCGTAGCAGTGAGTTGCCAGCGCGGCGACCTGCGAGGGTTGGAAAGTGGTCTCAAGTTCGATATTCTTCTTTCCGAACTCGGAGATGATCAGATGGGTCTCGATGTTCATTTCCCTGAGCCGTTCGAGCATCTTGATCCCGTATATGACGCCGCTGGCCCCGCTTATTCCAATTACGATTCGTTTCACCATCCGGCCCATTCATCCTTTCTGAAGTGATAATTCCAACCTGCCCATAGATGTCGAACCATATTCGCTACGAGGGATTCCACGCACTGAACGATCTGGCGGAGGTCCCGTCAGCATCATGCAATTCCGCAGAATGATTGCAGAACCATTATAATAAGAATTATGATTGATGCAATGGCTTTTCTATTTACAACTTAGCGAGTTTCCATTAGTTTCTCAAACCGGCTCAGCGCCCCGCCGAGCATCGCTCTCGGCAGAACATCTTCTCGAGGAAGCCGATAGGACTACCATGGAAAAAAAGGGCTTGAGGAATATCCCCAGGCCCTTTTGATTTATCCTTTGACTCCTTTTGGGTTCAGGGATAGCTTACCACTCACCTGATTCCACGTCGGACCGCGAAGCAGGGAGCCATGGTGCTGAAGCAGATCGCCCCTAGCAGAGGGCAACCGCTTCGGCGTTATCGCTTCCCTCAACCGCGTCGGCAAGAAGAAGGGAAGCTCTTGAACTAACTAGGGAGCACCGATGGCTACCGCCCCATTGAACATATTGGTTGTCGACGACGAACCCCACATTCGCAAGACGCTGGCGGTGTGCCTGGAGACGCGCAATCATCGCGTCACGGCGGTCGGCAGTGCCCAGGATGCCCAGGCGGAAGCGGCTTTGAAGGTGTTCGACCTGGCCTTCGTGGACCTCCGGCTCGGAACCGAGAGCGGGATGGATCTGATCTCGTTTCTGCTGGCGGCCTCCCCATGGCTTAAGATCGTGGTGATCACGGCCTATGCCTCCATTGACACGGCTGTTGAAGCGATTCGCCGTGGAGCCTTCGATTACATCCCAAAACCTTTCAAGCCCGATCAGGTTCTCCTGGTAGCCGAGCGCATCGGCACGGTGCGTGCCATGGAACAGCGCATCACCAGGCTGCAGGAAGAGCTGGAGCGATTGCACCCGGAGATCGCCTTCCAGTCCTCTCACCCCGGCATGCAGCGCGCCATCGAACTGGCCAGGCAAGTGGCCTCATCCGAGGCCGTGGTGATGCTGCGGGGGGCGAGCGGCACCGGCAAGACCGTGCTGGCGCGGGCGATCCACGGCTGGAGTGGCCGTGCCGACAAGCCCCTTGGAGTCATCTCCTGCCCGACCCTGAGCCCGGAGATTCTCGAAAGCGAGCTTTTCGGGCATGTGAAGGGGGCGTTCACGGGTGCCCTTCGGGACAACCCCGGCCGGGTTGCGGCCTGCGAGAGCGGCACCCTCTTTCTGGATGAGATCGGCGACCTGCCGCTTTCGATTCAACCCAAGCTATTGCGCTTCATTCAAGACCGCGAATACGAACGGGTCGGCGACCACCGCACGCGCAGGGTCGATGTTCGCCTCCTGGCCGCGACGAACGCCGATTTGGAAAAGGCCGTGGGCGAGAACCGGTTCCGGGAAGACTTGTATTACCGGCTCAATGTCATCCAAATCGAGATCCCGCCGCTCTGCGACCGCCCGGACGATGTCGAAAATCTGGCGAACACCATGCTCGCCTTTTTCGGGGCGCAGAACCATAAGATGTTCCGCGGTTTCTCGGAAGAGGCCGTCCGGGCCCTGCGGAACTATTCATGGCCCGGAAACATCCGGGAACTGCGCAATGTGGTCGAGCGAGCCGCCATCCTTTGCGCCGGCGATATCATCGGCTGCGAGCACCTTCCGCAGTCCATCTCCCCCCACGTCCCCCCCATCCGCCTCGGTGATCCGCTGCCCTTGAATGTGATCGAGGAAAACCACATCCGCCGCGTGCTGGCCAGCGCCAAATCCCTCCAGGAAGCAGCCGACATCCTCGGCATCGACCAGGCGACGCTCTGGCGCAAACGCAAGCAGTTCGGCATATAAAAGCGGTTCAAACACGTCCGACCGAAGGGATCGGCAGCTCAATCTCGAGGCTCACCTTTTCCGATCCAGGGCTAGGTTGAGTTTCAAGACATTGATTCTCGGCTCGCCCAAGATCCCCAGGTCGCGACCCTCGGTGTGTGCCCGGATGATTTTCTTCACCTCCGCGTCGTTCATACCCCGCGCCTGCGCCACCCGAGATGCCTGCAGAAGCGCGTTCTGGAGACTGATATGAGGATCCAGCCCGCTGCCCGAAGCCGTCACCGCGTCGGCGGGAACGCGTGCGTCAGGTGATAGGCTGTTTTCAGCGCGGTACGCCTCGACACGTTCCTTGACGGCATCGATAAGCTTCCGGGAAAGCGGCCCCAGGTTGCTTCCGGACGAGTTCGTCGCATCATAGCCGGCTTCCCCTGCTGCCGAAGGGCGTGGATAAAAATACTTCGGGCTGCTGAAGTTCTGAGCAATCAACTCGGAACCGGCGATCCTTCCATCCCGCTGGATCAGGGAACCGCCGGCTTCGTAAGGGAACAACCCCTGAGCAATGGCCCACACCGCCAGGGGATAAGCGCCGCACACGACAATAGCCAGGGCAAGCGTGGCGACAACGGCGACGCGAAGCTCGGAAATAAAATGATTCATGATCGACGTTTCTCTCACTCCGGGTCTTGGCGCTAAGGTCTCTACCTGAGCGCCCGGATCCGAGGAAGTTCGCAACTCGGCAGCTACGATCTTCATTTGAAACTCTCCTTTGCAAAAGCCGCGCGATGCCGCATCACAGTCCATGCGCCGCTGACCATCGGCCGGTCAAACGATATGCAGGGCCGCAACGAAAACGTCTATGGCCTTGATTCCTATAAAAGGCGCCACCACCCCGCCCAACCCGTAGATGAGCAGGTTGCGGCGCAGCATCACCGCCGCGGTCAACGGCTTGAACTGCACCCCGCGCAGCGCCAGAGGGATGAGGGCAACGATGATGAGCGCATTGAAGATAACGGCGCTCAAAATGGCGCTCAAGGGCGAGTGGAGCTCCATGATGTTCAGCGGGCCGATGGCCGGGAAGGTGGCCATCAGCATCGCCGGGATGATGGCGAAGTACTTGGCAACATCGTTGGCAACGCTGAAGGTCGTCAGGGCCCCGCGGGTGATCAGCATCTGCTTGCCGATTTCCACGACCTCGATCAGCTTGGTCGGGTTGGAATCGAGGTCCACCATGTTCCCCGCCTCCTTGGCGGCCTGGGTTCCGGTGTTCATGGCGACCCCTACGTCGGCTTGTGCGAGAGCAGGCGCATCGTTGGTACCGTCGCCGGTCATGGCCACCAGGTGGCCAGCGGCTTGCTCTTTGCGGATCAAAGCAAGCTTGTCCTCGGGGCGGGCCTCGGCCAGGAAATCATCCACGCCGGCCTCCTGCGCGATGGCCGCGGCCGTCAGGCGGTTGTCGCCCGTGATCATGACGGTCTTGATCCCCATGGCGCGAAAGCGCTCAAACCGGTCTTTCAAGCCACCCTTCACGATGTCCTTGAGGTGAACGACCCCGACCGCCTTGGCGTTTTCGGCGACCACGAGGGCCGTTCCGCCCGAGCGGGAGACCCGCGCCACGGCGTCATCCACTGACGGCGGCAGCTGGACGCCGGTGAATTGCGCGATGGCATCCGCAGCGCCTTTGCGGATCCGCCGCCCGTCTAAATCCACGCCGCTCATGCGAGTTTCCGCCTTGAAGGGTGTGAACGCAGCCGCAGGCATTTCCAACATCGCCCGGCCCCTCAGGCCGTATTGCTTGGCCAGAACAACGATGCTCCGGCCCTCGGGCGTCTCGTCGGCCAAAGAGGCCAGCTGGGCGGCATCCGCCAATTCCTCCGCCCGAACCCCCTCGGCCGGGATGAACTCGGTTGCCTGCCGATCGCCCAGGGTGATGGTGCCGGTCTTGTCGAGCAGCAGGACATCCACGTCGCCCGCAGCCTCAGCTGCCCGGCCGCTCATCGCCAACACGTTCTTCTGCACCAGCCGGTCGATCCCTGCAATGCCGATCGCGCTCAGGAGCCCGCCGATCGTGGTCGGGATCAGGCACACCAGCAGGGCCACCAGCACCGTGACGGAAAAGTTCGCCTGCGAATAGATGCCGAAAAATTTCAGGGTGATTACCACCACCAGAAAGATAATCGTCAGCGCCGACAGCAGGATCGTGAGGGCGATCTCGTTGGGCGTTTTCTGGCGCTGGGCGCCTTCGACCAGGTGGATCATGTGATCGAGGAAACTCTCGCCCGGGTTGGCGGTCACGCGGATGACCAGGCGGTCCGACAGGACCCGGGTCCCACCGGTGACCGAGTTCCGGTCGCCGCCCGCTTCCCGGATTACCGGCGCCGACTCGCCTGTGATGGTCGATTCGTCGACCGAGGCAATCCCCTCGATCACCTCGCCGTCCGCGGGAATCACCTCTCCCGCGGCCACCACCACCACGTCCCCCTTTCTGAGGCGCTCCGCGGGGACCTCCCGCAGTGGCCCATCCCCGTCGCGCCGGTGGGCGATCGTCCGCGTCCGGGTTTTCCGCAGCGCGTTGGCCTGGGCCTTGCCTCGGCCCTCGGCCACGGCTTCGGCAAAGTTGGCGAACAGCACCGTGGACCAGAGCCAGAGGGCGATCTGCAGCGTGAATATGAGCGGTTCATCCTCGGCCCGGAAAACCATCGCCAGAGTCGTGAGCACGGCGCCGACTTCGGTGACGAACATCACCGGGTTCTTCAGCAGGTAAAGCGGATGAAGCTTCTTGAACGCGTCCACCGCCGCCTGACTCAAAATGGCGCGATCGAATATCGAATGGATTCTTGCAGCCACGATATCTCTCCCTAATACGTGATTCCCGAGCCCGTCATGAGGAAATGCTCCACGATGGGCCCCAACGAGAGCGCCGGGAAAAAAGTCAGCGCACCGACGATCAAAATCGTCCCGGCCAGTAGAGCGGAAAAGAGAGCACCCGAAACCGGAAAACTGCCGCCGGTCGCGGCGACCCGCTTTTTCTCCACCAGGCTGCCCGCCAGTGCGAGCGCCGGGATGATCATGATGAAGCGGCCGACGAGCATGGCTATGCCGAGGGTGGTGTTGTACCAATACGTGTTCCCCGACAGCCCGGCAAAGGCGCTGCCGTTGTTGCCGGTGCCGGAGGAATAGGCGTACATGATCTCGCTGAACCCGTGGGGGCCGGTATTGTTTAAACCGGCCAGGCCCCATTCGCTCACCGCCGCCCAGGCCGTGAAGCCCAGGATGCTGAAGGCCGCGACCATCACGAACAGCACGCCGGCTTTCACGTCGTAGGCTTCGATCTTCTTGCCGAGGTACTCGGGGGTTTTCCCGACCATCAGGCCCGCGAGGAACACAGCCAGAACCACGAAAACCAGCATGCCGTATAGCCCTGCGCCCACTCCGCCGAAGACCACCTCGCCCAGTTGGATGTTGGTGAGCGGGATCAGCCCGCCCAGCGGCGTAAAGGAGTCGTGCATGGAGTTCACGGCGCCGCACGAGGCATCGGTGGTGATGGTGGCAAAAAGGGCGGAGTTGAATATCCCGAAGCGCACCTCCTTGCCCTCCATGTTCCCGGACGAGGCATCCACCCCCAGGGCGTGCAAACGCGGGTTGCCGGCCGTCTCGGCCGACCAGCTCGCCAGGACCCCGGCCAGGAAGAGAACCGCCATGGCGCTCCAAACGGCCCATCCGTGGCGCTGGTTCCTCACCATACGGCCAAGATAATAGGTCAACCCGCTGGGGATCACGAAAATGGACAGCATCTGGATGAAGTTAGAGAGCGGCGTCGGATTCTCGTACGGGTGCGACGCATTGGCATTCATGAAGCCGCCGCCGTTGGTTCCCAGCATCTTGATCGCCACCTGCGAGGCCGCAGGGCCTTGGGCGATGGCCTGGGTTTCGATCCGACGCTGTTCCATGACGGGGTTCCCCTGGGCATCCTTGACGATCTCGCCGTTGTCGTCTTTCTTCGACATCTCGGCATGGTATGGATCAACGATCTGGGCCGTGTCGTACGGCTTGAAATTTTGAATCACGCCCTGGGACACAAGGAACAGGGCATAGACGATGCAGATCGGCAGCAAAAGGTATAGGTTCAGCCGGACGAGATCCACCCAGAAGTTGCCGATGGTCTTGGCCGAATGCCGGGCGATGCCGCGCACCAGGGCGGCCGCCACCGCAATTCCCACGGCCGCAGAGACGAAATTGTGAAATGCCAGCCCCACCATCTGCGAGAAATAAGAAGCAGTGGATTCACCGCCGTAGTTCTGCCAGTTGGTGTTGGTCATGAAGCTGACCGCCGTGTTGAACGCCAGGTGGTCGCTGAACGGCCCTAAGCCTTGAGGATTCAAAGGAAGCAGGTGCTGGAGCCGCAGGATGGCGTAAGTGAAAAGGGCACTGGCTAGGCTGAACGCCAGCATGGAAACGCTGTACTGTTTCCAACCCTGTTCTTTCCTCGGATCCACCCGCAGAAGAAAATAGAAGCATTTTTCCAGAGGCCGCAACACGGGGTCCAGGAAGGTCTTGCCCTCGGCATCCAGCACCCGGAATAGGTAAATCCCCATCGGCCGGGTCAACAGCAAAAGGATCCCAATATAAACGCTCAACTGGATCCATCCGAAGGTATCATGAATAATCTGCACGGCTAGAACCTCTCCGGTCGTATGACCGAAATAAACAGGTAGACAACGAGCAGCACGCCGATAATACCTACCGTGATGTCCATGTTTAGATCCTTTCGAGCGCTGCAACGTACAGCACAGCGAGGACAAAAAATACGATCAACCCGATGATGAAAACGAT
>JBLMXM010000112.1:0-14651 GCA_050257775.1 Hyphomicrobiales bacterium
AGATGAGCACGACCGCGAGGAGGAACGCCGGCAGGAACTTGTTCCCCTCGGTCCGGAGCTGTCGCGACTCGCCGGTGTAGTCGAGCGTGTAGCCCTTGGGGAGGATCTGCGCCGACTCGTCCTCGAGGAACCGCAGCGCCTGGTCGAGCGGCAGGACGGACACGCCGGAGATCTTGACCGCGTTGAGCTGCTGGAACCGGTTGAGCGAACGCGGCACCGTTGAATTGCGGATGGTGGCTATGGTGCTGAGGGGCACAAGCCGGCTGCCGGGACCGGTGACGTAAATGTTCCTGAGTTGGTCGGGGTTGAGGCGGGCCACGCGCTGAATCTGGGGAATGACCTTGTAGCTGCGGCCGGAGATGTCGAAGCGGTTCACAAAATTGCCGCCCACCATGGCCGCCAAGTCGGAGCCGACCTGTTGCAGGTCGAGCCCGAGCTCAGCCGTTTTGTCACGGTCGATGACGATTTCCGCCTGGGGTTGGTCGATCTTGACGTCGATGACCGGCGGGAAGGCGAACATCCCACTCTGCATCGCCTTCAACTGGATCTGGCGGGCAAACTCCAGGATCTGTTCGGTGGGCATGGTTGAGGCCAGGATGAACTCCACCGGAAACCGGCTGCCGCCCGGCAGCGGCGGGCGAAGCACCGGCAGCGTCCGGATGCCGGGGATCGCGCGCACCTTCCGCTGCACCTCGGGCAGGATCTGGAAAATGGTGCGCTCGCGCTCGCCCCAGGGTTTGACCACCATTCCGGCAAATCCGGAGCTGGGGCGGGTGACTTGGAAGGTAAAGTTGGTTTCCGGCACACTCAGGTAGGCCTGATTGACCGCCTCCGTGAAACGGCTGGTCTGGTCGATGGTGGCATCGGCCGAGGCATCGATGATGCCGAAGATCACCCCTTCGTCTTCGGTCGGCGCCAGTTCCTTGGGAGCCATCATGTACATGGGGATCGTGATCAGGCTGACGGCGACCCATACCACGTAAACCGCCGGCCGCGAATCCAGGGTGACATCCAGCCAGCGGCCGTAAAAGGCCCTGAACCGCTTGAAGTCGCGCGCAATCCTGCCGGCGAACCCGCGCTCCTCCATCCCGGGCTTGAGAAGCCTCGCGGACATCATCGGCGAGAGGGTCAGCGCCACCACCCCGGAAATGATAACCGCACCGGCCAGCGTGAAGGCAAACTCGCGAAACAGCGAGCCGGTCAATCCCCCTTGCAGGCCGATGGGAGCGTAGACGGCAGCCAGAGTGATGGTCATGGCGATGATCGGCCCGACCAGCTCGCGCGCGCCCACCAGGGCGGCATCGATCGGCGAACGCCCCGCGCTCAGATGCCGCTCCACGTTTTCCACCACCACGATGGCATCGTCGACCACCAGACCCACAGACAGGACGATCGCCAGCAGCGTAAGCAGGTTGAGCGTGAAGCCGAAGATCTGCATCAGGAAGACCCCGCCGACGAGCGAAAGCGGAATGGCGACCACCGGGATGAGCACCGACCGAAAAGACCCCAGAAACAGAAAGATGACGACCACCACGATCAGCAGGGTGTCGCCGAGGGTCTTCAACACCTCGCGGATAGCGTTGGTGATGTAGTCGGTGGCGTCATAGGCGATGCGCGCTTGAAGGCCGGTGGGCAGCTGGTTCTGGATGGCCTCCATCTCGACCCGGACCCGGTGGACTACGTCGATCGAGTTGGCGTTGGGCAGGGGCCAGATGCCCATGAACACCGCGGTCTGGCCCGAGAAGCGCACTTCCGTGTCATAATCCTCGGCGCCCAGCACCACCTCGGCGATGTCCTCGAGCCGCACGATGGCTCCATCCTGGTGGCGGATGACCAGTTGCTTGAACTCCGGCACCGAACGCAGGTCGGTATTAGCGGTGAGGTTTACCTGGACCAGGGCTCCCTTGGTCTGGCCAACGGCGGCGAGAAAATTGTTGGCGGCCAGGGCCTGGCGCACCTGGGCCGGGCTGATGTTATAGGCGGCCATGCGCTCGGGCTTCAGCCAGATGCGCATCGCGAAGGTGCGCGCTCCCAGGATCTCGGCGCGCTGGACACCTTCAATCGATGAAAGCCGCGGCTGCACCACCCGCACGAGATAATCGGTGATTTGATTTTGCTGGAGGATGTCGGAGGTAAAGCTCAAATAGGCGGAGGCGAACTGGCTGTCGGCCGACTCCACGTTGATGACGGGCACCTCGGCCTCCGGGGGCAGGTCGCCGCGCACCTGGTCGACCTTGGAGCTGATTTCCGAAAGCGCCTTGATGGGGTCGTAATTGATCTTCAGGCGGACGCTGATGCTCGAAAGCCCTTGGCTGCTCTGCGATTGAATGTAATCGATTCCGTCCGCAGCCGCGATCACGCGCTCGAGCGGTGTGGTGATGAAACCGCGCACCAGCTCGGCGGAGGCGCCGACGTAGACGGTCGTGACGGTGACCACCGCGTTTTCGCTGCGCGGGTACTGGCGCACGTTGATCGAGCGGATCGCCTGCAGCCCGGCGATGATGATCAACAGGTTCACCACCAGCGCAAGAACGGGGCGGCGGATGAAAAGGTCGGTGAGTTTCATGCCCCGGTCAATCTTCTGCCGGATTGGGTTTGAGCTTGAAGTCAGGGGATAGGCTGTTGTCGACCGATACGGTCTGGCCGTTGCGCAGCTTGAAGACCCCGGTGCTCACAACCACGTCGCCCTCCTTGAGTCCCGACCTCACAGCCACGAAGTCGCCGTGTTTTTCACCGAGCTGCGTGAACTGCTGCCGAACCACCTTCACCGTTCCGCCTGAAGCCGGGTCCGGGTTGTCCTCGACGATGAAGACGGAGTCGCTGTAAGGGGCATACAGCACGGCCGTGGCCGGGATCGCCAGGACCTTTTCGCGTTCCGGCAGCACCACGGCGACATTGACATACATGCCGGGGCGCAGGTGCTCCTGGGGGTTGGCCACAGTGGCCTGGATGCGGATGTTGCGGGTGGCCGCGTCCACCTGGGGATTGATGGCTGTGATGTTGCCCTTGACGACCTCACCGGGTAGCGCATCGGTGGTCACACGGACAGCAAAACCGGTCTGAAGTTTCGGCAGCTGTTGCTGCGGCAGGGAAAAATCGACGTAAATCGGGTCCAGGGACTGCAGCGACACGATCGCCTCGCCCTCGTTCAGCACCTGGCCCAGGTTGACCAGGCGGATGCCCAGCCGGCCGGAAAACGGCGCCCGGATGGTTTTCTTGGCTATGCTGGCACGGATGTTGTCCGCCTGGGCGATGGCCTGTTTGTAGGTGGCTTCGGCATTGTCGAATTGAGACTGCGCGATGGTCCGCTCGACCAGCAACTTGCCCAGCCGTTCCACGTTGAGCTTGGCGAGCGCCGCGGCCGCCTCTGCCGACCGCAACTGGGCTTCCTCTGAGGAGGTGTCCTGCTTCACCAGGAGGTCGCCGGCTTTCACCATCGTCCCGGGGGTGAAGGCAATCTGCACGACCTTTCCAGTCAATTCGGCCGTCACGGTGACCCCCTGAACCGCCGCCAGCGACCCCACCGCCGTGAGTAATGATTCCCAGCTCTGGAGGCTCGCCACGGCGGTTGTCACCGCCTCCGGTGGAGGAACCATCTGCCGGCCATGGGCGATCATCCGATCGATCTGCAGTCCCTTGATACCGCCCAGGATGACGACCAGAACCGCTACCGCGGCAAACGCCAGTATGAGACGTTTCTTTAAGCTCACGCTGCCTGACTCGAGAGCCGTGCACGGCTCTTAACTAAAAATAAGGGACGGCCCCGATATTCCCGAAACCGTCCGGTTCTGCTCCAGATTTTTTAGTTTAATATATCTATCCGCCGTGTCAACAACTTACCGGACGGGGATCCGTTGCTCGCCCCTCTGAATGAACTCAAGGCCATCCCGGGGGATCAGGGCCATCGCCATCGCGACCCTGTCTTCGATGGGAGCCTCGGAGGCGGCCTCCACGTCAATGATCTCGGCGACGCCGCGCGTGAGGGTCACTTTGGCAATCAGCACGCGGCGGTAGAGGTCCACGTTGCGGGCAAAGACCACGATGTGCTTGCTGAAATCAAGCGTGGGAACCGGCGTTTCGGGTTTGAAGACCTGCCAGAGCTGTGTGAACGCAGCCGTATCGCCAAGGTAGCCGACCCGGGATCGCCGCTGGCCCTCCGGCAATCGATCGAGCTCGGCCAGCGGGTAATCCCCGGCCCAGCGCTGCAGAATACGCAGATCCTTTGGTTTTGAATCCCGCGCCGGCAGCCACCCGCAGCCCAAGGCCAGGGCCGGCACGAGCGCCGCCGCCCAGAGGCTCTTGCGTAAAAATCGTCTCCGCATGATGACCTGATGTTTTGTGGAAAAGGAACCTTTCTTGCCCTCACGCCTGGATCAAAGGGTTATTCGTGTGGGGCTGGTCTCTCAACCCCCGGATGGGTCAACGCATGCAGCCGAGCTCCTGCGCGGCTTGCCTGAGGATTTCGGCGCTGCGCCGGAGTGCTTCCTGCTCCTCGACCGACAGCCGCGGACGCAGCTCGACCCGGACGCCTTCGGCTCCCAGCACTCGCGGGAGAGAGAAACTCACGCCCGCCATGCCCTCCATTGTGGTGCTGGGGCCGGACAGGGTCAGGACGGCGCCTTCGTCACCTCGAATCGCCCGCACAATTCGGGCAATCCCCGCGCCGATCCCGTAATAGGTGGCGCCTTTGCCCTCGATGATACGGTAGGCCGCCCGTCTCACACCCTCCTCGATCGCGGATCGGGCCTGATCCGTGACGGGGCGGCCCACCTGGCGGGCGAAATCAACCAGCGGCACTCCCCCCACGTCCGCGCTGGACCAAGCCAGCACTTCCGAATCGCCGTGCTCTCCCAAGACGTAGGCGTGCACGGAAGCCGGAGCAACGCGCAGATGCTCTCCCAGCAAGGTCCGGAACCGCGCCGTGTCCAGGATGGTTCCGGTGCCGATGGTGCGCGCCTGGGGAAGCCCGGAGACCGCGGACACCACGGTGGTGATGACGTCAACGGGGTTGGAGGCAACGACCAAGAGCGCGCCGGGGGCATGTTTAAGCACGCGCGGGACGACGGCCTCGAACACCTTGGCGTTGCGTTCCAAGAGCTGCAGGCGGGTTTCCCCCGGTCGTTGAGCGACCCCGCACGCGAGAACGACGACGCCGGCTCCCTCGAGGCCGGGGTAATCGTCCGCAACGATGCGCACCGGCCTGGCAAAAGGAGTGGCATGCAGGATATCCTCCGCCTGGGCCTGCGCCAAGCCCGAGTTGAGATCAACAAGAACAATCTCCCTGGCCGCGCCCTCAAGGGCCATGGCATAGGCGGCCGTGCTGCCGACAAAACCGCATCCGATGATGCCGACTTTCATGACTTGCTCCGGGGGTTTCACAGACTACCGGCGTTGAAAATTGCCTATCATCTAATCACATAATTAGCCACGGACGGGCCTTGCGCAAGCCCCAGGAAAGATCCCATGGTCACGCACAGGCGCAGCGCCTATCCTGCCGCTGATGAAGCCGTCACTTGACGAGGCGCCGGCGCATGAAAACCAGAGCCAACACCGAAAAGAGGACGGCAAACACCGCCAGGTAAGCGATGCTGAGCAAGGGCACGGTTTCATAACGCCTCAGGCAGGCCAGCCTGGAGAGCTCCACCAGATGGTAGAGGGGAAAGGCCAGCGCCAGGGGCTTGGCCCACAGCGGCAGGTTGGAGATCGGGAAAAAAGTCCCGCTGAAAAGAAACATGGGGGTCACGAAGAGGAAGATCGGCAGATTGAACATCTCGATGGTGGGGATGACGCCGGTGAAAAACAACCCGATGGCCCCGAAGGCGACCCCTCCTAAGAAGGCGAGCGGTATGACCAGCAGCCCCGAAGGATACTGGACATAACCGAAGGCGCTGAGCACCCCCATCATGATCGCTGCGGCCGCAGCCGCCTTGCTGGCGCTCCAGACGATTTCAGCGATAATGATCTCCTCGATGGACAGCGGAGTGGCCAGCATGCCATCGAAGGTCTTCTGGTAGTACATTCGAACGAATGAGGCGTAGGTGGTCTCGAAAAAGGCGTTGTTCATGACGGCGGTGGCGATCAGTGCGGGCGCGAGAAAGGCGGTGTAGGAAAGATCGGCCCCTCCGTAACGGACGCTGGCCACCAGGCCGGCAAAGCCCAGCCCGAAGGCCAGGACAAACAGCAGCGGCTCAAGCAGCGGCGTAATGAAGTTGATCTTCCAGATCTTTTGGAAAGTCACCAGGTTGCGTTTCCATACTTTGACGAAACGCCAGGATATGGTCCGTGTGTCGATCATCGATGTTCCCACGCTGGTCAGTCCGGTGTCTCGCTATCGGGTTATTTAATCTTCATTCGCGCAATTCCCGACCCGTGAGCCGCAGGAATACGTCTTCCAGGGTGCCGTTGCGGAACGTGCATTGGTCGTGGCAGAAATTCTCACGCAAGGCCGAGCTGAGCTCATGGCCATCCGGGGTGTAGAGGATGATGCGTTGCCCGAGGTCGTCATGCGGGACCTCGTGGGTCTTCAGGTAGTTGCGCAGCGCCTGGTCGGGGCCGCCGACTTCAATTACACTGCGGCCGGCGTGCTTCAGGATCAGCTCAGCCGGGCTGCCTTCCACGAGGATCTTGCCGTGATCCACGATCACCAGGCGGTCGCACAATTGGCTGGCCTCTTCCATGTAATGGGTGGTGAGCACGACGCTGAGCCCGCTGGCCTTGAGCTTTTCCAACCGGTCCCAGACCTGGTGCCGGGACTGGGGATCGAGCCCGGTGGTCGGCTCATCCAGAATCAGCAGCTCGGGTCGATTGATGAGCGAGCGCGCCAGGATCAGCCGCCGGATCATTCCGCCCGAAAGGTCCATGACCTTCGCCTTCCGACGGTTGGACAAGGCGAAGAACTCGAGCAGCTCGTTGGCGCGGGTCCTGGCTTCCCGCGAGGGGATGGAAAAATAACCGGCGAAAACCCTCAGGTTCTGCTCCACGGTGAGATCCGGGTCCAGGGTGTTGTCCTGCTGGCAGACCCCGATGCGGGCCTTGATCTTGCGCCAGTCATGGGAAATCTCCATCCCGAACACTCGGATGATGCCGCGGCTCGGGGGCGAGAACCCGTAAAGCATTCGGATGGTGGTCGTCTTTCCGGCGCCGTTCGGGCCCAGGAGACCGAAAAACTCTCCCTGGCCCACCGTGAAGGATATGCCGTCCACGGCGGTGACGTCCTGAAATCTTTTGAACAGATGCTGAACTTCGATGATGGGCTGCATAACGGTCTTGACCCCGACGCTCCCTCACCCGGCCCTCTTCCCCGGAATCGGGGGGATGGGGTTGGGGAGAGAGAGTCGCTCAGTCAATACGGATTGGAGAAAATTTTTACTCCACTATGTCACTGGATGCGCCAAAAAACAACCCGGCATCTGAAGAGGTGCCGCGAAGCGCAGATATGGATATTCCGGGCGAGCGCTCACTTCAGGGCGGCAAAGGGCCCGGCGTAGCCGGTGAGCTCCACGTACCCCTGGCCTTCGACCGGGCTGCCGCCCTTGGTGCCCTTGGCAGAGACGCTCCCCTCCCAATAGGTGACGCCGGTGGTCTCCGGTGTGCGCATTTCCTGGTCCGGCAGGTTCGATGTCACGACGAGATCGATGCCTAACAAGGGGATCTTGATCTGCCAGCTGGACGGATAGACGGCCCCCGACGCCTTGCTTTTCCAGGAGTCCAGCGCGCTGACTTCGAAGTAGCTGCGCTCGAGATGTCGCGGAAAGCCCAGGGAGTCGATGTAGGTTCCACTGGACGCGGGATTCAGGCCTCCGTCCGGCTTACGCAGCAGGTAGATCATGAATTCGCTCTTGTCGGCCAGCTGGATGCTGAACCAGTCCCATCCGACGGTTCCCGGCTCGAGCGGTGCCGTGCTGAATTCGTGATCCATCCAGCTGAGACCCCTCACCGGCAGGGGCTTGCCGGCTACCGTAACCGTACCGCCGGTCTCCAGCCGACTGTAGGAGTAATAGCAACTGGCCCGTTCCGGCGAGGAGCCCTTGCGGCTGTATCCGTTCACACCGTGGCTCACGGGGGGTTTCAACGGTTTCAGTTCGAGCTCGAGCGAGAAGTCATCCCCGCGGGCGAATAGCTTTTGAAGGTCGGGGAAAATCACGGCGCTCCAACCGCGGTGGTAAAGGGTCACGTCCGGACCCCATTGAACCCACCCCGCTATCCCGAGGGGCCCGCTCCGGCCGGCTTGCTCCGCCTGCAGGTGGCGTTTCGCCGAGATGTCGGATACGGCGGCATGGGCAAAATAGAGCTGTCGGGTGCGCCAAGCCGAGGGGGGGTCCGGCCATTCCGCCGCTCCGCCGAAGGGGGTCAGCTGATAGCGGAAGATGGTCAGCTGGTAACCGAAGTGCCGGCCCGTTTCGGACCTGAGATTGCCGGTCCAGTACCACCATTCGGTGCGAAACCCCGGATGGGGCGCATGGTCGCGCGGGAACTCCAGGTTGCATGGGCCGGTGACCTGGAGAAACCCCGATAACTCATCCCTGGCCGAGGCGATGCTGACCGAAGCGGCTATACCCAGCAAAACCAACAAGAGCTTTCCAGGCCGTAACTTCATCTGCGCTCCATCAATCATTGAAACCAAATCTTATCTCACTCGGTCTTTTATGACGAAGCCCAAAGCCCGAGTTCAAGGCGCGCAAGTCTCCGCCGAGCGAGGCGTACTGGAAGTACGCTGCAGCGAGTGCGGGACGAAGCGCAACGCGAAATCGGGCTTTCGGCTTCGTCATCACCGTTCCCGCAGCAGGGTTGCCGGCGGCTCCCTGAACACCATGCGCACGGCCGGAACCGCGGCGAGCAATGCGGTCAGGATGATCAGCGGCAACGAATACGCCAGCGACCCCCAATCCACCGTGTACAGGAAGGTCCATCCGAACGACTGTCGGTTGATGACATAGACCAGCATGTACGAAAGGATGAACCCGCAGATCAGGCCGGCCATCTCTCCGGCCATCACCAGGAAGGACGCCTCCCAGAAGATCATCGACCGGATCTGGCGGAAGCTCCCCCCGACGGCAAACAGCGTGTTCAGCTGGCGCGTGCGCTCCAGCACCAGCACGGTCAGGGTGGTGGTGATGCCCAGGGCCGCCACGGCCAGGGCAATGAGCAGCAGCACAGTGGTGATGACAAACGTCTCGTCGAAAATCCGGAGCACGGCTTCCCGCAGGTCCTTGCCGATGACCAGGTCCAGCTGGTCGCCCCAGCGCTCGATGATGGCTTTGCGCAGGCCCGCCACCCGGGCATCGACATCCTGCGCCCGGTCCCTGAAAAAGAACCTCACCCCGCTCCACTGGGGGTCGTGAAAGCGCTCCTTGAAGTGCTTCCATGAATAGAATACCACCCCGCCATTCGTGCGATAGTCGCGAACGACGCCCACCACCGGCAACTCGACCCGGGAGCCCTCGATTTGGGCTCGGAAGATGTCCCCGATGTCCAAGCCCGTGCGCGTGGCAAAAACCTCCGAAATCAACACGCCCTCCCCTTGGACGAGCATCGCCCGGGCCTTCTCGGGGTCGCCTTTCAGCCACACGAAGCCGCCGTGTTTCAGGAAGGTCTCCATGCCCATGGCTTCAAATTCGTAGGGGAAGTCGTCATAGGTCATCTGGTAGCGTCGGCTGGGGACATAATCGGCGTCGGGATCCAGCCGTTTCAGCTCCGCCACGATGGTTTCCGGTATGGGGAAACGGAAGCGGTTGACCTGGCCCATTTTGACGGTGACGAAGAGGTCTCCGCTCACGGTCTGCCGGACCCAGAGCTCGACGGTGTGGCGGAAGCTGTGGATCATGATGACGAGCGCAGTGAAAAGGGCGACTGCCGTGATCAAAGCCCCCACCGAAATGGACGTGCGGCTGCCGCAGTCGCGCAGATAGCGTCCGGCCAGGTAAGCCGGCATGCCGGCAAAACGTCGCAGCAACGGGGAGAGGACCCGGCCCATCTGGGACAGCATCCAGGGCGCCATGAGGGAAAAGCCGATGAAAAGCAGCAGAATTGCCACATAACCCGGCACGGGGATCCCGGCCACACCAGGCAACAGCGAAAGCGGGATGCAGACCAGGATGCACCCCAACGCCCAAACAGCCAGGCGCCGAATCGACCGCTGCCGGCGCGCGCCGGTCTGGGAGATTTCCATGGCTTCCTTGGGAGGAACGCCCATGGCTTCCCGGGCCGGCTGGAAGGCGGCCGCGACGGCCGTGAGAAGGGTCACTGCGAAGCTGAGGCCGATTTCGAGCGGGCTCAACATGAGGCTTTCCACCTGGACCCGCACGAACAGGGTTGAGATGGTCTGGCTCACCACGTGAAGGAGGTATTTCACCAGGAGCGAACTCATGGGAAGGGCGAGCAGCCACCCGCAAACGCCGAAGAGCGCCCCCTCGGCCAGGAAAAGCAGAAAAAGGGTCCGGCCCGAGGCGCCGACCGACCGAAGGATAGCCAGCTCGCGCCGCCGCGAAGCTACATTCAAGGCCACCAGGCTGTAAACCAGAAACATCCCGACAAACAGGGAGGCGAAGCTCAGCACCGAAAGGTTCAACTGGTAAGCCTGGATCATGGCGGTGCCGCTGTCCCGCGCGGCCGAGGGCGACCGAAGCTCCAGTTCCTCGGGCAGCCTGCGGGCCAGGTCTTCGATGTCCTGCCGGGTGGCCTTCGGTTTGAAGGTGAGGTCGATCCGGTCCAGGAGTCCGTACAAACCCGTCAGTTCCTGGAATGTGGCGATGTCGGTCAACGCCACGCGGCCTCCTTCCACCAGCGCCAGGCCCTCGGGCGCGAGGACGCCTAGTACTCGGAATTCAGCCACATTGCGCGTGTGCTCGAGTTTGAGCCGGGCCCCGGGTGCCGTCCGAAGTTCCCGGGCCAGCGGCTCCGTCAAAATGACGGTGTACGGCTCCCGGATCAGATCCAGCCACCGCTCGGTGGCCTTCTCGCGGTCCCCCTTGATGCGCCATTTCCGAAAGGGCTTGTCAAGCAGCGGATCGAGCCCGACCAGAAGAAACGAATCTCCCTTCGTCCCGGCGAGGCGAACGTAGGTCGTGAGCAGCGGAGAGTAGTCCTTTACGGCCGGATGCTCGAACAAGACCGACAGGACGCCTTCAGGCAGATAGCCGCCGGGCCTCACCAGCACCTTTTCCGCGCTTCCCGCGAAAAGGTCCATGCTGCGCATGAAGGAATACAGCGACGCATGCACCGCCAGCCGGACACTGGTGAACACCGCCGCACCGAGGGCGATTCCGAACAGCACGACGAGCGCCCGTCCCCAATGGGTTTGCAGGTTGCGCAGGCTGAACCACTGAAAGAGGCGCATGAAAAAGGTCAGCCGTCGCATGGCGGGTCCGTCAGGGTGCCGTCCTTGATCCGGATGTGCTTGGTCGCCAGGGAGTCCGCGAGTTCGCTGTGGGTGGCGATCAGGATCGTCCGCCGGGATTCGCGGTTCAGTTGACCGAGAAGGTCCATAACGATCCGTCCGTTGCGGCTGTCGAGGTTGCCGGTCGGCTCATCGGCGAGAACGAGTGCCGGGTCGTTGATGAGGGCCCGGGCAATGGCGCTGCGCTGCATCTCGCCCCCGGAAAGCTGGTCCGGATGATGGCTGCGGCGGTTTTTGAGTCCCAGCCAGTCGAGGAGCTCGAGCGCTTTCCGGCACGTTGTCTCCGGGTCTTTGTCCGCGAGCAGGGCCGGCAGGCACACATTCTCAAGCACGCTCAGGGTCGGCAGAAGATTGAACGACTGGAAGACCATGCCGACCACCTCCCGGCGAAAGCGGGTGAGATCCACGGCAGACGAGTTGGAGAGGTGGTGGCCGGCGACCACGAGATCGCCGGAGGTGGGGCGATCCAGACCGGCCAGCAGGGACAGGAGCGTACTCTTGCCCGAGCCGCTGTTACCCTTGAGGACCACCAGTTCCCCGGCCCCAATCGCAAGGCTCACCTGGTTGATCCCTACCACCGCGCCGTCGCCCAGAGGATAGACACGGGTCAGGCTTTTCGCCTGAATGACGAGCTGGCTTTCCGGCAGCGAATGCATTGAGATTGAACTGTCCCTCTTTACGTAGTCACCAAGTTTCATAACTCGCGAAAGCCATCCGTTTCGATGACTTCGTACAAAGGCTAAGGTCGCGCGCTCTAACGACCACCCGCCCGCGGGTGGCTTGGATTATCGGCCAAAGGCCGAAAAGACAAAAGCACTACGGTGCTTGTAGCGTTACGTTTGCGATAGCAAACTATCTCGTGGCGCGAGGCGTACTGGCCGTACGCCGCAGCGACGGCGAGATGAAGCGCAACGCAGAGATTCGCTTCTTTACGAAGTCATCGTCACGGTAGCAGGTATCCCCTGGCAACCGCATCTTCGATCAGTGCGCTGACGTAACCCCACACCAGCGGTGCGCCGCGCTCCACCGGCTGCATGCGGTGGATGACCTGGTGCCGCCGGATGCCATGCTGCCGCCACATCTGCCCCTGGGTGAAGTAGTTGTGCAGAAAAGCCTGGAAGCGGTCCATGGCGTGGGCATAGCGCGCTTCGGTGCTCTGGGCCTCTTCGAACTCGTCCCACAGACGGCGGAACTCTTCGGTCTGATCCCGCGGCAGGAGGCCGAAGATTCGGTCGGCGGCCCGACGCTCGCGCTCGTGCTGATCGGCACCGGCCTTCTCGTCGTAGCAGTAGGTGTCACCCGCGTCTATTTCCACAAGGTCATGGACCAACACCATCCGGATCACGCGGCAAAGATCGATCCCGTCCATATCAGCATATTCGGAAAAAATCATCACCGAGAGCGCGATATGCCACGAATGTTCGACGGAGTTCTCGTGCCGGCTGCGGTCGAGGAGGATCGTCTGGCGGAACGTCTGCTTCAATCGGTCGATCTCCAGCAGGAACTCGACTTGACGTTTGAATCGATCGCTGCCCCCGGGGATCAGCCTCGGGTCCACTTGGAACCGCGTTTCCATCTGCTGACGTCCACCTTCCTGCCTCGTCGCTAAGTGAATACAGCCAAATGCGGATCTTAAGTCCCCAAACTGCTTAACCGGGTCGGAATACGGAAGCTAAGCGTGATACGTATCGTTTTCCGGCCGGGGGAGACCTCGCATGCAATCGGTTTCGAAATTTGTATATTGACCCGACTTCAGGAAATATTCAAGAACCAATCCCAGGTTCCCCTGAAATCTATCGTCGCCGGCAGATCGTTATAGCGTTTCAGCAACCATTGTTTTTCAAAGAGTCGCACGCGTGATCTGAATTCCGTCAAACCCTTCATTTTTTTTGCGGATTAGAATAAGAACCGCGGGAGATCTATCCAATAGGAGGCTTTCATATGCCGTTCAGAAGGTCACTTGGCGCAACGGGGTCGGCGTTTCTGACGTTTATAATTGCAGGTTGCGTCCACCTGGAATCCGGCGACACGTCGTCGGCCCATTCGACGGAGACCGTCAGCGGTACGCTCACTTACCGGCAGCGCAGTGCGCTGCCACCCGGATCGGTCATTCACGTGGGGCTCGTGGAGGTCCGCGGCAAGGCCAGTGACTCGGTGGTTCTATTCGAACAGAGCTTCGTCGCCTCCGGTCAGGTACCGATCGTGTTCGCACTCGCCTACGACCCAAAGGTCATCGACCCGGCCAAGCACTATGCCGTGCGAGCCCGCATCACCGATTCCGGCGGCCGCGTGTTCTGGGCAACCCCGAGACCGGCGCCGGTCATCACCCAGGGATATCCGACCGAAGTGGAAGTGCTGCTGGCGCCGGCCGGCTCCAACGAGACCGCCCCGCCGGCCACCTATTTCTTCGAATGCGAGGGGTTGGAGTTCACCGCCCGGTACGACCAGAAAGGCATCTATCTGTTTCTGCCCGGCCGCACACTGCTCCTGCCCGAAATTGCATCCGGCTCTGGTGCCAAGTACACGGACGGCAAGACCACCTTCTGGAACAAGGGCGAAGAGGCGCTTCTGGAGGTAGATGGCAAAACGTACCCGCAATGCAGAAACAACCGAAGGCGGGCCGTGTGGGAGGACGCCAAGCTGAACGGCGTCGACTTCCGGGCGGTCGGAAACGAGCCGGGCTGGTACCTGGAAATTTACGACAAGGGCGCACCCGAAAAGATCGATTTCGTCGGCGACTACGGACAGGTGTACTACACCTTCCCGAACGTACAGCGGGAAACCCAGGAAAAGCGCGAGCGCAAGAGATATGTCGCCAGAATCGGTGCGCATCAACTGGAAGTGACGCTGGAGAAAGGACCTTGCCTGGACGACATGAGTGGGGAGGCGTTCGAAACCAGCGTCACGGTGAAGCTGAACAACCGCAGCTACCGCGGCTGCGGCAAGCGCCTACACTGAATTATGCACTTGATATTAAATGCAAAACAAGAAAAATGCAGCAAGGTTCAACAAGCGGGTTGACATGCTGTAACATACAGGATATTATGTACGCACGTATAGAAAATTATGTAGGAGGAGATACAGAGTATCCTGTAGATAAACATACAGGAAAGAACTAAATGCCTAATCCCGAAGACGTTCGGGAACGGGGGACCCAAGTTCCTGGGGCGAATCGCCAAACGGCGAAGGGTAACCTTATCGATCCTAGCCCATCAGCTAACCTCGTAGGCCTCGATGAGGAAAACCTTCGGAATCG
>JBLMXM010000113.1:0-6052 GCA_050257775.1 Hyphomicrobiales bacterium
GCGCAACGCCGAGCCTGGGCTTCCGGCGAGGCCTTCACCGGTCATCTCCGCGGAGCTGGCGTAGGACCCTGAGACTGCGGGGCTGCCGGCCCAGATGGTGAGGCACGAAGCGCTCCAGAAACGTCAGGCTCTCGGCCGCTGCCGCCGGGCTGAATTTCATGCGGGCTGCTCGGACCAGGTCACCGCCGGCCACCCACATCAGCTGTTTGACCGTGCCCTTCGCCAAGTGCGGAGCATCGGCGGACGCGGGCAGGCACGCCGGGCAGGCAATGCCCCCTTTGGGCACATCCACCGCCAGCACATCAGACGGAATGGCGGGGGTCTCACGTTGGCACACCACGCATTGCTCCAGGTTGGGACTGTGGCCGGACAGCCTGAGAAAGCGCATCTGAAAAACGATGCTGAGAACCGCTTCCGGCACCTTGCCCTGGTCCAGCCGGCTCAGCACATGGTGCAGCAGGCGATAGAGCTCGGCCTGCTTCACGCCATCTTCCATCCAGTCATGGAGAATCTCGGTCCAGTAGCTGGCATACGCCAGCCGGGACGGTATGGCGCGGATTTGCGCAAACGGGTGTTTCAAGGCTGCCTCCTGCAACACGGGCAGCCCCCTCCCGGCCGTCACGACTACCTCCATTTCTGAAAAAAGCTCCAGGACTCCGGCGAATCTCCGGGTGCTTTTCTTGGCGGACTTCGCGATTGCCGAGATCTTGCCGTGGGAGTGCGAAAACAGGCTGAGGATCAGATCGTAATCCCCGTACTCGGTGCGCCGTAAGAGGATGGCCGAAGTGGAAAGCTGAGACATGTAAAAACCATTGGTTTATGGAGGTTCGCCGCCCGGAAGCGGCGAACATCAGGGCAAATGCAGGTTCACCACCTCGCCGCGCTTGGCCGGGACATGAACCGGTTTGCCGTCCAGGTTCAGTCGCATCCCCGCGGCATTGCCGATCAGAAGATTAAAGCTGACTTGGGCTTCCAGCGTGACCTGACTACCGGCTTTAAGCGGGTGTTCCGAGGGAGTCCCTTGGTCGATGGACACCTTGATCCAGCCGTCCTCCTGCGCCGAAACGGTCAAGACATGTTTTGGGGTAGCCGGAATTCGAGGCTTTTTCGCCGCCTCCGAGGGCAGCAGGGGGCTGACCGCCGAGGGTTGGCCGGTTGTAACCGACCTGGAGTCGGGCGCCGGCGTATTCTTGGCGGCATCACGCCGCGGCTGACTCCACTGTTGATATCCGAGAAGGGAGACCGCCATCAGACCCGCCAGAAGAATCAGCGAGACAATCAGCTTCCCCCTCAACTCCTCGGAGATCACTCGCTGCCCAGGATCCGTCGCGGCATCGCTTGGAAGCATCATCCGGCAGGCGTCATACCGTCTAACCGCCTCATCTGGATCGGCTCCGACCGCCTTGGCAAAAGCCCTCAGGAATCCTCTCAGGAAGACCTCCGGAGGCAGCTGCCCGAAATCCTCGTTTTCAATGGCCTCCAGGGTGGCGAGCGCGATGCGGGTTTCTTCAGCCACCAGTTCCAGGCGGATGTTTCTCTCGATCCGGATGGCTTGCAGGTACCGTCCGAAGGACGGCTCCCTTGCCACGACCTCTGCTCCTGCGCCATCCGACGGCGATGATATCCGGTTGGCAGTCATTCACACTCGTTTCCGGACCTCTGTCCCGCCTAAATTGAGCGATAGTATTGAGTGGCACCATGGCCCGGAGGGGTCTGCGCCCCGCATGAGCCTTACCCCATGAATCCGGAATAGGAATCACTCACGCCAAGTTCCAAAAACTAGCGCCGAAGCTCAGGGTGTTCCCATGAGTTTAATATGCGAGTGCTTCCGCAGGTCGGCCAGCCAGGCGTTGAATCGGTTGTCGACGGTCTCGCGGAAAAGAATTTCCTGGATCTCCGACTCGACCTGATCCAAGGGCTTTGAGGCGGTCTCCTGGATCCGTTGAACATAGACGACCTGATAGCCGAAATCGGATTCTACAATCGGCGAAACCTGACCGGATTTCAAGCCCCGGACCACGTCCCGCAGCTGGGGGGTAAGCTCATCGATTCGAAACAGACCGAGCTCCGATCCCTGAATACCCTTGGTCCCCTCAGCGTAAAGACGGGCCAAATCCTCGAACGACCGGCCTCGTTTTAATTCCGCCAGGGCCTCGCCCAGGAGCGCCTGGGCGGCCTGCCGCTCCATGGGGATGGGGTTGGGCGGCAGTTTCACAAAAAGGTTCCAAAGGTAATACTGCGTGCCACCTCCGTATTTCGCCCGGTTCTTCTCATAGTAGTCCTTGATCTCCGCCTCGGTAATGACCACCTTGGATTTCACCTCGCGGTTGACCAGTTTGGTCCGCTGGATCTGGAGCTTGAGCTCCTTGCGATATTCCTCCGGGGTCACCCCCTCCTGAGCCAGCAAGGCCCGGAGGTTCTCATCCGTGAGGGACCTGCGCTGTTTGATTTGCCGCAACTGATTGTCGATCTCCTCCTCCGTGACCGTGATTTTATAACGTTTGACCTCCTGTTCGGTCAGCTTGACATTGATCATGTTGTCCAGCAACTCGGAGCGCAGATTGGCCACGACTTGGCGCTCGCGATCCGGCGACAAGCCCTGCGTCTTGATATTCTTTATCATGGACTGCATCAGGGACTCGATATCGTACAAGGTAATGATGTCTTCGTTTACGACCGCCACGATGCGATCGACGACCGCAGCCTCCGCCGCTATCGCCTGCGCCGGCACCAGCCAGCCTGCGGCGGCAACTCCCAAAAGGGGAAAAAGCGACCAGAGTTTCATGCCTTCATACCATGTCCTGCGCGGGCGCACATTCGAACCGATGGGCCTCTCGCATTATTTCTGATCCGGCGGCGGGCTCTCGGGCGGAGGGGAGGGGGCTTGGCTGCTCTCCGTCAGGTCCGCCCACAGCTGCTGGTTCACCTCTACCGGGTATTTCTTTTTCAACCCGTCGATCCAATCGGCAAACGCGTCCTCGAGTTTCTTTCGCTGGAGGTCGGCAACAATCGTTTCCTTCAAACGCTGAAACTTCTCCTCCGAGTCCGCCTCTCCCGCTTTCCCCCGGTAGTGTTGGTCGTAGTAATCCGCAACTTCCTGAGGTGTGATCGCGACCTGCGGGACCAGCTCCGCCTGGACGAGTTTCTCCATCAGCAGACGGGACCGCATCCGCTGTTTCCAAACCTCGAAGGGCACGGCGGACTCGATCAGCGTCTGCTCAAAGACCCCGGGAGGATAATCGGCCTGGATAGCCTTGATGGCTTCATCCAGCTCACCATCCGAAACGGATATCCCGACCTCATCCGCCCGGTTGAGCATGACCAGCTCGATCGACATCTCGTCCAAAAGCTGCTGGCGGGCTTCCTGAAGGGCGGCAGAACTCTTGCTGGCACTGTCGGGATGAGAGGTTTTAGCCAGTTCAAACGCCTGACGAAAATCATGGGCTGTGATCTTCCGGCTTCCGACTCGAACCAGGTAGTCGTCGGTATGCCCGGAGTCGGATGGGCTGCATCCCAGAAGGGCCAGAACCCCTATCCCCAACCCGACCCAGAGAGCAACCCGAATCTCATGGTTGCGCATCAACGCTGAACTCCGAACTGCCTGTGCCCGATGCATTATCGCTTGACCGTTATAGCGGATAAGAATTTAATTTTCTTGGTTATTACCACGTTGACTGATAGCTTGCAAGATGTTTTTGGCCTGGGCCAACTGCCCAATAACCCCGGCTGGGGTCAGCCGCGCTTTGACCACCCCGCCGGGCGACATTTCGAAGCGTTCCGGGTCGTCCAAGATCATTTGGACCACGGCGTCGGCGTTTTTCGGGTGTGCGTCAGAAAAGAACAGAACCAGCTTCTGGTCGTTGACATCCAGCCGCACCACTCCGGCATGGCGCGCCAGCACCTTGAGCATGATCTTAAAGAGCAGGTTCGTCGCCTCATCCGGAAGGGGGCCGAAGCGATCGGTTAATTCCGCGCGCAGGTCGGCGATTTCCTGCAGATCGGTCACCCGCGCCAGACGCCGATACAGCATCATGCGCTGATCGATATCCCGGATGTAGGATTCGGAGAAGTAGGCTGAGAGAGGGATATGGATTTCGGGGTCCAGCGGCTGCACCACCGGTTCGCCCTTCAAGTCGGCTACCGCATCCTCCATCAGCTTGATGAACATGTCGTAGCCGACCGCGGCAATGTGGCCCGACTGAGAGGCTCCCAGTATGGTTCCGCCGCCGCGGATTTCGAGGTCGTTCATGGCGATCTGAAAGCCGGCCCCCAGGTCGCTGTGCCCCATGAGGACCTTCAGGCGTTTGCGGGCGTCCGAGGTGAGCAGGCTCTCATCGGGAATGAGCAGATAGGCGTAAGCCTGTTCGTCAGCCCGCCCCACACGCCCCCGCAACTGGTACATCTGGGCCAATCCAAAACAATCCGCCCGGTTGACGATGATGGTGTTGGCGGAGGGAATATCCAAGCCGGATTCGATGATGGTGGTGCACACCAGCAAATCGATGTCCCGGTTCAGGAAGCGGTACATGACACGCTCGAGATCCTCCTCGGCCATCTGGCCGTGGGCCACATCGAGCCGTGCCTCAGGAACCAGTTCATTGAGCTTGCGCGCCATTTTCTGGATACTGTGGATGGCGTTGTGAACGAAATAAACCTGCCCCTGCCGCCGCAGCTCGCGGCGGATGGCCTCGGCGACGATGTCGGGATCGAATTCGGAGATGTAGGTGATGATCGCCTTGCGGAACTCCGGGGGCGTCTGGATCAGGCTGATGTCCCGGACACCCACCAGGGACATGTGCAGGGTCCGGGGGATCGGCGTGGCGGTGAGCGCGAGCACGTCCACCGTGGAGCGCAGGCGCTTGAGCTTTTCCTTGTGCCGCACGCCGAAGCGCTGTTCCTCATCCAGCACGAGCAGCCCGAGGTCCTTGAACGCAATGTCCTTCTGGATCAGGCGGTGGGTTCCGATGACGATGTCCACGGCCCCGGATTTCAGGCCGGCCGCGATGGCCTGCTGCTCCTTGCGGGAACGAAAGCGGCTCAGGCAGGCGATGTTCACCGGATAGCGCTGGAACCGGCTGCGGAAGGTCGCGTAATGCTGCTCGGCGAGGATCGTGGTGGGCACGAGGACGGCGACCTGCTTGCCGTTGTTCACCGCCAGAAAAGAGGCTCGCAGCGCCACCTCGGTCTTGCCGTAGCCGACGTCTCCGCAGACCAGGCGGTCCATGGGAACCCCTTGCTGCATGTCGTCCAGCACCTGGTCGATGACCTTGAGCTGGTCCGGCGTTTCCTCATAGGCGAACCCGGTCTCGAAATCGCGGAAATAGCCGTCCACGGCGCCGAAGGCAAACCCCTTTTCGACCTTGCGCTGCGCATAAAGCCGCAACAACTCGCCCGCCATCTTTTCTGCGGAGCGCTTGACCTGCGCCTTCACTCGCTCCCAGGATTTTCCCCCCAGTTTGTCCAATGCGGGGGTGTGGCCCTCGACCCCCATGTACTTCTGGACCATGCCCATGCGGTCCACCGGAAGGTAGAGCTTGTCACCGCCATGGTAGCTCAGGGCCAGGAAATCGTTACGCACCCCCTCGACCGTGAGTTTCTGCAGCCCCTCGTAGCGGCCGATGCCGTGCTCGAGGTGAACGATCAGATCGCCCTGCTTCAGCTCCTGCAGGTCGAGAAGCCGGATGGCCGCTTTGGTCTCGGCCTTTGCCCGGCGCACGTGCCGGACACCGAAAATCTCCTCCTCGCTCACCACCGCCAGGCCCTCGTCCGGCCAGACAAAGCCCCCGGCCAATTGACCCAGGCAGACGACCGCCGCAGACGGTTCCAGCGGCTGCGCCGGAACGCCCTCGGAGCGTTGGAAGTGAATCCCATAAGGCGCCAGCAGGGCCATCAGCCGCTCGGCCTGGGATTTGGTCCGGTAGACGACCAGGACCCGGCGGCCCAGGCCTTGGTGGTCCCGGATCCAATCGGCCAGCGGCATCAGGAGATGCTCCTTGTCCGGGTGCTGGCGCAGCCTCGCCGTCAACTCGCTGTTGGACTGGATGCCGACGGT
>JBLMXM010000114.1:0-3908 GCA_050257775.1 Hyphomicrobiales bacterium
CAGCACCTCGGCTTGGAACGCGATTGATTGGCTTTCCTCGGGCAGGATGAGTGTCAGTCTCAGCCGGGTCTGGACCGGCAGCGGAATCTCGGACGGGATGAACATGCGGCCGGTCTTGAGCTGATGATAATGAGCCCGGGCCTGATCGTTTGAGCGGTAGCGCAATTTGAGGGCTGTTGCCGTCAAAGCTGCCTCGCTGCAAAAGACGACTGTCGAATGGAGACGCGCCTTGATCGCAAATCGAACGCCTGTGCCGGTGGCCAAAAGGCCCCGGCCGAACTCTTCGCTCTGCGAAGAATTGTTCAATTTAAATTCTAGTATATCGAAGAAGAATTCTGAAGTCAAAAAAATCAAAGCATTTAAAGCATGCTGCGCGGAGTGCTCCGGGAGAAAAAAGTCAAAAAAATGACACATATGGCCCGAAAACTCTTCTGATATCACTTGCCGGTATGCTGCCGGTTGGCTCCGCAACCGCTCGTGAAACCGCAGGCAAATACCGAAAGCCTCCAGCGGCGCCAGGAGTGGCACGGTTTCTGCTATGCTCATATGACAGCAGTAATTTTCCAAATGGGTGCAGCGCATTCGGTTGCCGGCGCAAGGTTTGCGTCCCGGGATACTTTATGTTTCGGCAAGCCGCAGACAAGGCAAGCTTTCCGAGGCGTGGAAGGATCATGGATCGGAGAAGCAGGACGCTGATCCGCTGGCCTGGCTCCCATAGAACACAACGGGAGAAGGATCCGCAATGAAAGCCCCCAACGGCGAAAACGAGCCGCTGTCACCCCGCGCCGCACCATCCGATCCCCCATCGAAGCGTTTGACCGCCTTCGCCCCGCTGTCCCAGTGGTTTGAATCCTTGTATCGCAGCCAGTTCATATTGCTGTTCATCCATGACGCTACCGGTGCCATCCTGGATGCCAACCCGGCCTTCTGTGACCTCCTGGGCTACAGCCGGGAGGAAGTAGCCGGCCTCTCTTTGGACCGGCTCCTGGGACAGGAACTCCTGGAGAGCTACCGGCGATTTGTAGAAGACTGCCGGACGTCTGAAGCCTCGCCGCAGATTTTTGAGATGGTCCTGAAAAAGAGAGATGCCGGGGAGCTCTGGCTTGAAGCGGAGTGCTATCCGGCTCCGGAAAATGATACATCCGGCTTGGTGCTGATGGCGGGTCGTGACGTTACCACCAGGAAACGCGATGACCAACAAGTGAAACTCTTGCGCCGCAGCGAGGAGGCGGCCCGGGTCTTGTTGAATGCCGCCACCGATGCCGCCCTCCTGATCGATGCCCGGGGCATCGTGCTTTCCGCCAACACAGAGGCGGCGGCCCGCCTGGGAAAGGCGCCCGAGGAATTGGTGGGCAGGAGCCTTTCCGAATTCCTGCCTCCTGAGGCGGAAGAATTCAGGAAGCGGAAGAGAATGGAAGTCATTGACACCGGCAAGCCGGTGATCTTTGAAGTTCAGCAGGACCAAGCGTCCTATTCCGTCTCCATGATTCCGATCCGTGATGAAAAGGGCCGGGTCGTCAAACTCGCCATTTACAGCAAGGACATCACCGAAGAGAAGCACTCCGAAGAGGAGCGCAGGAAACTGACGGCACAACTTCAGCAGGCTCAGAAAATGGAGGCCATCGGCACCCTGGCCGGCGGCATCGCCCACGATTTCAACAACCTGCTGATGGCGATCCAGGGCAACGTGTCCCTGGCGTTGTTCGAGATAGAGCCTTCCCATCCTCAGCATCGAATTTTTGCAAACATCGAAAAGCTGGTCCAAAGCGGGGCGGATCTGACCTCGAAGCTGCTGGGCTACGCCCGCAGGGGCAAGTACGAATCGCGGCCGCTGGTTTTGAACGATCTGGTGCGGGAAACCTCCGAGACCTTCGGGCGGATGCGCAAGGACATCACCATCGAACGGGACCTGGCGGAAGATGTCAAGAGCATCATCGCCGACAAGGGGCAGATCGAGCAGGTGCTGCTCAATCTGTTTGTCAATGCGGCCGACGCTATGCCGACCGGCGGAACGCTGGCGCTGAAAACCCGCAACGTGACCGATCGGTCGATTCCCTTCAAGGGCTACACCATCAAAGCCGGGAATTACGTGCTGCTGACCGTGAGCGACACCGGCGTCGGGATGGATAAGGATGTCATCACCCGCATTTTCGACCCGTTCTTCACCACCAAGAAGAGGGGCCGCGGCACCGGTCTCGGGCTGGCTTCCGCCTACGGAATCGTTAAAAGTCACAACGGTTACATCGACGTTAATTCCGAGAAGGACAAGGGTTCCGTGTTTTATGTTTATCTGCCGGCAACCGATCAGAAGTCATTCACGGCGGTGGAGTCAAGCCGAAAACCCCAAGGCGGCGTAGGTACGATCCTGCTCATAGACGACGAGGAAGCCGTGCTGGATGTCACGGCCCGGATGATTGAACGGCTGGGATACACGGTTCTTAAGGCCAGCAGCGGCAGCGAAGCCATCGAATGCTTCAAGCAAGATCCCGATCGGGTGAGCCTGGTCGTCCTGGATATGATCATGCCGAACATGAGCGGGGGGGAAGTCTTCGATGAATTGAGACGGATCAACCCTCGGGTGAAAGTGCTTCTCGCCAGCGGCTACAGCATGCAGGGCCAGGCGCGGGAAATCATGAACCGAGGCTGCTTCGGTTTTATCCAGAAACCGTTCACCATGGAGGATCTGGCTTTGAAGCTCAGCTCCTCCCTGGCCACGAAATAGCTTCATTTACGGCCATCCGTTATTCTTCAGCAAGGTCAAATCCGTGTAGCACGCGCCACCCTCCGCTCTCCTGATTCGCTTGCCATCCAGGATTCTGTCGTTACCTTTATGCCAGCGTTCATCGGCAACCCATTCGGAAAGCGGCATGGCAAGGACACGAATACCCGGGCTTAAAGATCTTCCGTAATGGAAATCTGGGAAACCATCGCAAAACTTGTTGTGCTCCTTTCCGTTGGTTTCGTGCTGGGCGTCGTTGCGCTGCGGCTGAAGCAGAGCGCCATCATCGGCTATCTCCTCGCCGGCACCTTTCTCGGCTCGGCCCTGTTCGACCGCCAGGAGCTCGCACATTGGGGGGAGTTGGGCGTCTCGCTCCTGCTGTTCAGCATCGGCCTTGAGTTCTCCTTCGGACGACTGAAGCGCTTGGGTTCAGCGGTCCTCGTGGGAGGGATCCTCCAGGTGGTGGTGACCCTGGCGGTTTTTGCGCTGGCATTCACCCACCGCGGCACACCCGGCGCAGCCCTCGTCTGGGGGGAAATGGTGGCGGTGAGTTCGACGGCGATCGTGCTCAGGATACTGATGGACCGTTCAGAATTGGATTCGGTCTCCGGCCGTACGGCCTTGGGGATCCTTCTGCTGCAGGACATCGCCGTGGTGCCCCTGGTTCTTTCAATCACCGTGATGAGCCAAGGCGGTTCCACCCAGTTGATCGCGATCGAGATCGGGAAAGCCCTGGCGACCGCCGGTGGGCTCGTGGTTTTTTTTTACGGGTTGTTTTATCATGTCATCCCGCGAGTGCTGATGCGGCGGGGCCTGTTTGCCGACCGGGAGCTGGTCGTGCTGCTGGCCATTATCCTGGCTTTCGGTTCGGCCTGGGCCGCTCATTCCTTGGAGCTTTCGCCGGCTCTCGGCTCGTTCCTGGCCGGGATGCTGCTCGCCGAGTCGCCCTTTGCTTCCCAGATCCGTGCGGATGTCGGCTCCCTGCGCACCCTTTTTGTCGCCCTGTTTTTCACCTCGGTCGGCATGCTGGCCGATCCCCGATGGTTTTTGGACAACTGGCCGGAGGTGCTTTTCTGGCTCGGGGTCGTCTTCAGCGGTAAGGCTCTCATCATTTTCGGGATCTGCGTGGCGCTCAGAATGAGCCCGGCCCACGCACTGGCTACCGGCATTACCTTGGCCCAAGTCGGCG
>JBLMXM010000115.1:0-7122 GCA_050257775.1 Hyphomicrobiales bacterium
ATTGATTCGGATATCGTGTTTTGAATTTAGCGACGGTCAGGCGGAGGGTTGGGAAGCACACTCGGGAGAAGCAAACAGCACGGAGACACGGTTGCGGCCGTTTTGTTTGGACAGATACATCGCCTGATCGGCGCGCCGGACGAACGTATCCATGCTTTCCACGGGGCTGTACTCAGTGACCCCGATGCTGATGGTCTTGGAGACGGATTGGCCGGACGGCGGGCAGAACGTTTCCGTCTCCAGCGCCGCGCGAATGCGCTGAGCCACCGTTCGGGCTTCCTCGGCGCCGGTTTCCGGCAGGATTACGGTGAATTCCTCTCCCCCGTAACGGAAAGCAGAATCGTTGGCCCGCAGGCAGGATCTCAGGATCTGGCTGAACCGCACCAGCACCTTGTCACCTTCAAGATGCCCGAAGGCGTCGTTGAAGTCTTTGAAGTGGTCGATGTCGATGAGCAGCAGGGAGAGGGGGTGTTTATAACGGGTGCAACGGTCCACCTCAAGCACGAGCTGGGTGTAAAAATGCCGCGAGTTGTATAGTGCGGTCAAACCGTCGGTCACGGCGAGCTTCTGCAGCTTCTCCATCATGCGCTTGCGCTCTTTTCTCAGCTCGCGTTCGCGCAACACTCGCCTCACCCGGAGCAGCAGTTCCTCGGTGCGAAAGGGCTTGACCACGAAGTCGCTTGCGCCCCTGCTGACGGCCTCCTCGTAGGAATAATTGTGGCTGTAACCGGTCATGACGATCACATCGGCGCGGTGATCCTTTTTGATCATCTGGGTCAGATCCAACCCCCCCGCGCCGTTGGGAAATTCGATGTCCGTGATGACGACGTCAAAGGGGACGGCGTGCAGCAGGGCAAGGGCGTCGTCGACGGACGCCGCAGACTCGGCGGCAAAACCGGCCCGGCGCATGAACTCGCCTACGGAGTCGCGCACATCGGGCTTGTCATCGACGATCAGAATCCGCTGTCCCACGAAAGGAGGCTCCTGAAAGGCCGGCAGACGGGTGCGCCCCGTCTGCACTCACCGGTTGATCCGATTGCCGCCTTGACAGCAGCAGATATTCGCTGTTAAGTAGTCAGCTTTCTGACTATTATAAACTATATCCGGAAAGGGCCCCGGAGTCAACTTGCTCCCGGACATCGCCTGCGGCGCGCATCAAGCCCCAACCGGGTGGAAGGCTACCCGAGCCGCCGCCGCAACCGCATATGCACGATATACGCAACTTCAGCATCATCGCCCACATCGATCACGGCAAGTCCACTCTGTCCGACCGTCTCATCCAGGCCACTCACATCGTGTCGGACCGGGAGTTTCAGGACCAGATCCTGGACACCATGGACATCGAGCGCGAACGCGGGATCACGATCAAGAGTCAAACGGTCTGCCTGCCGTACACGGCCGAGGACAGGACGAGCTACTTCCTCAACCTGATCGACACGCCGGGCCATGTGGATTTTACCTACGAGGTCTCCCGAGCCCTGGCTGCCTGCGAGGGGGCCCTGCTGCTCATTGACGCCAGCCAGGGCGTGGAGGCCCAGACTCTGGCCAACCTGTATCTGGCGCTCGAGCACAACCTGGAGATCATCACGGTCATCAACAAGATCGATCTTCCCTCGGCCGACCCGGAACGGGTGAAGCGGCAGATCCAGTCGGACCTGGGACTCGACCCCGAAGGCGCCCTGCTAGTGTCCGCCAAGGAGGGCATGGGGATCGATGCCCTGTTCGCGGCAATCGTCCAGCGGCTGCCGGCCCCGGCCGGAGATTCCGATGCACCCCTGCGGGCGCTGATTTTCGACTCTCATTACGACCCCTACCGCGGAACCGTGGTCTATTTCCGGGTGTTCGACGGCCGGGTACGGGCCGGCGACCTGATCACCTTCATGTCCAACAACGCCGTCTACAAGGTCGAGGAAGTCGGCATCTTCAGGCTTCGCCGGGTCCCCCAAGCCGAGCTCTACGCCGGTCAGGTGGGGTATCTCACCGCCGGGATCAAAACCATCAGCGACACCCGCTGCGGGGATACCATCACCCTGAAAGAGCGTCCCTGCGCCGAGCCCCTGCCGGGTTTCAAAGAGGCTAAGCCGGTGGTCTTCTCCTCCATCTACCCGGTGGCCGCCGATGATTACGAAGAACTCGCGACGGCGCTGGAAAAGCTGAAATTGAATGATGCCGCCATCGTCTATGAGAAGGACACATCGGTCGCTCTGGGCTTCGGGTTCCGCTGCGGTTTCCTGGGCCTGCTGCACCTGGAGGTCGTCCAGGAGCGGCTGGAGCGCGAATACGGTCTTTCCCTGATCCTGACCGCGCCATCGGTCCGCTACCGCCTCCAGATGAGGGACGGCACCACGACCACCATCGATAACCCAGCGATCTATCCGGACCCGACCTTGATCGAGTCCACCCTGGAGCCCTTCATCCGCGCGACGATCATCGTCCCGGACCGTTACATGGGCGCAGTTATGAAGCTTTGCCTGGACCGGCGCGGCGTGAACCGAACCTACCAGTACCTGACGAGCGACCGGTTGGAGATGGTCTTCGAACTGCCGCTCGCCGAGGTGATCTACGATTTCTACGACCGGCTGAAGTCCGTCACCCAGGGCTACGGATCCTTCGACTACGACCTGCTGGACTACCGCGAGACCGACTTGGTGAAGCTCGACATCCTCATCAACGGAGAGCGCGTGGACGCGCTGTCCCAGTTGCTGCATCGTGACAGCGCAGTGCCCCGGGCGCGCACGGCCTGCGAGAAAATAAAAGAGGAAATGCCGCGGCAGATGTTCAAGATCCCCATCCAGGGGGCGATCGGAGGCGCCATCATTGCGCGGGAAACGGTCTCCGCCCTCCGCAAGGACGTGCTGGCCAAGTGCTACGGCGGCGACGTCACCCGCAAGCGCAAGCTGCTCGAGAAACAGAAGCGCGGCAAGAAGCGCATGAAAATGGTCGGGAAGGTCATGATCCCGCAGTCCGCTTTCCTGGCGGTGCTGAAGACGGACACGGATTAAGAAAACAATACGCCATGCTGGATATTGGACGTTCGATCAAAGATGTCGAGACTTTCTTATCCAGTATCTTCAGGCAGGAACCCCACAGCCCGCTTCGGTGGCCGTGTGGGAAGCTATAAATTGAAAACCAGGAATGTAGAAAGATGGGCAAGACCGTTGCTGAAAAAATCATCGAAAGCCACGTGGTGGACCGGCCGGCGGAGGATGTGTGGGTCATCCGCCTGGATGCCGTGCTCTGTCACGAGATCACCACACCCACCGCCATCCTGGATCTGATGGCCCGCAGCAAGGACCGAGTTTTCGACCCGGCCCGGATCAAGGCGGTCATCGACCACGTGACACCCGCCAAGGACTCCAACACCGCCCGGCAGGGCAAAGTGCTGCGGGACTGGGTCCGGCGCCACGGCATAAAGGACTTCTTCGACATCGGCCGCGGCGGCGTGTGCCATGTGCTCTTCCCGGAGAAGGGTTTCATCCGCCCCGGCTATGCCGTGGTCATGGGGGATTCCCACACCTGCACGGACGGCGCCTTCGGCGCATTCACACCCGGCGTTGGCACGACCGACCTGGCCGTGGCCATTCTGAAGGGCGTCTGCGCGGTCCGCACCCCGCGCACCCTGAAGATCACCCTCACCGGAAAGCTCGCCCCAGGGGTGTTCGCCAAGGATGTCATTTTGTCCGTGATCGGCCGCATCGGCGTAAATGGCGCCACCCACCGCGTGGTCGAGTTCGACGGCCCGGTGGCGGCCGGCATGGACATGGAGGCCCGCATGACCCTCTGCAACATGACGGTCGAGGCCGGCGGCACTTGCGGGATCTGCTACCCGGACGGGGTCACTGCCGATTACCTCTGGGAGTTCATCCGGGGCGGCTACCCGAATCGGGAGACGGCCGTGGCGGACTTCCGCCAGTGGTGGCCGGACGCGGATGCCGCCTACGAAGACGTCATCGTGCACGACGTGTCCGGCCTCGAACCCATGACCACCTTCGGCTTCAGGCCGGACAACGTGAAACCGGTGCGGGAAATGGAAGCCGCCCGGATCGACCAGGTATTCATCGGCTCCTGCACGAACGGCCGCATGAGCGATCTGCGCATCGCGGCGAACGTTCTCAAGGGCAAGACGATCCATCCCCGCGTGCGGGGCATCGTGTGCCCGGCCACCCCGGCGATTTACGAACGGGCCCTGGCGGAGGGCATCTTGCAGGTGTTTCTGGATGCAGGGTTTTGCGTCACCAACCCCACCTGCGGTCCCTGCCTGGGCATGAGCACCGGCGTGCTCGCCGAGGGAGAGGTCTGCGCAGCGACGTCCAACCGGAACTTCAACGGCCGCATGGGCCGCGGAGGCATGGTGCACTTGATGAGCCCCGCAACCGCGGCGGCTTCGGCGGTAGCCGGGCACATCACCAATTCCGAGCTGTATAAAGGATAGTCGGGAGGCAGTCAGTCATGAAAGATTTTGGAGGCAGGATCCTGTTTCTGGACCGCGCGGACATCAACACCGACGAGATCATCCCGGCGAAGTATCTGACCGAGATCGAACGGCACGCTTTCAAACCCTATCTGCTCGAGGATCTGAGGCTGGACGGATTCGACCTGCGTCGCGACCTTCCCGGCCGCCAGGTGATCGTCTCCCGGGCCAATTTCGGCTGCGGCTCCTCACGGGAGCACGCCCCCTGGGCTCTGGAGGCCAACTGCATCCGCCTGGTGATCGCCGAAAGCTTCGCCCGGATCTTCCGCCAGAACATGTTCAACTGCGGACTGCTGGCGGTGGAGCTGCCAGCGGAAACCATCAACCGGCTTTTCAAAACCTATTCCCACCGTGAAACCCATGCCGCGGCGGACCTCGGGCGGAGCGTGATCACGTTCCGCTCCGGTACGCAGGTCGAAGATATCCCGTTCATCCTGGCCGATTTCGACCGGGCCCTGGTGAATGCAGGCGGCTGGCTGGAATATGCGGATAAACGCTACTGAAGGATCGCGGGGTTCAAGGGGTCATAGCCGCAAAAGCAGCAGATGTAACGAGCAACGAGTTATGAGTCAGAGTTATGCGTCGGAGTTTTACCCATTACTCGTAACTCATCACTCTGACCTGTTGCTCGTTGCTTGTCACTTTTTTTGCCCTTTCACTCTGACTCATAACTCATAACTCGTTACTCAGGGCCCAACCACCGGATTGCGGATCATGCCGATCGTCTCGATCCGGCACTCGACCACGTCTCCGGGCTGCAAGGTCACCGGCGGCTTGCGGAAGATACCGACCCCCGACGGCGTGCCGGTGGCGATGATGTCGCCGGGCAGCAGCGTGATGTCTTCGCTGATGAATTCGAGGATGGCCGACACATTGAAAATCAGGTGCCGCGTGCGGTCCGACTGCATGACGACCCCGTTCACGAGAGCCTCCAGCGCCAGGTCGCCGATGTCGCCGGCTTCGTCCGGCGTGACGAGAGCCGGCCCGAGCGGCGCGAAGGTGTCGAAGGATTTGCCCCGGAACCACTGGGGATCTCCGAACTGGGCTTCCCGGCTCGAGACATCGTTCATCACGGTAAATCCGGCGATGTAGCTTATGGCATCCTCCCGCCTGATGCGCTTTCCCTCCCGGCCGACGACCGCCGCCAGTTCCACCTCCCAGTCCACCTGGCCGCTGCTGCGGGGCAGGACAATCGGGTCGAATGGGCCATTGAGGGCGTTAGGGGTCTTCGCGAACAGGATCGGCCTCTCCGGTGGTTTGAATCCGCCTTCGCTGCCGTGAGTGGCGTAGTTGATCCCCAGGCAGATGATTTTCGTGGGTCGCGCGACCGGGCAGCCGAGCCGGACCTCCCGGGGGCTTCCGGGGTCCTGGACCCGCGCAACCTTTTCAATCCACCCCTCCCGGAAGAACTCCTCGCCAATGTCCGGGATTCCCGGAAAATGGCTGCTCAGATCTACGATCCGGCCGTCCTTCCAAAGCCCCGGTCTCTCCTGGCCCCGCGGGCCAAAACGGATCAGTCGCATAACCCACCTTCCCTGATAGTTTCATCCTATAGTTATTTTTAGTTATTTTACCCGAATAAAGCGGCCGCAAGCTTCATGAGGGGTTTGCGCTTCGAAAAATTTGAATTTTCCAATGCGCTAAACATGTTTTGAATTCAGGTTTTTTGAAGTATTAGCATTTTTTTTCGAGTTTCGATATTCGAGTTTCCGATTTCATGGCAGCGCTCCAAGCCTCACAGCCTGGTAAGATAATGGAAATTACCTCCAGGATAAGACACTATCGCCCTTCATCTTTGGACTTCCGGCCCTGTTCAAAGCAACGCTTCCCGTACCAGTCGATCTGGCGGCAGATGCCCCGGACGATCTGGACTTCCTTGGCCCGCAGCTGCATCCGGGTGCCGAAGTGGCGCAGGTTGTTCATAAAATAGTCCGGATTGGCCGGGTTGATGAAGCAGATGCGCATCAGCACGTCCTTGAGCTGCGCATACATGGCGTCGAGCTCAAAGCGGTTGGCCAGCCGCGGGACGAACTCCTTCGGCGCCTCCAGGCTGCAGCGGAAAAGCTCGTAGCAGACGATCATGACCGCCTGCGCGAGGTTGAGGGATGAAAAGCCCGCCGTGGGGATGGTTGCTACCGCATGGCAGGAGCGCAGGTCCTCGTTGGTCAACCCGCGGTCCTCGGGCCCGAAGAGGATGGCCACCGCGTTGTCGCCCGTGATGGGGATCAGCATCTCCGCCAGCCGGCCGGGCGTGCGAATGACCTGCCGCTGCCCGCCCAGGCGGGCGGTCGTGCCTACCACGTAAGTGAAGTCCTGCAAGGCCTCGGTCAGCCCGGTGAAAACCTCCATCTGCTCCACCACGTCCAGGGCCGCGTGGGTGGCCATCCTGCACACGCGAGTCAGGTCGCAACGCGGCGGATCCACCAGGATGAGGCGGCGGAGACCCATGTTGCACATGGCGCGGGCGGCCGCTCCGATGTTTTCGGAGATGTTCGGCTGCACCAGTACGATGGCGATATTCTCCAGGTTGATTTTGACCGCCATCAGGCAACCATCTCGAACCGGTTGAAGAAATAGCCGATCTCGAAGGCCGCGGTTTCTTCGGCATCGGAGCCGTGGACCACGTTTTTCTCGATGTCGGTCGCGAAGTC
>JBLMXM010000116.1:0-5945 GCA_050257775.1 Hyphomicrobiales bacterium
GCAACATCATGACCACCGGCAGTATCGTGCAGAAGTTGATCCGCACCGCCAACGTCCTGGTCGGCTGGCTCCCCGGCGGGCTGGCCATTGCCGGCGTGTTGGCCTGCGGGTTTTTCGGGGCGATCTCCGGTTCGACCGTGGCGACCGTGGTGGCGATCGGCGGCTTCATGATCCCGGCGCTGATGAAAAAAGGCTACCCGGAGAAATACTCCATCGGCCTGATGACCACCTCGCCCAACCTGGGGATCATCATCCCGCCGTCGATCAGCATGATCCTGTATTGCATGATCACCAACGTCTCCCTGCAGGGGCTGTTTTTGACCGGTTTTATCCCGGGCATTTTAATCATGCTCGCTACCTGCATCTACACCTATTTTATTTTCAGGGAAGACACGGCCATCGAGCGCCTGCCGGTGCCCAGCTTCCGCGACGTGCTGGCGATCCTCAAAGAAGGGTTCTGGTCGCTGATGCTGCCCGTGATTATTTTTGTGGGGACTTTCTCCGGTGTGTTTACCGCCAACGAGGCTGCGGTGGTGGCCTCCATGTACGCCTTCATCGTGGAGTTGTTCATTCACAAGTCCATGAAGTTCCAGGATGTGAAAAAAGTCATCGTCAGCTCGGCCGTCACCTCGGCCACGCTGCTGATCATCGTCGCCGGCGCCACCTGTTTCGGCCGCTACCTGACCTTCGAGAACGTGCCCGGCAAGATTGCGGAGGCGGTGATCCAAAACATCCAGTCCCCGGTTATGTTTATGCTGATCATCAATCTCTTTTTTCTGCTGGTCGGGATGTTCCTGGATGTGATCTCCGCCACCTTGATCATCGGGCCGGTGGTGATCCCGCTGCTGCCCACCTTCGGCGTCGATTTCATGCATTTCGGGCTGCTCATGACCGTGAACCTGGCCATAGGGTATTGCACCCCGCCCGTGGGCGTAAGCATGTACATCACCGGCGCCATGACCAACAAGGATATCGTTTACGTGACCAAGGCGGTCCTTCCCTTCCTCATCATCCAGATCGGGGTTTTGTTTATTATGACCTATCTCCCCGATCTGGTCCTGTGGCTGCCCAAGCTCATGGGGTTCTGGGAACCCATCGAAAGCAGCGTGCCAGCCCTGTGATCCGTATAGAGAACCCAATACAGTATGCCCTATGACGACGCGCGCGTGTCGCCAAATGCGGTAAAAAGCCCTTTACTGGCTGCTTAAGATAGGTTACAAGCGCCTGGAGACGAGAACGGGAAAACGTCCGAACGCATAAGGGTGAGGAGGAAGAGAGACTATGGATTTCAACCTGTCGGAAGAACTGCAGATGCTCAGGGACATGGTGCGCGATTTCGCGGCCGAGAAGATCGCGCCGTTTGCCAACGACTGGGACGAAACGCACTACTTTCCCTACGAGGAAGCCGTCAAACCCATGGGAGAGCTGGGGCTTTTCGGGACCGTCATCCCGGAGGAGTACGGCGGCTCGGGGATGGGCTGGCTGGCAGCCATAATCGTGAGCGAGGAAATCGCGCGCGCCTCGAGCTCGCTGCGGGTCCAGATCAACATGCAGAGCCTGGGCTGCGCTTACACTATCCTGACTTACGGCAGCGAGGCGCTCAAGAAAAAATACATCCGGAAGCTGGTCAGCGCCGAATCCCTGGGCGGCTTTGCCATCACCGAGCCCGACGCCGGCTCCGACGTCATGGCAATCAAGTCCACCGCAGAGGACAAGGGCGACCACTGGCTGCTGAACGGCTCCAAGACCTGGATCAGCAACGCCCACATCGCCGATGTGATGGTCTATTACGCCTACACCGACAAGAGTGCCGGGGCCAAGGGGCTTTCGGCTTTTATGGTCGAGCTCAAGAACTTCAACGGCGTGCGCACCACGGACCTGCCCAAGATGGGATCTCGCTCCTCACCCACCGGCGAGATCTACCTCACGGACACCAAGGTGCCCAAGGAGAATATTCTCGGCAAACCCGGCGACGGCACCAAGATCGTTTTCGGCTCGCTCAACCAGACGCGCCTGTCGGCTGCGGCCGGCGGCGTCGGGCTTGCCCAGGCCTGCCTGGATACCGTCGTGAAATATGCCATGGAGCGCAAGCAGTTCGGTCAGCCGATCGGCAATTTCCAGATGAACCAGGACATGGTCGCCCAGATGTCGGCCGAGATCGAGGCGGCGCGCCTGGTGGTCTACAAGGCGGCCTGGGCCAAGGACCAGGGCAACCTCAACAACGGCCTGGACGTCGCCCAGGCCAAGTATCTGGCCGGGGAGGTCGCCACCAAGTGCGCCAATTACGCCATGCGGATCCTGGGCGCCTACGGCTATTCGATCGAGTACCCCGTGGCGCGCTACTTTCGCGATGCGCCCACATACTCGATGGTCGAAGGCTCGGCCAACATCTGCAAGTTCATCATCGCCCAGGATCAGCTCGGCATCCGCAAGGCGAACCGGTAAAGAAAGGAGTCATGCATGGACATCGTAGTGCTGGTTAAGCAGGTACCCGACACCGAGTCGCTCGTTCAGATCGCCGCCGACGGCGTGTCCATTAAGAAGGACGACATCAAGTGGGTCATGAATCCCTACGATGAACTGGCCGTGGAGGAAGCCCTGCGCATCAAGGAAGCCAAGGGCGGCACCGTCACGGTCCTCTCGGTGGGGCCGCAGAAGGCTCAGGAGACCATCCGCACGGCCCTTGCCATGGGCGCGGACAAAGGCATTCACGTGAACGATCCCAAGGCCGAAGGAAGCGATTCCCTGGCGGTGGCCCGCATTCTGGCCGCCGCTCTCAAGACCATGCCCTTCAACCTGATCATTGCCGGCCAGCGCGGCGTCGATGAGGATAATTACCAGGTCGGGGCGGCCGTGGCCGAGTTCCTGGGGATTCCCCATGTCTCCCTGGTGGTCAAGGCGGAACTCCTCGAAGGAAAAATCCGCTGCCACCGCGTCATCGAAGGCGGGACCGTGGTGGTGGAAGCGCCCCTGCCGGCTCTCTTCACCACCCAGCGGGGCCTGAACGACCCGCGTTACGCCTCCCTGCCCGGCATCATGAAGGCCAAGAAGAAGCCCCTGGACGTGAAGACGCTGGCGGACCTGGCGATCGACCCGTCCACGGTCGGCGCCGGCGGCCGTCAGGTTGTCGTCAAGGCGCTGCGGCTGCCGCCGCAGCGCAAGGCGGTGCGGATGATCAGCGGCGAGACGCCCGAGGCGGTGGCGGCCGAGCTGGTGCGAGTGCTGCACGATGAGGCCAAACTGATTTAGACCAAATTCCTTGATAGGCCGATGAGAAGGAGATGGATATGGCACAAGGTGTGATTGCAATTACCGAACAGCGGGATGGCAAGCTGAGAAAAGTCTCTTACGAGGTGGTGAGCGAGGGGAGACGGATTGCCGACGGGTTGTCCGCCCAGCTGACGGCCGTGGTGATCGGCTCCGGGATCGACTCCCTGGTCGCGGAGATCAAGAAATTCGGGCCGGACAAGATCGTTGCGCTGGATGATCCGGCCCTGGCGGACTACCGTACCGACGCTTACACGAATGCGCTGGCGGACACCGTCAAGTCCCTCGACCCCGCGGTCATCATCGCCGGCGCATCTGTTCAGGGCAAGGACCTGGCCGCTCGGCTGGCCGCCCGGCTCAATGCGGGGCTGGTCATGGACTGCACCGGCATCGCCCTGCAAAGCAGCGTGCTGACCTACACGCGGCCCATGTTCGGGGGAAAGATCATGGCCGACGTCCAGGTCAAGGGATCACCTCAGATCGTCACCGTGCGGCCGAACGTGATGAGCATCAACCCGTCGCCGCGGGAGCCCGCGGTGGAGAAGCGCGCCCCCCAGCTGGGCGAGGTGAAGACGGTTGTCGCCGAGAAGATGATGGACACGAGCAGCAAGATCGAGCTGACCGAAGCGGACATCATCGTGTCCGGCGGCCGGGGCACCGGCGGCAATTTCAAGGCGATCGAGGAACTGGCAGCCGCTTTGGGCGGCGCCGTGGGCGCCTCGCGCTCGGCCGTGGACGAGGGCTGGCGCAAGCACAGCGACCAGGTCGGACAGACCGGCAAGGTGGTGTCGCCCGCCCTTTACGTCGCCTGCGGCATTTCCGGCGCCATTCAGCACCTTGCCGGCATGTCGAGCTCCAAGGCGATCGTGGCCATCAACAAAGACCCGGAGGCGCCCATCTTTTCCAAAGCGGATTACGGGGTAGTGGGCGACATCTTCAAGGTCCTGCCGGCGGTCACGGAAGCAGTGAAGAAAATGAAGGGGTGAAGGGAAGGGTTCAAGGGGTCGAGGGTTCAAGGGTGCCCGATGCTTGAAATCGATTCACACCTGGCGCGACGGGGACGCCCAAACGCCCAAACACCTAAACACCAAACACTAAACACCAAGATTATGGAACGAGAAAAACTGGAATTCGACGTTCTCTTTGTGGGCGCGGGGCCGGCCAATCTGGCCGGGGCCATTCACTTGAAGAAACTGGCGCAGCAGAAAGGCCGGGAGATCGAGGTTTGCATCATCGAAAAAGCCGAATCGATCGGCGCCCATTCGCTGAGCGGCGCCGTGCTGGATCCTAAGGCCCTCGTGGAGCTGCTGCCGGATTTCCGGGAGAAGGGCTGCCCGATCGAAGAGACCGATCTGCGGGACGGCGTCTTTTACCTGACCGCCGGCGGCCAATGGCAGCTGCCCTACACACCCCCTTACCTGCACAACACGGGCTGTTTCATCATCAGCCTTTCCAAGTTCTGCGCATGGCTCGGGACCCTTGCCGAGGAGATGGGGGTCAACATTTTCCCGGGGTTTGCCGGCGTGGAAGCCCTTTATGATGAATCCGGGAAACGGGTGATCGGTGTGCGCACGGGCGACAAGGGCGTCAGCAAGGAGGGCAAGCACAGGTCCAATTTCGAGCCTGGAGTCGACTTGCTGGCCAAGGTGACGGTCTTCGGCGAGGGCCCCAAGGGGAGCCTCATCCGCGAGGTCGCCAAGAAGCTCGGCATTTTTTCAGGCAAAATGCCCCAGGTCTTCGAGACCGCGGTCAAGGAAGTGATCGAGATACCGGGCTCAAGCCCATTTCTGACCTCCCCCTTCACGGTGATCCACACCTTCGGCTATCCTTTGGGGCTGAACACCAAGGGGGGCGGATTCCTTTACCGGATGAAGGAAAACCGGGTGTCCCTCGGGCTGGTGGTCGGCCTGGACTATGAAGACCCCATACTCGAGCCGTACCAGGAGTTTCTGCGGTTCAAGAAGCACCCGCTGATCGCCGACATCATCCAGGGCGGCAAGGTGCTCCAGCAGGGCGCCAAGACTCTGCCGGCGGGCGGGTTTTACACCATGCCGCAGCTGGCTGTCGACGGGGCGGTCTTTGTCGGGGACAGCGCTTCCATGCTGAACGTTCAGCGGCTGAAAGGCATCCACATGGCCATGAAATCCGGCATGCTGGCCGCCGAGGCGATTCTGTCGGCAGTTGAAAAAGGAGATGTCTCCACCGCGACGCTCGGGGAATATCGCGCCAAGCTGGAGGGCAGCTGGATCCGAAGCGAGCTGTATGCCGCCCGCAATTTCGGCCAGGCCCTGTCCCAGAAGGGGATTTCCAAATTCATCAGCCTGGGCGCTCAGATGGTCACCGGCGGCCGGGGGTTTGTCGACCCGATGAAGATCGCCGAGGACGCGCTGACCATGAAGCCCGGGCACCTGCGTCCCCCGACCGAGCCCCAGGCCCACGACGGCAAGCTCTACCTGGACAAGCTGACCGGCGTGTATCTATCCGGCACCAAGCACGAGGAGGATCAGCCCTGCCACCTGATCATCCCCGATCCGGAGCTGTGTGTCACGCGCTGCTGGCAGACCTTCCGCAGTCCCTGCACGCGCTTCTGCCCGGGCTATGTCTATGAAGTGGAGGTGGAAGAGGGCGGCCGGCCGCGCCTCAAACTGAACCCGTCCAACTGCCTGCACTGCAAGACC
>JBLMXM010000117.1:0-14916 GCA_050257775.1 Hyphomicrobiales bacterium
ATGGAATCCCGGATCCCCAAGGCCGTTCAGGATGCCCTCACGGCCATGGGCCACAAGCTCTCCGTGAGAGGTGCCATGGACCTCTACTTCGGCGGCGCGCAGGGAGTCATGATCGCCCCGACCTCAGGCATGCTTTACGGCGGAGGCGATCCGCGGCGCGACGGGGTGGCCATGGGATATTGACATGTTTTCCGAGCCCTTGATTCTGCTCATCATGGTAGCCGTGTTTGTGGGGGGGTGTTTCCTCGCAAAGCTGCCGGTAGCCCTATCCCTCGTTCTCGCGTCGATCGCGGGAACGCTCGCCGGCGGCGAAGGCCTCCCCCTGCGCCACTTCGTAGAAGGCACCTTCGGCTTCCTCGATACGATCATCGTCATCGCCAGCGCTATGATCTACATGAAGGTGCTGCAACACGCCGGAGTCATGGACACCCTCGGCCGGCAGATCACGGAAACGTTTTACAACCGGCCGTCGCTGCTGCTGGTCGCCCTGATGCTCCTGATCATGTTCCCCGGAATGATCACCGGCTCTTCCACGGCCTGCGTCTTCACGACCGGGGCCATGGTGGCGCCCGTGCTCATGCATCTCGGCATCCCCCGGGTGACCACCGCCGCCATCCTGGCCGTCGGAGCCATGCTGGGGATGATCGCCCCGCCGGTCTGCATTCCGGCCATGATCATCGGCGAGGGCATAGACATGCCCTACGTGGGGTTTTTCCTCCCCCTGCTGATGCTCACCTTTCCCCTGGGGATCGTTTTTGTTCTGGCCATGGGCCGGCGCTTTGTCCGCAGGGGTGTGGACATCCGCAGCCTGATGGAAAAAATGCCACCCTCGCTTTACCGGACATACGGGCTAAGACTCTATCTGCCCCTGGCCGCGCTGTTCCTGCTCATGGTGGTGCCCAAGGCGGTGCCGCAATTCATCTACGACCCCGGTCTGCCCTTCGACTTCATGGCCGCGGCGAGCATCGGCTTTTTCACCGGCCGTCGCATCAACGTGCTGCAGGTCGCCCGCGAGGCCATGCGGGACGCGATTCCCGTTATGGGCATCCTGGTCGGGGTAGGCATGTTCATCCAGATCATGACCCTCACGGGTGCTCGGGGTTTCTTTGTCGGTGAGGCTTTAGGGTTGTCCAAGATCCTGCTGCTGGTGGCCGTAGCCGTCACGATCCCGCTTTTCGGGGCCGTGTCGGCCTTCGGTTCGGCCAGTGTGCTGGGAGTCCCGTTTGCCCTTGCGCTTCTGGGCAAGGACCAGGTTCTGGCGGTGTCGGCCTTGGCCCTGGTGAGCAGCCTCGGCGACCTCATGCCGCCTACGGCTCTGGCGGGTATTTTTGCAGCCCGGGTGCTGGAGATCGACAACTATTTCAGGGTGTTGAAGCGCTGTATCGTACCAGCAGCCATGATCTGCGCAGTGGGGATCCTGGCCCTGGTATACGCGAACTGGGTGGGGAGCCTCTTGCCATGGTGATCGTCTACCAGTTAATCATCGCGTTCATCCTGGGCATCACGATCTGGACGGCTCTTGACGAGGAAGATCGGTATCTGCAGGCTACCGCTGCGCTGGTGGCCATCCCGCTGGTGCTGCGCCTGCTGATGATCAAATGAGCGGAACGAAGTCGCCATGAAGCTCAACAGGATCCGCGGAACTGTGATGTTGGTTATCGCGGGAGTCGTGACGATACTGGCCGCAGGCGAATTTGTGGCGATGCGGCAGCCGCTGCCCATCTCTCCCGGGCCGGGAGTGACGGAGGTCCGGCCGCTGAGCGCGTATTTCCCCGCGATCGGGGGCTCGCGCGGCGACACCGAGGTCTACTTCCTTCAGGGCCCGGACCGGGGTGGAACGGTTCTGGTCCTGGGAGGAACCCATCCCAATGAACCCGCCGGCCACGTGGCCGCCGTGATCCTGGTGGAAAAAGCGGAGGTCCAGGCCGGGCGGCTCATAGTCATCCCGCGGGCCAACGCCAGCGGATTCACCCACAACGACCCGCAGGAGGCGAACCCGCAGGAGTTCGCCATCCCTACCCCGTCAGGCATGCGCCGCTTTCGCTACGGCTCGCGTTCGACCAGTCCCACGGACCAGTGGCCCGACCCGGACATCTACCTGCATTACCCTTCCGGGCAGACGTTAGCCGGGAACCAGACTCGCAACCTGAACCGGGCCTTCCCCGGACGGCCGAACGGCAACTTCACGGAACAGGTCGCCTACGCCATCACCGAAATCGTGCGCCGGGAAGGGGTAGATCTGCTCATCGATCTTCACGAGGCATCACCCGAGTACCCTGTGATCAACGCCATTGTGGCCCACGAACGCGCCATGCCTCTGGCCGTCAATGTGGTCATGGGTTTGGAGCTGCGGGACATCAAGATCGGACTGGAGCCCTCGCCCCAGAACCTGCACGGCTTGACCCACCGCGAGATTGGAGATCACACCGAGGCCCTGGCCGTGCTGATGGAAACCGCAAATCCCGCGCAAGGGCGGTTGCGCGGGAAGACCAGCGCCGAGCTGATTCTGACAGGCAGGGACCGGATGTACATCAGCGCCTACGGTGCCAAGCGGCTCTATGTTGATTTCGACGATAAGGGCCACCCCTTGGCAGAGCGCGTCTGCCGGCACCTTGCCGGGATCGACGAGTTCCTGAAGGCGTTTTCGGAGATGATGCCGGATCGGGCGGTCGTCTTGCGCGCCCTGCCGCAGCCTGAGGAAATCCGGGACCGGGGTATCGGCGCCTTTCTGAACTGAGTTCCGCGATCAGGTGGAAGCCGCCGGTTGCTTCCCCAGATTTTTGGCGTATCCGGCAGCCTCCAGCCCGGCCACACAGCCCTCGCCCACGGCCTTGGCCACCTGCCAGGGCGGGCCGGTGATGTCGCCGGCCGCGTAAATGCCGGCTACGCTGGTTTCGGTCTTCTTGTTGGTCTGGATGTGCTTCATCTCATCATCCAGCTGCACGCCCAGAAGCCCGGCCAGCTCCATGACCCCCCGGGCGCCCAGTTCGATGAACACCCCCTGGACCGGAAGCCGCGAGCCGTCATCCAGGAAGATCCCTTCGACGCCGTCCCGGCCGGCGATCTCCTTGACCTTGCGCCCTTCGTGGAGCTTGACGGCGCTGCGCCGCAGTTCGCCTGCAAGCACGGGGCTGACCTCAAGCACCTCGCAGACCAGGTGCACCGTCCGCGCATAGGCAAGCATGTTCAAGGCGCCGCTGGCCGCCGCGCTGCCGCCGCCCACTACGGCGACATCGGCCCCCTTGAAGAAGCCGCAGTCGCACTCCACGCAGTAGCTCACCCCCCGGCCGAGCATCTCCTTCTCCCCGGGGACTCCCAGCTTCTTTCGCGCGGTTCCCGTGGCAATGACCACGGCGCCGGCGCTGACGGCGCCCCCGCCCTCGAGGCTGATTTTGAAGCGGCCGTCTTCGAGCGCCATCGCCAGGACATCCTCGTCCCGGAACTCCGCTCCGAACCCGGCAGCCTGCTGTCTACCGGTTTTGATGATATCCTCACCGGTCGTGTTGAAGACGCAGCAGTAATTTTCAATATGATGGTGAAAGATGCTGCTCCGGCTCTCCTTGCCGAGAACGAGCACGGACACCTTCCGACGAGCGGCGTGTATGGCCGCCTGCAGTCCGGCCGGGCCGGTCCCCAGAATGACAACGTCGTAGCGTTTCGCCTCTGCCATAGTTCTTTCTCCCGGATTTTATGCTGGAATTCCGCCCGCGTGCCCCGGTATCGCGAGGGGCGACAGGAAAAGCGTTGAGAGAAATATAAGGCCCGAGCCTTATTTTTCAAATCGACAGCCGGGGGACCTGCTGATCGGGTGAATCCGTAAAAAGTCATCACTCCGCCAAAAACCGGAGTCCGGTCAATTTTTAACGATCTGAGGCTGCTGGTTTCCGGCATTCGCCGGAAGGATCTAGAACAATATGACTGCGCTTCTAAGGAGACCGTCCTGGTATACAACCGTTATGACCGGGAGCCGCCGATCTCCTTCAGCGCCTGCTCGACCAGCATTTTTTTCCTCACCCGGGGAGAATAAACGCGGTGCACGCTGCCGTTTTCGAGGTTGAACCGTTGGATGTAAAGCCGCCGCAACGGCGGGCCGTAAACGCTGAGCATAAGCGTGATGCCGTCGGAGGGGTTCCCCGTGCGATGGATGCCCTGGTCGAACGGCAAGGTCGTTTCCGTCTCGCCCGGCCAAAGGATGAAGCGCTCGGATGAAGCCAGACGGGCCTGATCCGGATTCGATCCGTCGTCCTCACGCCGGTAGCGAACGATCTCGAGCTGGCCGTAGGCCGAGCCGGATACGCCCCAGGAGGTATGATCGTGCACGGAGGTATGCTCTTCGGCCTTGAAAAAGTAAAGGCGCAGCGAAAAAATCCGGGCGGGATCCTGGTAGAGGACAAGCTCGTTTTCGAACAGGGTCGCCTGTCGCAGATCGGGAAAATCGCTGCCCTTCACCACATCCGCCAAAATGCGCGCGAATAGTGACCGTTCAGCCAGCAGGCTGGGCAGTTCCCGACGAAAATAGTTCATCCGGTCCTCAGGCTGGCCCAGCAGCTTAGCCGCGGCTGACCATTTGCGACAAACTCGAAAAACTTCATCCCGGGGTTTTGTTTTCATAGGCGCGAGTCCCACTCAGCCGATGGTATTTTCAAGCCGCACGTATTGATCGTAAAACGGCGCCCCGCCGCCTATGTCGGTCAACCCCGGGGCGATCAGCTGGTTGACGCCCCATCCCCGATTCATCCAGCCCCCCCGGCGGCAGACTACCGCACCGGGGTGCAGGCCCGGCATCAGACGGATGGTTACCCGCAGCCGTCCCTCGGACGAAACCAGGGCCGCCGGTTGAGAGAGGTCCAGGGTCTTCAAAACCGGGCAATCCGGTGCCACCCACGCCGACGGCCAATTCACTTGGTCTTCCGGCAGGATCTGGGAATGTATGGCCGTCCGTCGCACCAGGGTCAGCAGGCGCAGCGGGTATCCGTCGGGAGGCGGCGGTTCATCGTGCAGCAGGTCCGGAAACCGGTATTTCCCGTCGGGATGGTCAAAGCTGAGCCCCTCGTAAGCGATCCGGGGCCGCTTGGAACGCACAAAGCCTTTGGCCTTCAACTCCTCGAGAGAGGTGTCGAGAAAGGGTGACATCAGAGCGGCCTGCAGGCAGTCCTCCGCACCGGGCATTCCCACCGGCGGATCCAGGCGCTTGCCCAGCTCGGTCACGATCCAGAGATCGGTGCGCGCTTCCGGCGGCGGGTCCACCACCGCCTCGGCATATTGAACATACTCGTGCAGAAAAGAGCCCACGATGTCCGGCTGCTCGAGCATGAGGGTGCAGGGCAGCACCAGGTCGGCACGCTGCGCCGTGTCAGTCATGAAGGCGTCCACCACCACCTTGAAATCCACGCTGTCGAAGGCGCGGGCGGTCTCGCCTGCGCCGGGGGCTTGGTTGACGACATTGATGCCGTTGACCCAGATCATGCGGACCGGCGGATCCTTAGCGGATAGGATGTCGCGGCCGATGGTGGCGATATGGAACGCCCGCCGGCCCTTGTGGCCCGGTCCCTTGACCCAGGCGAGATCCAGGTTGCGGTAAGAGTGCAGGTGGAAGTAGACCCCTCCGCCGGAGCGGCCGACGTTTCCCGAGAGCAGCGCCAGAGCATTGATGAAGCGCACGTTCTCCCCGCCGAAGCGGTAGCGCTGCAGCCCGGCCCCGATGAAGGTGGCCAGGGGTTTGACTTCCGCATAGAGTTGGAAAAGTCGATCGAAATCCTCCAGCTCCACCTCACACGCTGCCAGCAGATCCCCGATCCTCCGGGCCTTGATCATGTTGAAAAATTTTTCAGAGTGCCGCGAGCAAGTGCCCACGTCGGCGGTGCGGCTTTCGGCGAGCAGTCGGCCGATGACCGCGGCCGCCAGAAAGCGGTCCGTTCCCGGCCGGATGCGGATGCGGCCGTCGCAAAAGGGGTCGTTACCGTCGCCGCCGGGGGAAAGGGTCAACACGCGGGCGCCGTTCTTCCGGGCCTTATGAATCAGGGCGGCTGTATGCAGGGAGCTGCGCGAAAAGTCCTTGCCCCAGTTCACAACGGCAGCGGCGTTCGCCAGGTCCTCGATGTCATTGTTTTCGCGTGAGCCGAAGTCCTCCACACCGGCTATGAAGCCGGCGGCATCGCAGAGCGAGCCCATGATCCGGCTCGAGCCCAGCTGGGCAAAGAACAGGTTGACGGCCTCCTTGAGGACGCCCTTGGCCCCGTCGCTGGATATGTGCAGAATGGCGGTCGGCTCGGCGCGCAGTTGCTGGATCTTTTCGGCGCACAGGTCAAGGGCAGCTTCCCAGTCCATGGTCTGCCAGCCCGCCTTGGTTTTAAGCTGGGGCTCCACAATCCGGCTGGGGCTTTGCAGCCGCCGGATATGCCGGCGGGTCTTGGCGCACATGACCCCCCGGGTAAAGGGGCTGCCGGGGTTTCCGAGCAGCCGCAGGCCGCTGTCCTCGGTCTGTTCCAGAACGAGCGAGCAGGCATCCGGGCAGTCAAAGGTGCAGGCAGTAATCTGGCGCATGGTTTAAGTGTAGGGTTCGCGGGTTCGAGAGTTCAAGGGGTCCCACACGGCCGATCAACCGGCCGAACCGTTATCTGTCGGCCGCTCGGCAAAGTTCGCAGGCAAGGGCGGCGGGCGGATTGGCGTCCGGCAGACCCGGTCACAGCTTCTCATTAACTGATTCCACCTTGCGCTGCATTCGGCCGGACGGGCCCTTGCGGTAGTCGGCCTTGAGCGAGAGGTTCACGCGGTTGCAGTCCTTGCGCATGGCTTCGAAGCAGCGGTTGACCACGGCCATGACCTCCTCCCACTCGCCTTCAATGCTGGTGCCCATGGAGTGGAACTCGTAAGGCAGGCCGCTTTCCTGGATGATCCTAATCGAGCGCACCACGTAAGGGCTCAGGCTCTCACCCTTGTCCATGGGAAACAGAGAAAAGTCCACGATGACACTCATGGGGTGCTCCTGGTCATTTTGCGTACACGCGTCTGTTTGACATTCACTAGCTCCTTCTCTAAGAAAGGTTCTTAGCATCTATTACCGTGCCGGTAAATCATCAACCCGTGGGGGGACTTGATGTCAGAGGTCACACCGTTGAATTACCGCCTCCGCCTGGTTCCCGACCTCCGCCGCTTCACCTTCGAGGGCCAGGTCGAAATCCGGATCCATCTGTCGCAGCCTGCCGATAAAGTTGTTTTAAACGCTGCCGACCTCGCCATCTGGAGCTGCGACCTCAAGATGGCCGATCGGCTCACCCCCTGCGCCTTCCGGATCGACCTCCAGACGGAGGAACTCGGCATTCAGCTTCCCCAAGCCATGGCGGGTGAGGCCCTGCTGAGCATCGCCTACACCGGCCGGATCAACGACCGCATGGCCGGTTTCTATCGCAGCGCATACGTCCACAAGGGCCGCAAACGCTACATTGCCGTCACCCAGTTCCAGGAAAGCGACGCCCGCCGGGCGTTTCCCTGCATGGACCATCCCGGCTGCAAGGCCACCTTCGACATTGAGATGGAGGTCGGTCGCGGGATGGCCGCCGTTTCCAACACGGCGGTCAAGATGGAGAAGCCCCTCAAGGGCGGCCGCCGTTGCGTCATCTTCGAAACCACCCCGAAAATGTCCACCTACTTACTCTTCTTCGGCGTCGGCGAGTTCGAAATCCGCACCGACGCCGACGACCGCCGAGTGCGTGTGCTCACCCTGCCCGGGTCTCAGAAATACGCCGGGTTCGGCCTTGAGTTCGGCCGCAAGGCGCTGCAGTTCAGCGAAGCCTACTACGGCATCCCGTATCCGCTTTCCAAGATGGATCTCATCGCCGTACCGGATTTTGCCTTCGGGGCCATGGAAAACTGGGGCGCCATCACCTTCCGGGAGAACCTGCTGCTGCATTACCCGGGAATCACGTCCAAGTCCGGCGAAGAGCGGATCTGCGAAGTCATCGCCCATGAAATCGCCCACCAGTGGTTCGGCAATCTCGTCACGCCCTCGGACTGGAAATATCTATGGCTGAACGAGAGCTTTGCGACCTATTTCGGCTATGGGGTTGTCGCGCACTACAACCCCGGATGGGCGATCTGGCAGCAGTTTCTGAACGGGACCACGGCGACGGCCATGTCCCGCGACGCCCTGATCGAAAACTACCCCATCGAGATCCCCGGCGGCGAGCACCTCGTCATCAACACCAGCACGGCCCCCATCATCTACAACAAGGGCGCCAGTCTCCTGAGGCAGATCGAGGGCTATATCGGTGCTGAGACATTCCAGAAGGGATTGCAGCACTATTTGGGAACCCATGCCTACCAGAACGCCGAAAGCACGCATCTCTGGAAGGCCTTCGAGGCCGTCTCGGACCGCCCCGTCAACGCCATGGTGAAAAACTGGGTCGAACAGCCCGGCTTCCCTCTGGTATCCGCCGCCCGCGAGGGGGAGACCCTCGTCCTGTCGCAGCGGCGCTTCACCTATCTCCCCAACGATTCCAATCAGAGCTGGCTGATTCCCATCAGCCTGCGCGTTTTCACCCGCGGCGGCGATTCACGCCGAGTCACGGCGCTGATGGACGCAGCCGAGATCCGCATCGATCTCGGAGAGGACGCGCTGGCCTGCAAGCTCAATGACGGCCAGACCGGTTTCTATCGGGTACACTATGCCGACCCGGAGAACCTTCTGCAACTGGGGAGGATGGCAGCGCAAAAAACCCTGCCGCCGGAAGACCGCTGGGGTCTCCAGAACGATCTTTACGCCCTGATGCTGCGCGGCGATGCCACGCTCTCCGATTATCTCGCCTTTCTCGAATATTATCAGGGTGAAGACGCCTATCTGCCGCTTGCCAGCATCGCATCCAACTTATCCTACGCCCATCGGGTATCCGGAGCGCAGGCCCGGAGCCGGATCGAGTCCCTGGCGGCACCCAGGTTCGGGGCCGTCCTCGAGCACATCGGCTATGAACCCCGGGCGGATGAGGGCCAGACCACGGCCATCCTGCGCGACCAACTCCTGTTCGACGCGATCCAATATGGCTGCCAAGAAGCCGAGACTTTCGCTCTCAAGCGGTTCCAGGAACTCTTGGGCGGGGACCGCGTCCACCCGGACATCCTGCGCAGCGTCATGCAAGCCGGCGCCCATTGCGGCGGCGAGAGCGAGTTCACCTGGTTTGAGCGACGTTTTCAAACATCCGAGAGCGAGCACGAGCGCCTGACCATCCTGGCGGCCATCGGCTGCTTCCGCCGGCCGGCTGAAATCGAGAAGGTCCTCGACTACACGCTCGCCTCCGTGCCCCTCCGCAATGCCTTCATTCCCGTGGTGGCACTGGCGGCCAACCCGCAGGCGGCATCCTTGCTGTGGGACTGGTACGTGAGCCGCCTCGCACAGATCGAACAGTTTCATCCCATGCTCTACGAGCGCGTCATCGCGGCCGTCCTGCCGGCAGCGGGCCTCGAGCGGCCCGAAGAGGTTCTTGCTTTTTTTGCCGACTACGAGCGCAAGGCCGGCCAGAGGCGGGACGTCATCCGGCTGTCCCTGGAACGCTTGGAGATCAGCCGGCGGATGCGGCAACGCAATGGATGACTTCCTACGAGTTCATCACCCTTGACACTATTGAACGGTTTTGGCTATACAAGCTCCATGCGCAGTTTCGATTCCCGTCTCGCGCGAACGCGCCCGACGGACGGTGCTTTCTCCTTTCTGTTACCGGCCTCAGCGAACCGCGGTTGGAGTCAAGAGCGCCCATGAACCGACGCACCTTCCTCAAGCTCGCCGGCCTCGGCAGCATCTCCTTTGCCGCCGGCTGCAGCCCCGAGTCTCCCAAATACCTTTACAGCCTGGTTCAGGCGCCGGAAGACATGGTGACCGGCAAGGCCACCTGGTTTGCATCCACTTGCCGGGAATGCCCCGCCGGCTGCGGCATCATCGCCAAGAACCGCGAAGGCCGCGTGATCAAGGTCGAGGGCAACCCCCTGCACCCACTTAACCGCGGCAAGCTCTGCATCCGAGGCCAGGCCGCCCTGCAGGCCGTATACAACCCGGACCGACTGAAAACTCCGCTCCTGAAAGGAAAGGAGGGGTTTGTTCCGATCAGCTACGATCAGGCGCGGGCGCTGCTCAAGTCCAAGGCCTGGGAGGCCGCCCGCAAGGGCTCGGACCGAGTGTGGTGCCTGACCGAGGTGGTCGGTGAAAGCCAGATGGAGCTCTTCCGCGCCGCGCTCAAGAACTGGAACTCCCAGCCGCCCGTCGTCTTCGAGGCGTTTGCCTACGAGGCGCTCAAGACCGCCAATCGCCAGGTTTTCGGCGTGGACGGCCTGGTGTCCTACCGCCTGGACCAGGCCGATGTCCTGGTCGCCTTCGGCGCCGAATTCCTGGAAACCTGGCTATCACCGGTGGAGTACGCCTGGAAGTTCAAGGCTATGCACGCGGTCCACGGGGACGAAAAGGGGCTTTTCTTGCTGGTCAGCCCGTTCCAGTCCCTGACCGGCGCCAACGCGGACCGCTGGCTCGCCTGCGCGCCCGGCACCGAAGCGGTGGTCGCCCTGGGCCTGGTGCGCCAGATGCTGGACATACGGCGCGGGAAGCACCTGCCGCAGACCCTGCAGGAGTCACTGGAAAAGGCCACCCAGCCCTATCAGCAGGAGGCCGTGCTCAAGCTCTCCGGCATTCCACTGGCGCAATACGAGGAACTCGTGGTGCGACTGGCCGACGCTCGCCGGCCGCTGGTCCTAGGCGCCGGAACCGGGCAATCCGATGCCAATGGCCTCGCCACCAACCTGGCGGTCAACCTCTTGAACCTTATCCTCGATCCGGAGCTCAGCCTCATCGACGCGGCCAACCGCCACCGGGTAGAAACGGCCGACCGCCGGGCCGATGTGCTCGCGCTGTTCAAGACCTTCTCCTCCGGCCGGGCAGATGTGCTGATCCTCAACAACGTCAACCCCGTGTTCAGCCTGCCGCCGGAAAGCGGGTGTAGGGAAGCCCTCGAAGCCCCGGACCTTTTTGTCGTCAGCCTGAGCAGTTTCCGCGACGAGACCTCCCAGCTGGCCGACCTCATCCTGCCAGTGAGCCTACCGCTGGAAACCTGGGACGATTACAACGGCTGGACTTCTGTCGCCTCGACCCTCCAGCCGGCCATGGGCAAGATCACCGCCGCACCCCATCTGGGAGACCTCTTCCTGGAAGCCGGCTTTGAAAGCAGCCGGCCCGCACCGGATTTCAAGACCTACATCGCCGAGCGGCTCCGGACGCAGGGCCGCATCCGTGATGAGTTGGGGTGGCTGCGCACGCTGCAGCAGGGCGGCATCTTCCCGCCGGCCGGGCAGACGACCAGCGCTTCTCCGAAAACGCGACCGGACCGGTTACCCCAGGCGCTCGCAGCACCTTACCAGCCGCCGCCGGCCGGATTGGCCTTCGCCGCCGCGCCGTCCATACGCTTTTTCGACGGTCGCGGGGCGAACCGACCCTGGTTGTGCGAAATCCCGGACCCGGTTTCGCGGGTGGGTTGGCAATCCCCGGTGTGGGTCCACCCGGACACCGCCCGGTCCAACGGGTTCGACCAGGCGGAGGTCCTGCGCATCACTACTCCGGCCGGAAGCTTTGAGGCGCCGGTCTATCTCACCGAGGTGGTCCGGCCGGGCCTGCTGGTAATGGGCGTTGGACAGGGCCATACGTCGTATGGGCGCTACGCGCAGGTGGCGGGGGCGGAGCCTTCGGCTGAATTTTCGCCCACCGACTTGGTTTACTGGCCTTTCTTAGGCTATGTGCCGGCGGTGAGCGCCAACCCCTTTTCCGTCCTGCCCGCCGCCGTCGACCCAGGCTGCGGCGGACCGAGCTTCAACGCCTTCAAAGTGAACGTCGAGCGGACCGGGCGAACGGTGAAACTCGCCAAGACCGACGGCAGCCGCGTCCAACTCGACCGCACCTTCCTCCTGACGGTCACTGTAGACGATCTGCGCAAGGGGCCAGCCAAGCCGAAAACAGGGCTCACCATGGGGGACTTCCCGTTCACCCTGCCGCTGCCGGAGGGCTACAGCCCGAAGCGGGATTTTTATCCACCCCACGACCACGTCGGCTACCGCTGGGGCATGGTGGTGGACCTCGACCGATGCGTCGGCTGCGGCGCCTGCGCGGCCGCCTGCTATGCCGAAAACAACCTCGGCGTCGTTGGCGAGCTGCGGGAGATCCAGGGCCGGATGATGTCCTGGATGACCATCCAGCGCTATCACGACGAACAGCGTATGGATCGAGTGATGTTTCAGCCCATGCTCTGCCAGCACTGCGACAATGCACCCTGCGAGTCGGTCTGCCCGGTCTACGCGCCCTATCACAACCCGGAGGGACTGAATACCCAGATTTACAACCGCTGCATCGGCACCCGTTTTTGCTCCCAGAACTGTCCTTACAAGGTTCGGCGTTTCAACTGGTTCACGTGGGAATGGCCGGAGCCGCTGAACCAGCAGCTGAACCCCGATGTCACCGTGCGCAGCAAGGGAGTCATGGAGAAATGCTCCTTCTGCGTTCAGCGCATCAAGGTGGCCCGCACCAACGCCGAAAATGAAAACCGCCCGATCCGAGAGGGCGAGGTCACCCCGGCCTGCGTTCAGACGTGCCCCACCGGTGCACTCATCTTCGGCAACCTGATGGACAAGGACAGCCGGGTGCGCCGGCTGTGCGACGACCCCCGGGCCTACCAGGCCATGGGGTATTTGAACACCAAACCGGCCGTGATCTATCTGAAGAAGGTATTGCACGAATGACCGACCTCACCCGTGCGCAAATCGACCAAACCGTTCTCGATACTCTGAAACCGGCCCGGAAGGGCTATTGGGCGGCGGTGGGGCTGGTATTCTGCGGTGTCCTCATCGGCGCCGCCAGCTGGACCTTTCAGATCTTTGTCGGCATCGGGGTCGGCGGCCAGAACATCCCGGTGGCCTGGGGAACCTACCTGATCAACTTCGTGTTCTGGGTCGGTATCGCTCACTCCGGGACTTTGATTTCGGCCATCCTGCATCTGTTCCGGGCCGGCTGGCGCAACCCGATCGCCCGGGCGGCCGAAACCATGACCGTATTCGCGATCTGCGTGGCCGGGCTCTTCCCGTTCATTCACCTGGGACGGCCCTGGCAGGTCCACTACATCCTCCCGATCCCCAACCAGCGTACGCTCTGGCCGGACTTCCTGTCGCCGCTGGTGTTCGACGTGGTCGCGATCAGCACCTACCTCACGGTGAGCACGCTGTTCTGGTACACCGGGCTCGTGCCGGATCTCGCCGTCGTGCGGGACCGCTCGACCGGACTGCGGTACAAGATCTTCCGCATTCTCTCGCTGGGATGGAGCGGCGCCCATACCCAGTGGCTCAACTACAGCCGGGGCTACCTCTTCTTCGCAGCCCTGGCCACGCCGCTCGTGATCTCGGTGCACAGCGTCGTGTCCTGGGATTTCGCGCTGGGGATCATTCCGGGATGGCACACCACCATATTTGCACCTTACTTCGTGGCCGGCGCCATCCACTCGGGGCTTGCCATGGTGCTAACCCTCACGATCCCGATGCGGCGCATCTTCGGCTACGAGGCGATCATCACCCTGGACGTCCTGGAAAACGTCGCCAAAACCATCGTGCTCACCGGCCTCATCGTAGGCCTGGCTTATGGAACGGAGTTCTTCATCGCCTGGTACAGCCGCAACCCCGTGGAAATCGAGTCCTTCCGATGGCGGGTGACCGGAACGTACGCCTTCGGTTTTTATTTCATGGCATTCTGCAACGTGCTGATCCCGATGCTGCTGCTGATCAAACCGCTGCGGCGCAGCCTTCCGTGGCTGTTCGGCATCTCCTTGATCATCAACTTCGGCATGTGGTGGGAGCGCTTCGTCATCATCGTCGGCGGGGTGGCGCACGGCTATCCTCCGCATGCCTGGGGATTCTATGCGCCCTCGGTGGTCGAGTACGGAATTTTGGCCGCGAGCTTTTGCCTGTTCCTGTTCCTGTTCCTGCTCTTCGTCAAACACATGCCGTCGATATCCATGACCGAGATGAAGGAGACCACGACGCATGCCGGCTGACACGTACATCATGGGAGTGTTCAGGGAGGAGGGCAAGGCCGCCAAGGCCATTCTAGACCTGGAGGCGGCCGGTTTCCAATTCCGGCGCGCCCACAGCCCTTTTCCCAGCCACAAGATCATGGAGGCCCTCAAGCTCAAGAAAGGCCGCGTAGGTTGGTTTACCCTGATGGGGGGAATTCTCGGGTTCTTTTCCGGTTTTTCCTTGGCGATTTTTACCGCAACCCGGTGGGGCCTGATCGTCAGCGGCAAGCCGATCGTCGCCCTGATCCCCTTTGTCATCGTCGGTTTCGAGTTCACCATTCTGTTTTCCGTCTTCGGCAACGTGCTCGGCTTGCTGATCTGCGCACGGCTGCCCGACTACGAGGGGCTGGAATTCTACGACCCGCGTTGCTCCGGCGAGCACTTCGGCGTGCTCGCCGCCTGTGACCGCAGTCGCCGGGATGAGCTGATGGGCTTTTTTCAGAAGAAGGGCGGGGAGGCCAGGGTTTTCGGATGAAAACGACCTTGCCATCGGATCTGTCGGGGAAGCCGGCCGTGCCGAAGCGTTCGATCTTCGCGCTCGGCTTCGCCCTGGCCGTTGTCGGCCTCGTCACTTTCGTGGTCGGCGCGGCGGGTGAGCATCCGGCGCTGGCCTGGCAGGCATATCTCATCAACTTCCTGCTGTGGTCGGCAGCCGCCCAGGGAGCGGTGCTCTTCTCGGCCGTCACCCACATCACCAAGGCCCGCTGGAGCGGGCCATTGGCCGGCCTTTCGGGCGCCTTCGCCGGATTCTTCCCGGTGTCGATCGGGCTCTTCCTGATCCTATTCCTTGGAAAAGCACACGTCTTCCCGTGGATTCACGAAGACCTGCACGGCA
>JBLMXM010000118.1:0-18432 GCA_050257775.1 Hyphomicrobiales bacterium
CAGTCGGATGCGAGGTGGGGCAGATTGCTAAATCGTTGGTGTTCAAGGGGGCTTCCAGCCATCGGGGTGTGCTCGTCATCACCAGCGGCGCCAATCGCGTCAACGAGAGTGCTCTGGCCCGGCTGCTGGGGGAATCCATCCTGAAGGCCGATGCCGATTTTGTCCGAAAAACAACCGGATTTGCAATCGGCGGCGTGCCGCCGGTGGGTCACCAGCAGCCTCTGACGGTGCTCATCGACGAGGACCTGTTCGGCTACCCGGACATCTGGGCAGCCGCCGGCACTCCAAAAGCTGTGTTCAAACTGACGCCGCAGGAGTTGCAGACCATCACGGCAGGGCGGGTCGTTCGGGTGAAATAAGGCCGTTTATCCGATCGTGAGCGCCACCAGATCTTTCCGGGCGCTGACGTTCTGGATGGTCACCTGGATCAGATCCTCGGGCTTGAGGTCGAGAAAGCCCGTGATCGGCAGGTCGCATTCCAGCATGTAATCCGTCAAAAGAATCTGGAAGCTGTTCCGCCGACGCACCAGCACGATCGCCTCCTCTTTCTGCCCGATCCTCTGTTCGAGATATTTCAGCAACCAGTAGCGCTGGCGGCCCATCTGCAGGCGGGCGACGTGGCTCATCGGGGTTTCCAATTCCTGGCGGATCCGGTCGATATCGTCGGCCGAGTAAGGCTCCTCCAGCCCGAGAACGGCCCGCACCTGTCGCTGGGTGACCAGGTCGAAGTATTTGCGGATGGGGGAGGTCGCTGTCACGTAGGCATCCAGCCCCAGGCCGGCATGCTTTTCGGGAGCGTTCCCCAGGATAAAGCGGTTGAGCAGGCGCCTCTGCATCCAGTTCTGGTAGAGGGTCCCCTCTTCGCCGCGGTACAAGCGTTCCCTCGGCGCCGGCTGGGAGCGGAACACGGCCGGGATGCCATGCTCGGCCAGACACTTGGCCATCAACCAGTTGGCCAGAATCATGATCTCTGCAACCAGCATGCGGGCCGGGCTTTCGCGGTTGACCCGGTTCACATTGATGTCGCCGTTGTCCCCCAGCCAGATGTTGATCTCCGGCACGGAAATATGCACGGCCCCGGCCGCCAGGCGGGACTCGCGGAATTTTCTCGCGATGCTGCACAGCCGGATCACATTGGGATCCTGCTCCGCCGACAGATTCACGCCGAAATAGGTCAGCTGATCTCTCACCCGGACCATGCTCGGCATGATCCGGTAGCCCCGCACGCTCAGCTCGGGCCCGATATCCACCAGCGTGCTGATCGCCGGCCGGATCTCCCCGGCCTTCAGGCTGCACATCCCCTCGGCCAGGGCCGGCGGCAGCATGGGGATCTTCTGATCCGGCATGTAGATCGAGCTGCCGCGGCTGCGGGCGTCCCGATCCAGCGGCCCGTCTTTGCGCACAAAATGGGCCACGTCCGTGATGTGGATCCCCAGGCGGAATCCGTCCGGCGACACCTCCAGGCTCAAGGCATCGTCGAAGTCCAGGGTGGATTGACCGTCGATGGTGAACAGGTTGAGGCAGGTCAAATCCTCCCGGCGGGAATCCGCCTGAACCGAACATCCCGGGCCCATCAATTCCCCGGCCGCCTGCCCCGACTCCGCCGAAAACTCCACCGGGACCATGAAACGGAGCAGATCGATGTTCTCATTTTCCCTGAAGATTCCTGCCTTGACGAGGGCGGCAAACAGCTCGCCGGTTCCCTCCAGGCCCGCCCGCTCCAGCATCCCCTTGGCCAAATAGTGATCCGGGCATTCCTTTTCGAAGAGGTAATACGACTTGAGCACATCAAGGAATTCGCCGGCACCGGCCTCCTGCGCGTCCGCCACCGTTGGGCCGTTGCGGGCCAAGCACCGGCGCAGCCAGTCGCCTCCATTTTCGATAATGCGCTGCCGTCGAGCTTCCTCGTCGCGCTGGGTGATCAGGCGGCCGACCTGCTCCTCGGAATTGGGGAAGAAGCGTCCCGGATTGAACCTGAAATAAAGTCGGTCTTCAAAGAGCGCCCGCATGACAGCGGATTGATGGTCCCCGTTGGCAGCCCCCGGGAAGCAAAACGATGCCATGGTCTCCAGATCGATCCACTCCTGCTCCGAATTAAGGACCTCCCAAAGCTCGCGGATGACAACCTTCTCGATGAGCGCCTTGCGCTTTTGGGCGACCTCTTTAAGGGCATCCACCATCCGCGTCCGGCCCATGGACAGGTCAAGACGCGTCCGATCCCGGTGCAGCAGCCGGCTGGCCGATAGATTGACCTCTCTATTATTTTCCGTGAGCAGCCTCAGTCGCTGGTTCTTGACCTCCAGAACAACCGCACAGAGAATTCTCTGGCGATCGATATATTCAACAATATTCCCAAGTTCCATGCGGTTAGAATAACAAGCGGCATAATCAAAGTCAACGATGTAAAAAACAGCATTCAGGCTCCCTCCTCGCCGTTGCCCATCCTCTGTTCCTGTGTTATCCAACATGGGAAATACCCGTATTGTGCAATATATCGGGTGGCCTCAAGGCCCGGGGGAGTCTTACCGCAAAAATCCAGAACTCAATCGCCTGGATCAGGGAGTAATACATGGCCCAGGATATTCCAGCAGATATCCCGAATTCCACAGCGCGCATCCGTCCTTTAACGATCATCACGCCCTACTTCGCGGAAAGCCGCTTTCGGATCGTCATCGGGCTGCTGAGCCTGATTGTGGTCGACGTGCTGCAGTTGGTCATCCCCCGCATCATCAAATGGGCCGTGGACGACCTGACCGCCATGCGTGCCGAGACCGGACGGTTGTTGCTCTATGCCGCGTACATGTGTGCCATAGGGATTTTGATCGGGGTCTTTCGCTACGTGTGGCGGCTTTGCCTGCTGGGGACCTCCCGCCGCGTTGAACAGGGGCTGCGCGACCGCCTCTTCAACCATTTGCAGACCCTGTCGGCCGATTATTTCGATCGCACCCGTACGGGCGATCTGATGGCTCACGCCACCAACGACATCCAGCAGATCCGCATGGCGACGGGCATGGGCCTGGTGGCCTTGAACGACGCTGTGGTCATGGGTGCCGCCGCCATTGCGTTCATGGTCTACATCAACCTCACGCTGACCTGTTTCGCGCTCATCCCGATGCCTTTGATCGCCGCGGGCACGCGATTCTTCAGCCGCCGAATGCACCGCCGGTATCAAGCCGTGCAGGCTTCCTTCTCCGATCTGACCGAAATCATCCGGGAGCGCTTCGCCGGCATCCGCCTGATCAAAGCGCACAACCGCAAGGCGGCGGAAGGCGAGCGGGTAGAGACGGCGTCGCAGGCTTACGTGCAGGAAAACCTCAAGCTGGTGAGAATCTCAGGCCTCTTTATCCCGATGATGCAGCTGTTCACCAGCCTGAGCATGGCCCTGGTCCTGCTGCTCGGAGGCCGCCAGACGATCATGTTCACCATCACGCCGGGGGATTTCGTAGCGTTCATCAGCTACCTCAGCCTTCTGACCTGGCCGATGATGGCGCTCGGCTGGGTCACCAGCCTGGTGCAGAGGGGTCGGGCGTCGCTGGGGCGCGTCGCCGCAATCCTGGCCACCACACCCGCCATCCGCAATTCGGCCGACGCCCACCCCCTCAGGGCTCCCCGAGGCGGTATTGTCTTCGAAGCCGTCGGCTACACCTATCCCAGCCGCTCCGGCCCCTCGTCCTTGCCCGCCCTGGACGGCATCGACCTGGCCATCGAGGCGGGGACGGTGCTCGGCATCGTCGGGCCCCCGGGCAGCGGCAAGACCACGCTGCTCAGCCTGATCCCCCGGCTGCACGACGCCACGGCGGGCCGGGTGCGGGTGGACGGGAGAGATGTGCGCGGCCTGCGCCTGGAAGACCTGCGCGGCGCCATCGCATTTATGCCCCAGGAGCCGTTCCTCTTCGCCGGCACCATTCGAGACAACATCACCTTCGGAGATCCGGCCATCCCGCAGGAGCGCCTTGAGGAGGCCGCGCTTGCCGCCGCCGTCCTCGACACCGTGCGGTCTTTTCCGCAGGGCTTTGACACCGTGGTCGGCGAAAGGGGCGTGATGCTCTCCGGCGGACAGAAGCAGCGCGTGGCCCTCGCCCGCTGCCTGCTCGCGGATGCGCCGGTGCTGATCTTGGACGACCCCATCAGCCAAGTGGATTTTGAAACCGGCGAGCGAATCACCCGGAGCATCCGCCGATGGGCCGGCCGCAAGACCATCCTCATCGCCTCGCACCGGCTCTCGGCCGTTAGCTTTTCCGACCGGATCGCGGTTCTCGACCGAGGCCGGGTGACCGCTTTCGGTCGGCACGCGGATCTCATGGCAGCGGGCGGCTATTACGCCAGGACCCATCGCCTCCAGGAAATCGAGGAGGAGCAGCATGCGGCCTGAGCCGGATTATTTCGAAGAAACCCGCCTGGGCAAAACTTACGATGTTAGGCTCCTGCGGCGGCTCTATCCGTTCACCCGCCCCCATCGCCGGCTGCTCTTCGGGTCCATCGGGCTGGTGGTCTTGATCACCCTGCTGGAGTTGGCCCTGCCCTATGTCACCAAACTGGCCATTGACCGTTACATCGTGCCGGCGGCGGTCCCGGCATCGGCTCCGACATCCGCCCATGCGGCGGACCGGCAACGACGCCTGCGAGTCGATGCGTCCGATCCGGGAGCAGCGGCCGTCCTGCAACGCTATCCTCACCTGGCCCGGGTCGAGGGAGGGGCTGCCACCATTCCGTATGAGGTCCTGTCCTCCCTGAGCAAAGAGGACCTGGCCGAGCTGCGCCGCACTGATTTGTCGGGACTCGCACTCATGACCGGCATATTCGCGCTCCTGGTGGTTCTCGATTTCCTGCTCAACTTCGTCCAGTCCGTGGTCATGGAGATCAGCGGCCAGCGCATCATGCACGATCTGCGCATGCAGCTGTTCACCCACATCCAGGATCTGGCCCTGGAATTTTTCACCCGCAACCCGGTGGGCCGGCTGGTGACCCGTACGACCAGCGATGTGCAGAACATGTACGAGCTTTTCACCTCGTTCATATCCTTCGTCTTCAAGGACCTCGTTCTGCTCGCCGGTATCGCCGCGGTGATGCTGGTGCTGGACTGGAAACTGGCGCTGGTCACCTTCAGCGTGCTGCCGTGGGTGCTGATCGCCTCAATGCTCTTTTCAAAGCGCGCGCGGCAAATTTTCCGCACCCTGCGGGTGCAGGTGGCTGAAATCAACACCCGCTTTGCCGAAACCATCGGCGGAATGCGCGTCATCCAGCTCTTCCGCCAGGAAGCGAATAACTTCGGCCGGTTTGCGCACCTGAACCAGGCAAACTACATATCCGGCATGGAGCAGATCCGAGTGCTGGCCGTGTTCATGCCCCTGGTGGAGGTGCTGGCGGTGGCGGCCGTGGCCATCATCGTGTGGTACGGCGGTGGCCAGGTGCTCAACCAAGCGCTCAGCCTGGGAGCGCTGGTGGCCTTCATTTCGTACATCCGAATGTTTTTCCGCCCCCTGCGGGATCTCGCTGAAAAATACAACATCCTGCAGAACGCCATGGCCTCCGCCGAACGAATTTTCCTGGTGCTCGACACCCATACCGTCCTGCCCCAGCCGACGCCCCCACCTATCGGCCGCCCGCCCGGATTACCCGCCATCGAGGAGCTGCGCTTCGAACATGTACAGTTCGGCTATGTGCCGGGAGAAAACGTGCTCCATGACGTCAGCTTCGCGCTGCAGCAGGGCGAAACCGTGGCCGTGGTGGGACCCACCGGCGCCGGCAAGACCTCCCTAGTCAACCTCATCCCCCGGCTCTATGACCCGACCGCCGGCCGGGTAACGATCAACGGCCGCGACCTGCGCGACTACCCGAGCGCCGTCTTCCGCGATCGGATGGCCCTGGTCATGCAGGACCCCTTCCTGTTTTCGGGTACCATCCGCGACAACATTTTCCAGGGCGTCTCCGGCCTCTCCTCCGACCAAACCGATGCCGTCATCGAAGCCTCCAACCTGAAGCGGCTCATCGGCCGGCTGCCGGAGGGCCTGGACACCGTGCTCGGCGAAGGCGGCAGCTCCATCTCGACCGGCGAACGCCAGCTCATTGCCATGGCCCGGGCGTTTGCCCGCAACCCCCAGCTGATCCTCTTCGATGAAGCCACCTCGGCCATCGACTCCCAGACGGAGCAGTGGATCCAGGAGGCTTTGGAGCGGCTGATGCGGCATCGCACCGCTCTCGTGGTGGCTCACCGCCTGTCCACCGTGCGCACGGCCGACCGCATCCTGGTCATGAACCGGGGCCGGATCATTGAATCCGGGACCCACCCGGCGCTCATGGATCGCCGGGGGTTCTACTACCGACTTCACCAGCTGCAGCCCGACGCGGAGCAACTTCTTGCCAAATAGCTCGCTGCCCCAATTGATCAAATTAGGTCTTGCTAAAGCGGATGCCGGATGGTATAGCCCCTTACCCAAATATTCCTGAAAAACAGGGCACCGCGCTCCGGCGGACTGCCCTGACAACTGCAAACGGGGATTCTATCACCCGTTCGGTCTGAACCTGTTCATCGATGATTCCATAATCCCAACGGAAAGAAGGAGGACCAAACCGATGCCCTACGATGCGACGAAGATGGCCGACTGGCAGATTTCCGAGGCGGCGGAGAAGAAGATGCCCACCCCCGAGCATTGGCAGCAGAAGCTCGGCCTGCAGAAGGATGAAATGCTCCCCATGGGCCGCCTGGCCAAGCTGGATTTTCTGAAGATCATCGAGCGCCTGAAAGGCAAGCCCGACGGGAAGTACATCGAGGTCACCGCCATCACCCCGACGCCGCTCGGCGAAGGCAAGAGCACCACCTCGGTCGGGCTCATGGAAGGCCTGGGTAAGCGCGGCAAGAACGTTGGCGGCGCCCTGCGGCAGCCCTCCGGCGGGCCCACCATGAACGTCAAGGGCACGGCGGCGGGCGGCGGCAACGCCCTGCTGATCCCGATGACCGAGTTCTCCCTGGGGCTGACCGGCGACATCAACGACATCATGAATGCCCACAACCTCGCCATGGTGGCCCTCACCGCGCGCATGCAGCACGAGCGCAACTACACCGACGAGCAGCTGGCGCGCCTGACCAAGATGCGCCGGCTCAACATCGACCCCACCCGCATCGAGATGGGCTGGGTCATGGATTTCTGCGCGCAGTCGCTGCGCAACATCATCATCGGCATCGGCGGCCGGCAGGACGGCTACATGATGTATTCCAAGTTCGGCATCGCCGTGGGCTCCGAGTGCATGGCCATCCTGGCCGTGGCCAACGACCTGGCGGATCTCAAGAAGCGCCTGAACGCGATCACCGTGGCCTTCGACCAGAGCGGCAAACCGGTGACCACCGGGGACCTCGAGGTGGGCAACGCCATGGCCGCCTTCATGCGCAACACGATCAACCCGACCCTCATGAGCACGGCCGAATACCAGCCCTGCATGGTGCACGCCGGGCCCTTCGCCAACATCGCCGTCGGCCAGTCCTCCATCATCGCCGACCGCGTCGGGCTCAAGCTGTTCGACTATCATGTGACCGAGTCCGGTTTTGCCGCCGACATCGGGTTTGAGAAATTCTGGAACGTGAAGTGCCGCTTCAGCGGCCTGAAACCCCATGTGTCGGTTCTGACCGCCACGGTGCGCGCCCTGAAGATGCACGGCGGCGGGCCCAAGGTCGTGGCCGGCAAGGCGCTGCCCGACGAGTACACCAAGGAAAATCTTGCATTGGTGGAGAAGGGCTGCGCCAACATGGCCCACCTGATCAACGTCATCCGCAAGTCCGGGATAAACCCGGTGGTGTGCGTCAACCGCTTCCACAGCGACACCGATGCCGAGATCAAGATCGTGAAAAAGGCGGCCGAGGCGGCCGGGGCCCGCTGCGCCGAGTCCCAGCACTGGCTGAAGGGCGGCGATGGGGCGCTTGAGCTGGCCGACGCCGTCATCGACGCCTGCAACGACAAGACGGAATTCAAATTTCTCTATCCCCTGGAGATGAAACTGCGCGACCGCGTGGCCCGCATCGCCAAGGAGGTCTACGGAGCCGACGGGGTATCCTGGACCCCGGATGCCGAGGCCAAGGCCAAAATGCTGGAGTCCGAGCCCAAATACGCAGACTATGCCACCATGATGGTGAAGACGCACCTCAGCCTGACCCACGACCCGGTCCTCAAAGGCGTGCCCAAGGGGTGGACGCTGCCCATCCGGGACGTCCTGATTTACTCCGGTGCCAAGTTCCTCTGCCCCTGCGCCGGCGCCATCAGCCTGATGCCCGGGACGAGCTCCAACCCGGCCTTCCGTCGGGTCGATGTGGACGTGAAGACCGGTGCGGTGTCCGGGCTGTTCTAACCGAAAACCTGTTGCTTGCCGTCCATAGAATGGGGCCTGGGCCTTCGGGGTCGGGCCCCGTTTTTTTGCCCAAACAAGCGGTGTCAGGTGTTAAGCGAAGGATAATATCGGTTATTCCAGCGATCCGATCCTCTGCCTGAAACCTAACACCTGAAACCTCTTCTCTCCGTTTCATAAAGACGGAATCCCCCAACCTTAGGGAACCCGGTCCTTTCACGATGCGAGTGTTACTGATCAACCCCTTTTACCCGATCGCCGAAACCCCCTCCCCTCCGCTGGGACTGGCCTATCTCGCTGCGGCTCTTGAACAAGCAGGGGTTGACGTCCGCGTGCTCGACCTGGTGGTCTACCCTTACAGCGAGAAGATGCTCGCCGAAATCCTCGATGAATTCAAACCCGCCCTGGTCGGGCTGACCGCCGTCACCATGAACGTCGACCGCGCCCTGTCCGTGGCGAGGGACGTGAAGCGCCTCGCCCCTCACATCGTCACGGTCCTGGGCGGACCGCATGTCACATTCAGCTCGTCGGACACTCTGGAGGCTTGCCCGGATCTGGATATCGTCGCCTTGGGTGAGGGTGAGCGGACCATCGTCGAACTCAGCGCCGCCGTCGAGGCCGGAGCCGGCCTTGGGACGGTGAAAGGCATCGCCTATCGCACGGGCTCCGGCCACCGCGTTACGGCGCGGCGGGGTTTCATCCGGGACCTGGACACCTTGCCCATGCCCGCCCGTCGGCTGCTGCCGCTCGGCCGTTACCGGGCCCTGGGTATGCCCATCACCATGACCACCTCGCGCGGCTGTCCCCATGCCTGCATATTCTGCATCGGCCGCAGGATGGTGGGAGCCCGGGTGCGCTTCCGCAACCCCGCGAAAGTGGTCGACGAGTTGGCCTCTCTATATGCCTTGAGTTTCCACCAGGTCAACCTGGCCGATGACCTGTTCACCGCTGATCCTGTCCGGTGCACGGCCATCTGCGATGAAATCCTGCGGCGAGGCCTCCGCATCAAGTGGACATCTTTCGCCCGGGTGGACACGGTCTCACCTGAGCTTCTCGCTAAGATGAAAGCCGCTGGCTGCACGGCGGTCAGCTTCGGCATCGAATCGGGGAATTCGGGAATCCTCAGATCCATCCGGAAAGGGATCACCCTGGAGCAGGTCGTCGCGGCGGTGGACATGTGCACGGATGCGGGCCTTACCCCCTTTGCCTCCTTCATTCTGGGGCTCCCCGGCGAGTCGCCGGATACCTTGCGTGAGACGCTCGCGTTCGGCAAGCGGTTGGAGAAAAAAGGGCTTGTCTACGGGTTCCACATCCTTGCGCCGTTTCCCGGCACCGAGGTGCGTGAGCGCAGACGCGAACTGGGCATCCGCATCCTTACCAACGACTGGTCATGCTACCATGCCAACCGGGCCGTCGCCGAAACCAAAACCGTCACCCGCCAGATGCTCGATGAGATCGCCGTCGAGTGGGAGGACCGGTTCAATCGTTATCTCGGCGACATCAAGGAGCGCATGCTGGCGGGCAAGGCTGACGCCGATGAGGCTTACCAGGTGACTAACTTGGAACGGATCGTCCTGGTGTATGATCTCATGATGAAGGACACTCTCGCGCAGGTGGGAACCTGGCCGGACCGGCAGCCTGCGGACCCCGATAGCTGTCTGGATACCCTCGTCCAGCGGGTGCACGCCGCCACTTCTCAAGACCGGGAAAGCATCCGGGATGCCCTGGAAGCCGCAGCGGACAAGGGAAACCTGATTTGCGAGCAAAAGCACGGGATGGTCTGCTGGGAGTGGAAGGATTACCTCTGATGATTTTGTAAAATGGGCAATCTCGGCGTGGCGCCTCATCTCGCTGTCGCCGCGGCGTACGGTCAGTGCGCCTCGTGCCGCGAGACTCGCCTGCCTTGATCTTGACCTTCTTACAAAGTCGTCGAAGCAGATAAGTCTTTACTATACCGTCATCTAGTTCAAGATGTCCGTCAGTTTCCCGACTTCCTGAACGGTCTGCTCGGCAAGCTTATCGATGTGGTTCTGATTGATATCCAGGCGCTCGATGACCTCCAGCGACGGTTCAACGGCCTGTCCGTTCCGGCTCTTCCCGAAACCGACCCGGCGTCCCACGATATTGGCGACATGCACCACATCGCTGAGCAGGCAGAATTTGTCGCAGTCTTCCGGATCGTGGTGCCAGCTGACCGCATTGACCAACTCCTGGGGCAACGCCCAGTTTTTCAAGATTCTGGCGCCGATGTCCGCATGATTGGTCCCCAGCACGATGTATTCCGCCACTTCGAACGAGATGCCCTTGGCGACCATCACTTCGATCTTCTCCAGGTCTTCCTGCACGTAGTCGCCCAGAACGAGCTTGCCGATGTCGTGGAGCAGTGCTGCGGTGAACACTTCATCGGCGTCGCCGATGGAGAGTGACTTGACGAGCAGGTCGGCCGCCACGGAGACGGCCACCGAATGGCGCCACAGCTCCCCCCGCGGCAAATCGTAACCCGGAATCGACTTTTTCATGAGTGCGCTCATGCACATGGTCATGACGAGCTGCATCAGGCGCTTCCACCCCAGCAGCATGATGGCCTGGCGAACGGAACTGACGCGCGATGGGAGCCCGAAAAAAGCCGAATTGGTCAGCTTGAGGATATTGGCCGTCAACCCGGGGTCATACTTGAGGATATCCTCGATTTTGGCGGCGCTGGAGTCCGGATTCCGGAGCAAGGGCAGCAGCCGGGCTGCCGTGGCCGGCATGCCCGGAAATGATTTGACTTGAGTCAGGATGCGTCTGAGTTTGTCTTCGTCCACGACGGTGTCCTCTTCTTGGGGAAGCGAACGTCCCCCTGGCATGAGCGTACCGGTTCATACCCGATATCGGCAGTTCTTTCCGATAACTTGAGGACAGCATTGCCGGATTCCTTGAATCTGCCGCGTTTTCGCGCTATTTAATCTCATCAACACAACTCTTCGGGATTGAAGGAAATTCTCGACGTTTCCCCGCCGAACCCGAGACAGACCTTGCTCCCCAGGAGGCCAAACCAGATGATTAAAAACTCCAGCTGGCTGCTGGTGGCTGCCATGGTATGGGTTGGATGCGCTGACAAGCGCCCGGTCCTTTACCCGAATGCCCACCTGAAACAGGTGGGAAATGAAACCGCCCAGGCCGATATCGATGCGTGCATCCGCTACGCCAAAGAGGGTGGCGCCGAGGAAGATAAGGGCGCTGAAGTCGCTAAGAGCACCGCAGGCGGTGCGGCCGTGGGCGGTGCGGTGGGCGCGGCAACAGGGGCGGTACTGGGGAACCTGGGCCGCGGTGCGGCAGCCGGTGGAGCCGGCGGTGCGGCCGGGGGCCTGGTGCGGGGGGTCCTTAATTCCAATGAACCGGATGCCGTTTTCAAGAACTTCGTGGACCGCTGTCTTCGCGAGAAGGGGTACGAGCCGATCGGATGGCGCTAGCCTGCCAGTCTCCTGTCCCGAAAATAACTTAAAATATGCGATTGACCTATCGCGGGACCTTCCAATCTCGGCGTCTCATGGACAGGCTCACCGGGGTGCGAGCCGTGGCGAACCCCAACCCAATTTTTCATGCGACTCTGCCACGCCCCCCAGCCGTCTAGAAGGTACCGACGGCAGGCAGAGACGGGCGGCGGCTTCGTGGAGGCCGGTCCTCCGGGGCTGTCCGGAAACGTATGGAGCGGGCTGGCTGCCGTGCGCAGGATCCGTGGACGGATGGGTTGCGGTTCACCACGGCTCGCACCCCGGTGAGCCTGCGCCCGCACTGGAATAGAGCTGCTGAGGAGCCGACGGAATAATACAACTTATTAGCGGGCACTACACTATAATTCTCGCTCCGCTATGAACGCAGCCAGGTCGGAGACCCGGCAGGAATATCCCCACTCGTTGTCGTACCAGGCGACCACCTTGGCCATGTTCCCCTGAAGCACCGACGTGAACTCCAGATCGATGATGGATGAATGCGGGTTGCCTTTGAAGTCCACGGAGACCAGCGGCTCCGACTCGCAGGCCATGATGCCCTTGAGCTCATGCTCCGAGGCGCGGGCCAGCTCGGTGCGAAGCTCCTCGGTGGAGACCTTGCGGTTGAGCTGCGCCACGAAATCCACGATGGACACGGTCGGAGTGGGCACGCGCAACGCGTACCCGTCAAACCGACCAGCCAGCTCGGGAATGACCCGGGCGACCGCCTTGGCCGCTCCGGTGCTGGTCGGGATGATGCTCACCCCGGCCGTGCGCGCCCGGCGCAGGTCCTTGTGCGCCAGATCCAGGATGCGCTGGTCGGCGGTGTAGGAATGCACCGTGGTCATCAAGGCCTTTTCGATGCCGTAGGCGCGGTGAACAATCAAGGCGGGTGGTGCGAGGCAGTTGGTCGTACAGGAAGCGTTGGAGATAATGTGGTGTTTCTTGGGGTCATAGGAATCCTGGTTGACTCCCATGACGATGGTGACATCCTCTTCCTTGGCCGGGGCGCTGATGATGACTTTGCGCGCGCCGGCCTCCAGATGGGCGGCCGCCTTGGGCCCGGTGCGGAACAGCCCGGTGCTTTCGACCACGATGTCCACCCCGGCATCCTTCCAGGGTATGGCGGCCGGATCCCGGACCGCGAAATTCTGAATGCGCTGCCGGTTTACGGCAAACTGCCCGCCCTCGACCCTTACGTCGCCGGCAAACCGGCCGTAGCTGGAGTCATGCTTGAAAAGGTGAGCGTTGGTTTCAACGTCAAACAGGTCGTTTACAGCCACCACCTTCAGCTGCTTGGGGTGTCTCTCGAGTACGGCCTTGAGAACCTGCCGGCCGATGCGGCCGAAGCCGTTTATTCCCATGCGGACCATAAGAACCTCCTTTGATGACGGGGCAGTAGCCTATCAGTTGTCATCGACCCGGTACCCGTGGGCGACTAGAAGGTCGAAGTCGGTTCGCAACACCTGGTGCATCCTGGCATTTTCCATGGCGATGGCGCTCAGATGGGCCACCGCCTGGAGAAACTGAACTTCATCTTGATCAAACTTGCGGACCTCGGAGGAATACACCCTTAAGACTCCGATGGCCTTCTTCCCGAGCATCAGGGGCACCACCAGCAGCGATATGATCCCCTCGGCCCGGGCCTTGCCCTGGTATTGGAAATCCTTGTCGGTCTGGGCATTTTCAATCCAGACCGTTCTTCCCCGGAGCGCCTTTTGATCCAATCCGCTTTCCTTGACCAGGACCGGTCCCTTGCGAATGTAGCCCTTCGACAGCCCCCACGAGCCTCCCATGAGCAGCCGTTCTCTCTTGGAGTCCAGCACCCGGAGCGAACAGGCCTTGACTTCCATGGCCTTGGCCGCGCATTGGACAATTTGCGCCAAAACCTCCTCCGGTTTTAGAGACGCATTGATGACCCTGGCCACGTCGTAGAGGGCCTTGAAATAATCCTTTCCCTTCTTGGCCATGACCCACCTCCTCTGCCTGTTGGGGTTGGTTCTCCGATTGGTCGTGAAGGCACCAGGCGGCTTTTTAGGCGACGATGCAATTCTAAAGTATTCTTCAAAATAAAGCTTGGATACGCCTTGTCGAGTGGCCTTGATGGCTTGCCGCCCCCCCCACCCCTCTTTCATGCGCTCATCGTATGAGCACCTCAGCGCATGGCTTTGGGCTGGCCCGTACTTGTGAGCACGCTGCTCCAGACCCAGCCGTCCGGGTCCACCGTCTTGCGGGCGGACACGGCGAGCGGTATGGGCACGTGGGTGAAGGTGTTCATCCAGTAGCCCACCACCATGTTGGTGCGACCGGCCATGCCGGCGTGCACCGCATTCTGGCCGAGCAGCAGGCAGAAGGCCGAATCGTAAGCGTTGGCGGGGACCCCGCGGATCGTGTAGCTGGGGTCGATATACTTGAGGGTGGACTCCATGTCGATCTTCTTAAGATACGCATTGATCCGGTCCCTCAGGAAAAGCCCGATGTCCTTGAACTTCACGTTCCCGGAAGCATCCCGCTCCGCCGTGTCCCCCGTCAGGTCCTGGCCGGCGCCCTCGGCCACCACAATGACCGCATGCCCCCGGCGTTCCAGCCGCTTCCTCAAGGCCTCGAGCAGTTGGTCCAGTGTGAACGGCACCTCCGGAATCAGGCAGAAGTTGACATCGCTCCGGGCCAGGGAGGCGAATACCGCGATAAAGCCGGACTCGCGACCCATGAGCTTGACCAGACCGATTCCGTTGCGTGCGCCCTGGGCCTCGGTGTGCGCCGCGTCGATGGCTTTCACCGCCCCCGACACCGCCGTTTCAAATCCGAAGGATCGTTCCACGTAGGAGATGTCGTTGTCGATGGTCTTGGGGATGCCGATCACGCAAATCTTCAGCCCCCGGCGGCCGATTTCCTCGGCAATCGCCTGGGCTCCGCGCAGCGTGCCGTCGCCGCCAACGGCGAACAGGATCCCCAGGTTCATGCGGTCCAGGGTGTCGACCATCTCGCCGACGTCCTGGTTGCCCCGGGATGACCCCAGGATCGTTCCTCCGTATTCGTGGATGCGGCTCACGGTCTCCGGGTCCAGCTCCTTGGGGCGGTGGCCATACCGAGGGGTGAGGCCCTCGTAGCCGTAAGGGAAGCCGAACACGGTCCTGACCTTGTAGTTGTAGAACAGGCTGAGCACCACAGCCCGGATGACATCGTTCAGCCCCGGGCACAGCCCGCCGCAGGTGATAATGCCGCATTTCAGCTTGGAGGGGTCGAAGTAGATCTTTTCCCGCGGGCCGGCTTTTTCAAAGGCCAGGATGCTCCCGGCCTTTTCCAGCCCGGTTTTGATCGCGGCCGGGTTCGATTGCAGCACGACGTGGTCTTCGTCGCTGACGAAGTGCGCCCCGGAGATGGGGGATTGAATCCGACACGTCCCCAGCCGCTGAACACTTAAATCTTCCGTCTTTAGTTCCATGCCTAACCTCATTCCTCATCCTTCACTTGAAGAGGGTGGTTCCTTCCCCCCGCAGATCCTTCACCGCCTGCTTCACGCGCTCCGCCATGGCTTTCTCCGCTGCAGCCAGGTAGCTGCGCGGATCGTAGTGCTTCTTGCTGCCCACCTCGCCGTCCACCTTGAGGACCCCGTCATAGTTTTTCATCATGTGATCGGCGATCGGGCGGGTAAAGGCGTACTGGGTGTCGGTGTCGATGTTCATCTTGACCACCCCGTAGTCCAAGGCCTCCCGGATCTCCTCCAGGGTGGAGCCGGAGCCGCCGTGAAACACCAGTGCAAAGCGCGCCTTTTCTCCGTGAGCCTTGGCCACTGCGTCCTGGCAGTCCTTCAGGATGGACGGCTTGAGCTTCACATGGCCGGGTTTGTAGACCCCGTGGACATTTCCGAAGGTTGCGGCCAGGAGATAGCGGCCCCCTTTGACTGCGTTCAGCCGGCGGGCCACTTCCAGGGTGTCCTCGGGCGTCGTGTAAAGTTTGGCCGAGGCCTTCGCCTGGATGCCGTCCTCCTCGCCGCCCACCACGCCGGCCTCGATCTCGAGGATGATCTCGTTCTCACGGCAACGTTCGAGCAGCTTGACGGCGATGTCGAGATTCTCCTTGAGCGGCAGCGCGCTGCCGTCGAACATGTGGCTGTTGAAGAGATTGGGCAGACCCTTCGCCCTTCGGCGCCGGGTTTCTTCGATGAGAGGATTCACGAACTGATCCAGTTTGTCCGCCTGGCAGTGGTCGGTGTGCAGGGCGACATAAACGGGATAGCGGTCGGCCACCCGGTGCACATATTCGGCGATGGCGATGGCCCCAAGGGCCATGTCCTTCACTATCGAGCCGGAGGCGAAGGCGCCGCCGCCCGTCGATACCTGGATGATCCCATCGCTCTTGGATTCGGCCAGGCCCTTCAGCACCGAACTGGCAGTAGCCATGGAGCTGACGTTGATGGCCGGATAGGCATACTTCCCGGTGAAAGCCCGGTCGATCATTTGGCAATAGGTTTTGTAGTCTGCAACCGGCATGGTGTGCTCCTTCTTTCTGGGGTATTTCATCGCCTGCGGCGAGCAGCCGCCGGCGCCCTTGCGCTATCAAATCACGGGTGCACGCAAGCGTCAAGAGAAGATCGGACACGGAGAAGATAGGACATCATCCGGAAAGCGCGAAGCGCTTTCTTAATAAAAATCTTCCCGGGTCAACGGAAGGTTGGCGGATGCGCGCGAAAGGGAAGCAAGATCCCGCCTGCAGTACTTAAGAAGCACATGCTTTCATAGCCTGCGCATCATGAGGGTTCCAGGCGGACTCCATGCCGTCACACCCGCCGGAAAGGTCATTTATGAAACCGCTTGCCGGTTCAGCCGTGAATTCAAGAGATACCTTGACAACCGTCCTTCCGGGAGATTTAGAAAATCGAGGCTCGTTCAAATTCAGCTTCAGCCGGACGACTAAGGCCGGCACTTACTTCTTCAGGGCTTCGCGCGTTCATATTGGACAGGCCACGGAACGTCGACACCGAGCTCGTGGGCCGCATGCAGCGGCCAGTAGGGATCCCTCAGCATGGCTCGTGCCAGAAACACGGCATCCGCTTCTCCACAAACCAAGATCTGCTCGGCCTGAGGCGCATCCGTAATGAATCCAACCGCCCCGGTGGCGATTCTCGCATCGCGACGAATTGCGGCTGAAAACGGAACCTGAAATCCCGGCCCTGCTGGGACTTCAGCATCGGGCACCATCCCGCCGCTGGAGCAGTCGATCAGGTCGACCCCGGTCTCGCGAAGGCGGCGAGCGAAGACAATGGATTGCGCCAAGTCCCATCCGTTATCCATCCAGTCCGTGGCTGAGATACGCACAAACATGGGGAGCGAATCAGGCCAAACATCACGCACTGCGGCTGCAACGGTTCGCGGAAATTTGAGCCGAGCCTCCAGGCTTCCGCCAAATTCATCTTGGCGATGATTGGAGAGCGGCGACAAAAACCCATGCAGCAGATAACCATGCGCCATGTGAACCTCGAGCACCTTGAACCCTGCCTCTAAAGCCCTCCGTGCCGCCTCGGCAAATCTCATGACCAATTTCTCGATCTCCGCAGGGGACAATTCGCGTGGCACCGGATAACCGGGGGCAAAAGGCAGGGGACTGGGCGCCACGGGTTGCCAACCGCCATCGCCGGCTTTGATGGGATGGCCACCTTCCCAGGGGGGTGTCGTCGACGCTTTCCGGCCGGCATGCGCCAGCTGAATTCCCGGTATTGAACCCTGCGATGCAATAACCGAGCTGATTCGCCTAAAAGCGTTCGCCTGGGCATCGTTCCAGAGACCGGTGTCGGCGGGTGAAATCCGCCCCTCCGGGGTCACCGCAGTCGCCTCGACCATCACCAGCCCGGCACCTCCAACAGCTCGGCTGCCCAGATGCACCAGGTGCCAATCGCCCGGGACTCCGTCCGTGCAGGAATACTGACACATGGGGGAGACAAAAATGCGGTTACGAAAGGTGACTCCTCGGAGGGTCAACGGTGAAAAGAGTCTGCGCATGATTCACTATGCTGAAACTCCGTCGGGGTTGCTCCGCCGCTGAGGTCCTCGCCCTCATTTGGCTCTGACAAATACGACGTCGAAGTTTTGCCGCAGGCCGGCGTGGTGGTAAATCCCTTTGAGTTGATCGCTCTTCGCGTCGTGGACCAGCGTGTAGGTGGAGCCGGGGTAGCCGGGAGCGCGCAACTCTATGAATATGGTGATCGCCGCCCCGGAGCGAGTCGCTTCCGCCTGGAAAACGTTGATCGGGTTCGGGTTGTAATACGCGGCCTGCATTCGGCCGTCGGCCTCGACGCTCTTGATTTCGATGACGTAGCTGCCGTCGGTCCTGAGCCAACGGCCCCTCAAGGCCGCGAACTCAGGCAGAGCCTGGGAAAAAGCCAGGGGGCTCAGAAGAATCAGACCTGCCACACTGATCGTGAGAAAGAGCGCAGTCCCATTTATGGTCTTCATGCGGCATCATCCCTCCCGCTCAATTTTGCACGAGGAGTTTAGCATATTGCATCGACCGATCAAGGGAGAAGATGGTATTTGCTCATGCGACTACACGTGTCTAAACCGGGGAAAGGTGCAGTCAGGATTTTCACCACGATAAGGCCCTTAAAAAGAAGTATCCCGGTATCCCC
>JBLMXM010000119.1:0-6324 GCA_050257775.1 Hyphomicrobiales bacterium
TCCCCTTCAAACTCAACTGCTTGGTGATCGCTGCCGTCAGCGTCGTCTTGCCATGATCAATGTGACCTATCGTGCCAACGTTCACATGCGGCTTCGTCCGCTCAAACTTCTGCTTGGCCATGGGTTTGTCCTCCCCTTAAAATGCGAAGGGCATAGATACCGGTTATGCCCTCCGCGGTGAGACCCGTATTCTCAGGATTTAAACGTTACCAGCGAAAGTGGGCAAATGCCTTGTTCGCCTCAGCCATCTTGTGGGTGTCTTCCCGTTTCTTCACGGCAGCCCCCCGGTTGTTGGCCGCGTCCATGAACTCGGCTGCCAGTTTCTTGGCCATGCCCTTTTCCGGGCGCTGGCGCGCATAGCTGATCAGCCATCGGATCCCGAGCGCCGTGCGCCGCGAGGACCGGATTTCGGTGGGCACCTGGTAGGTCGAGCCACCGACCCGGCGGGAGCGCACCTCGATCATCGGCCGTACGTTCTCCACGGCCTGTTCGAAGAGCTTGACGGGCGACTCTTTGACCTTTTCGGACATGATCTCAAAAGATTCATAAACGATGGCTTCGGCCGTGCTGCGCTTGCCGTCGTGCATGAGGCAGTTGATGAACTTGGCCACCAGCCTGCTGCTGAACTTGGAATCCGGGCGGATGGCCCGTTCGGTGACTTCTCTTCTCCTTGGCATTCTTACTCCAATTTGGCGCCAGCGATCATGATGCGTCGTGCTAGGGTTTTCTCAGGACTGCTTTCCGCAATCAGGGTTTCAGGTTTGACGTGCTAAGTGTTAGGCGAAGGATGTCGGTCTTTCTGCTGCAGCGTAACACCTAAGACGCAAAACGATTTTTTATTTAGGCTTCTTGGCGCCGTACTTGGAGCGCCCCTGCTTGCGGTCTTCGACGCCCAGGGTGTCCAATGTGCCGCGCACGATGTGGTAGCGCACGCCGGGAAGGTCCTTCACGCGCCCGCCGCGCACCAGGACCACCGAGTGCTCCTGGAGATTGTGACCCACGCCGGGAATGTAAGCGGTCACCTCGATGCCCGTGGTCAGCCGCACGCGAGCCACCTTGCGCAGGGCGGAGTTCGGCTTCTTGGGGGTCGTGGTGTACACGCGGGTGCACACGCCGCGCTTCTGCGGCGCCCCCTTCAGTGCCGGTGTCTTGGTTTTTTTCTGGACCCGCTTGCGCGCGCTGCGAACCAGTTGATTGATTGTCGGCATGCTCTCCTCGTCAACGCCAGATAACCGATTTTGCAAAATGGCGATATGTATATAAGAAAATTAACATTGTCAAGCGTTTTCTTCGATCGCTACGGGTTCCCGCTGCAAGATCCTGGATACGGGATGCTGGATGCTGGATAAAAACCCTCCATCGCAGGTGATCAAGTATTCCGAATCCAGTATCCTGAACCCTGAACCCAGTATCCTGCAGTAATTTTCGGGCCTTCGATATTAAAATTACTGCACTACCTCTACCTCCAGATCATCGAACCGGAGCATGCCGGTGCCGGCCGGGATCAGCCGGCCCATGATGACATTTTCCTTGAGCCCCCTCAGTCGGTCGACAGCGCCCTGGATGCTGGCGTCGGTCAGCACCTTGGTGGTCTCCTGGAAGGAGGCGGCCGACACCCAGCTCTCGGTGCTGAGCGAGGCCTTGGTGATCCCCAGGATCAGGGGTTCCCCGACCGCGGGCTTGCCGCCCTTGGCGACCACGGCCTGGTTGGTTTCCTCGAACTTCAGCCGGTCCACCTGCTCCTCGAGAACGAAGTCCGTGTCACCTACGTCCATCACCTTTACCCGTCGCATCATCTGGCGCACGATGACCTCGATGTGCTTGTCGTGGATGCGCACCCCCTGCAGGCGGTAGACTTCCTGGACCTCATCCACCAGGTATTTGGCCAAAGAGACCTCGCCCTTGATCTTGAGGATATCCTGCGGGATGGCGGAGCCGCCGATCAGCGCCTCGCCAGCGCGCACATAGTCGCCCTCGTACACGTTGATATGCTTGCCCCGAGGAATGAGGTACTCCTTCTTGTCGCCGACGTCCACCGGCGTGATGGTCACCTTCTGTTTGCCCTTCTTGGTGCCCTTGGAAATCGAGACGTAGCCGTCGATCTCGCTCAGCACCGCCACCTCCTTGGGCTTGCGCACCTCGAAGAGCTCGGCCACCCGGGGCAGACCTCCGGTGATATCCTTGGTTTTGGTGGTCGCCCGGGGCAGCTTGGCCACCAGGTCGCCCGCCTTGACCGTGTCGCCCTCCTCCACCAGCAGGATGGCATTGATCGGCAGGACGTAACGGGCGAACCCGGAGGCGCCGGGAAGCTTGGCGGTCTTGCCCTCCTTGTCCTTGATGGAGATGCGCGGCCGCTCTTCGGCGCTCTTGGACTCGATGATCATCTGACTGGATTTGCCGGTCACCGGGTCGACCTTCTCCTGCATGGTGCGTCCGGGGACGATGTCGCCGAACTTAACCAAGCCGTCCACCTCGGTGACGATCGGAGTGGTGAAGGGGTCCCAGGTGGCCAGCTGATCGCCGGCCTTGACCTTGTGCCCGTCCTTAATGTTGAGGTGAGCGCCGTAGATGACGGGAAAGCTCTCCAGTTCGCGTCCGGTGTCGCTCATAAGGATGAGCTTGCCGCCGCGGCGGTTCATCGCCACGTAAGCGCCTTCCGAGTTCTTGGCCACGTTGAGGTCCACGAACTTCACGGTGCCCTCGACGCGGGCCCGGATATCAGCCTGCTCCACGCGCCGGCTGGCGGTGCCGCCGATGTGGAAGGTGCGCATGGTCAGCTGGGTGCCCGGCTCGCCAATGGACTGCGCGGCTAGGATCCCGATAGCCTGGCCGATCTCCACCGAGCGGCCGTGGGCCAGATCGCGGCCGTAACACTTCGAGCAGACCCCCTCCTTGGCGCGGCAGGTGAGCACCGAGCGGATCTTGACTGATGTGAGGCCGGACTGTTCGATCTTTTCGACCACGCGCTCGTCGATGTCCTGACCCGCCTGAGCGATGACTTCGTCCGTGAACGGGTCGAGAATATCGTCCAGAGCCGTGCGGCCCAGAATGCGCTCGCCCAGCACCTGGATGATCTCGCCGCCCTCCACCAGGGGCTCCAGTTCGACCCCTGACAGCGTCCCGCAGTCCACCTCCGTGATGACGCAGTCCTGGGATACATCGGCCAGGCGCCGGGTCAGGTAGCCGGAGTTGGCCGTCTTGAGAGCGGTGTCCGCGAGGCCCTTGCGGGCGCCGTGGGTGGAAATGAAGTACTGCAGAACCGACAGGCCCTCACGGAAGTTGGCGTTGATGGGGGTTTCGATGATCTCGCCCGAGGGCTTGGCCATAAGGCCCCGCATCCCGGCCAGCTGCCGCATCTGGTCCTTGCTGCCGCGCGCGCCGGAGTCCGCCATCATATAGATGGGGTTGAAGCTTTCCTCGATCACCGCCTTGCCCTTGGCGTCCAGCAAGGGTGCTCCGTTCTTTTGGACCACCGGCGCCAGCTTCATGACGTCCATCATTTCGTTGGCGACGTCGTCGGTGGCTTTGGCCCAGATGTCCACGACCTTATTGTATTTCTCGCCCTGAGTGATCAAACCTTCGGTGTACTGCCGGCCGATCTCGGTCACCTGGTCCTCGGCCTTTTTCAGGATGCCCCACTTGGAGTCCGGGATGATCATGTCGTCGATGCAGATCGAAAGCCCGCCGCGGGTCGAGTAGCGGTAGCCGATGTCCTTCAGACGGTCGGACAGAATGACCGTGGCCTTGGGGCCGAGGTTGCGGTAGACGTAGTCCACCAGCTGCCGCAGGACCTTCTTGTCCATGACGGCGTTGACAATGTCGAAGGGCACGGCCGGCCATTTGTTGACGACCTCGAAGAGGTGGTAAGCCTTGTCGGCATACAGCACCGGGCTGACCTCGCCGATGCCCAGAGCGTAGATCCGGTCGACGTCGGCTTCATCGCAGTTGAACACGCTCTTGAATTCGTTGTAGGTGAGCTTGCCGATGTAGCCCTCGCTCTCACGGTCGGGGCTCTGCGAAACCTCCTGCACGAGATCGGTGAACGCGATGCCGTCGCCCAGGCGGCCGCGCGCCTGCTCGGCCTCCTCCTGGGTTGCCACCATGATGTGCCGCAGCTCGAGGATATCCACCTTGGGGATGATCTCCCAGAGCAACACGCGGCCGACGGTCGTGTCGTAGCGCTGGCCCTGCATACGCACCGTGATCTTGCTGTGCAGCTCCACTTCGCCGGCGTCATATGCCGAGCGCACCTCGGCGGGGCTCCCGAAGAGCTTGCCTTCCCCCCGCCGGCCGGTAATCCCGCGGGTCATGTAATAGGTACCCAGTACGATATCTTGGCTCGGCACGATGATGGGGCTGCCGTTGGCCGGCGATAGGATGTTGTTCGAGGAGAGCATCAGCACCCGGGCCTCGATCTGGGCTTCCACGGACAGCGGCACGTGCACGGCCATCTGGTCGCCGTCGAAGTCGGCGTTGAACGCGGTGCAAACCAGGGGATGGAGCTGGATCGCCTTGCCTTCGATCAGGATCGGCTCAAAGGCCTGGATTCCCAACCGGTGCAGCGTGGGCGCGCGGTTGAGCATCACCGGGTATTCCTTGACCACCTCATCCAGGGTGTCCCAGACCTCCGGAACTTCGCGTTCCACCATTTTCTTGGCACTCTTCACGGTGGAGACCATCCCTTTCTGCTCCAGGCGGTAGTAGACGAACGGTTTGAAGAGCTCGAGTGCCATCTGCTTGGGCAGACCGCACTGGTGCAGCCGCAGGTCGGGCCCGACGGTGATGACGGTCCGCCCGGAGTAATCGACGCGCTTGCCCAGCAGGTTCTGTCGGAAGCGGCCCTGCTTGCCCTTGAGCGTGTCGCTCAGGGACTTCAGCGGCCGCTTGTTAGTGCCGGTGATGACCCGGCCGTGCCGGCCGTTGTCGAACAGGACGTCCACCGACTCCTGGAGCATGCGCTTCTCGTTGCGCACGATGATATCCGGAGCCTTGAGGTCGATCAGCCGCCTCAAACGGTTATTGCGGTTGATCACCCGGCGATAGAGGTCGTTCAGGTCGGAGGTCGCGAAACGGCCGCCTTCAAGCGGCACCAGCGGCCGCAAATCCGGCGGCAGAACCGGGATGACGTCCATGACCATCCAGGTCGGGTCGATGCCGGATCGCCGGAAGGCGTCCACGATCTTCAGCCGCTTGGCCAGCTTCTGGCGCTTGGCGAGCGAGCCGGTCTCACGGACATCCGTGCGCAGCTCGTGATATAGTTTTTCGAGATCGATCTCCTGCAGCATCGACTGCACAGCCTCGGCGCCGATGCCGGCCACGAACTTGGCACCGTAGGTCTCGACGGCTTCCAGATATTTTTCATCGGAGAGCAGCTGGCCGCGCACGAGCGGGGTGTCCTTGGGATCCAGCACGATGTAACTGTCGAAGTACAGGACCTTTTCCATGTTCTTGAGGGTCAGGTCCAGAAGGTTGCCGATCTTGCTCGGCAGGCTCTTCAGAAACCAGATGTGGGACACGGGTGTCGCCAGCTCGATGTGCGCCATGCGCTCGCGCCGCACCTTGGACTGGATGACCTCGACCCCGCACTTCTCGCAGATCACACCACGGTGCTTCATGCGCTTGTATTTGCCGCAATTGCACTCGTAGTCCTTGGTGGGGCCGAAGATCTTGGCACAGAACAGCCCGTCGCGTTCCGGCTTGAATGTCCGGTAGTTGATCGTCTCCGGCTTCTTGATCTCTCCGTGGGACCACTTGCGAATCTGCTCCGGGGAAGCCAGCGCGATGCGAATCGCGCGGTACCTCCGCGGATCAGTGGGTTTTGCAAAAAAATCGTACAACGTTTCCATAATCTCACTCCTGTGGGATGATGGGTTGATATCCTGTTTTTTCGCCGCAGGCACCCCGCCGGTCATTCCGCCGGCTGGGACGAGTCGGCATCCTCGAGCAGGCCCACGTCCAGGCCCAGGGATTGCAGCTCCTTGGTCATGACGCGGAAGGATTCCGGGATTCCCGGTTCGAGAACATTCTGGCCTTTGACGATCTTCTCGTACATCCGGGTGCGGCCGGCCATGTCGTCGGACTTGACCGTGAGAAACTCCTGCAAGGCGTAAGCCGCCCCATAGGCTTCCATGGCCCAGACCTCCATCTCGCCCAGCCGCTGGCCGCCGAACTGGGCCTTACCGCCCAGGGGTTGCTGGGTGACCAGTGAGTAGGGCCCGATCGAGCGGGCGTGGATCTTGTCGTCCACCAGGTGGTGGAGCTTCATGACGTACATCGTTCCGACGGTGATCTTCTCATCGAAGGGCTCGCCCGTGCGACCGTCAC
>JBLMXM010000120.1:0-10748 GCA_050257775.1 Hyphomicrobiales bacterium
CGCTGTCGAAAAAGCTTTTGACATGCAACTGGTAGATGATGGCGTCTTTGAACCACAGGGGCTCGCCGCCCATCCCCGCAATGTCCCGAGAAATCCTGGCCATCGCCCTTCCCTTACATGAAGTAGTCGAAATCCTGCTCGGTGCGAAGCTTTTTCCGGATCCTGAAGATGTGGGCCGGCATCACCTGGGGGTTCAGCTCAACATAGCCGCGCGGGGAATGCCACAGGTAGCGGGCGTCGCTCAGCAAGTCGTGGACCTGGAAAGGCTGATCCGCGTCAAGCCCCAGTTGAGCGAGCGGCAGCTCCAGCCAGCCGGAGTGGGTGTGGTGCGGATCCAGGTTCACGACCGTCAGAATCACGTTGGAGAAATCCGCCGAGTGTTTGCTGTAGCAGATCAGCTGGTCGTTGTCGACCGGGTGAAACCGCAGGCTACGGTCGCCCTGGAGCGCAGCGTTGTCCCGGCGGATGCGGTTGACGCGTGCGATGAGATCCTTCAGGCTGCCGGGGGATTCGATATCCCACGTGCGGATCTCGTATTTTTCGGAGTTCAGGTATTCTTCACCGCCGGCCTCGCGCGGATGGTTTTCGCACAGCTCGAAGGCCGGCCCGTAGATTCCGTAGTTCGCCCCCAACGTCGCTGCCAGGATCAATCGGACGACGAACGCCGGTGGTCCCCCCGTCTGGAGATACTCCGTCAGAATGTCCGGCGTGTTCGGCCACAGGTTGGGGCGAAAGAACTCGACCGCCTCTGTATGGGTGAGTTCGGTCCAATATTTCTTGATTTCCCAGGCCGCATTCCGCCAGGCGAAATAGGTGTAGGACTGGCTGAATCCCAGTTTGGCCAACCGGTGCATGACCTTGGGTCGGGTGAACGCCTCGGCGAGAAACATCACCTCGGGGTGGTAGCGCTTGACCTCGGCGATGAGCCATTCCCAGAAAGCGAACGGTTTGGTGTGGGGGTTGTCTACCCGGAAGATGCGCACGCCCTGTTCGATCCAAAACAGGACGACCCGCTTGAGCTCGTCCATGAGTGCCCGGCGCTCGGGACATTCGAAATCGAGCGGATAGATGTCTTCGTATTTCTTCGGCGGGTTCTCGGCATACTGGATGGACCCGTCCGGGCGCTGCCGGAACCACTCCGGGTGCTCGCGCACATAAGGGTGGTCCGGGCTGCACTGAAACGCGAGGTCTATGGCCACGTCCAGTCCGTAGGATGCCGCCCGTCGGAGGAACTTTCGAAAATCGTCCAGGGTGCCGAGCTCGGGGTGGACCGCCGTATGGCCGCCCGTGGCGGCCCCGATGGCCCAAGGACTGCCCGGGTCTCCCGGTTCGCAGACCGGCGAATTATTGCGGCCTTTGCGGTGGGTGGTGCCGATGGGGTGAATCGGCGGCAGATAGAGCACGTCGAAGCCCATGCTGGAGACATAGGGCAAACGGGCCTCGCAGTCGGCCCAGGTGCCGTGCGCGCCCGGCCGGGGGCTGCAAGAACGCGGGAATAACTCGTACCAGGCGCTGAAACGGGCTTTCAGCGGCTCGACCACCACCTCCAGCTTCTTCGGATAGAACGTGATGTGCATGCGGTCCGGCAGGCTGCGGCCCATGCGGGTGATCAGCGCAGGTTCGAGCGCTCGCCGCGCTCTCATTTCCGGGTTTTGATCCGAGCGCAGCTCTTGGGCGCAGGCTGCAAGCCAGTCCCGATAAGCCTCCGGGGCCCGAGGCAGGGCGTCCTCTATGAGCTCAGCGCCGGCGAGCAGATCCACGCTAACATCCTGGCCGACCTCGAGGCGCTTGGCCAAATCCCGCCGCCAGCTCTTGAACCGGTCCAGCCAAGCGCAAAGAGTGTACACGTACCGACCGAGTTCGGAGACCTTGAAGGACGCCTTCCACTTGTCGTTGGGAAAGCCCTCCAGAGGCGCCGCGCGCCAGCGGGAAGAGCTTTCATGGCGGAACAGCAATAGACCTGAGATGGCTTCGTGACCGTCCGTGATGATGTCGGCGCGCACCTTGACTTTCTCGCCCAGCGTGCGCTTGACCGGAAATCGCCCGCCGTCGATTTCCGGTCGCACCCGGTCGATGATCACCCGTTGAATCCGTGTGTTTTCCGGCATACCTCCCTCATTCCAGGTTGAGGTTACTTTTGCTCCACCGCCAGGTGCGCCGGCGGTGCGCTGCCGTCCTTGGCGGCACCGAAATAAAGCGTGCGGTGCGGGAACGGTATTTCGATTCCGAGCTCATCGAAACGCTTCTTCATCCGGCGATTGAACTCCCGCCCCACCGCCCACTGCTGAATCGGGCGGGTTTTGATGCGCGCCTTAATGACGACCGCGGAGTCCGCGAACTGGTCCACTCCCAGCACCTCGAGGGGTTCCAGGATATCCGGGCCGAATTCGGAATCGGAGCGCATTTCCTCGACGATTTCCCGGCACACCGCGGCGACCTGGTCCGGGTCCTCCCGATAGGCGACGGCGATGTCCATCAGGTAGTAAGAGTACACCCGGGTCATGTTGGTGACCGTACCGACCGAACTGAAGGGTATGGTGTGCACGTTGCCGGACAGGTCTCGCAGGCGGATGGACCGAATGGAAAGGTCCTCAACCAGGCCGCCGATCTCCGCCACCTTTACGACGTCTCCGACCGCAACGGCATCCTCCAGAAGGATAAAGACACCGGTGATGATGTCCTGAACCAGTTTCTGGGCCCCGAAGCCTACCGCCAGACCGATAATGCCGGCTCCGGCCAGCAGGGGGCCGATGTTGAGGCCGAATTCGGAGAGCGCGATCATAACGACCATGACGCTGAGAACGATTGTGACCGCCTTGCGCATCAACGGCAGCAGCGTTCGAACCCGGGCGCTGTGTCCCGGCGTGTGGCCGGGTTTTTCCGACTTGGCCAGATAGTGCTCTGTTGCGATGTTCACGGCCTCCCAGATCGCGGCGGCGGTCACCGCGACCAGCAACATGCTGAACAAAAACGACCCGAGCTTCCCCGCGAAAGGCCCCGCCAGCCAGCGGTAGGCATCCACCTTCCAGGCCGTTAGGATGGCCCCGACCGCCAGCAGAATGACCGCAACGCGAATGATGAGAAAAGCGACCGGAACATAGCGATTCACCCGTTGCGTCAGGATCGGGAATCTTTCCCGCAGCGAGTTGTTGGCGGTGAAGGCTTGTGCGATTCTTCCGCGAATGCCCTGGATGAGGAACCGGGCCGCCAGGAGCACCAGAGCGGACAGAAGCGTTCCGCGAACCAAGTAAATGAATCCTCCCTCTATGCCCTGCCACCAGACCCCGAACCCGCCGATCAGATAGACGATGGCCAGAATATGCCACATAGCGGCTACGCTGCTGCGAACCCCGCGGCGAAACGAATGCGTAGCCGGGAATGCCTGTTGGGGCCCACGGATCCAATCCGCCACCCCTTTTCGGTTTCGGAGGATGCCGACGACCATCATCAGCAGCAGAACCGATCCCAGCAGGTCCATAAGATAGGAAAACCCCCTGCCCGGCAATCCGAACAGGAGCGCTGCGCCGGCAACGAGATAGCCGGTCAGAGCGACGACGACCAGCCGGCGGATCCAGGAAAACAACAACCGCGCCGGTCCGTCGCCTATTGGAACGAGCCTCAAGGAGGCTACCGAGGGGGCCAGCACCATGCGCGCCAGAATTACGAGAAACCTCCCAGTGGTGTAAACTGCTACAATTTCTACTGCGATGTTGCCGATGGGGGCGCCGGGCTGAAGCATAAAGAAAGCGGTGAACGCCACGAGCGCAAACACCGCCGGTGCACAAAACCTCAGAGCGGCTCGGGCATAGGCCAATCGGAAAGAAGCGACTGCCAAGCCCTGGCGGGCCCGGTCTTCAATCCGCTTTCGAAACCGTCCGAGCAGCCGCTCGGCAATGAATTCAGCGACCCAGGCCATCGCCAGGATAAGGACAGCAGGCATGGCGCGCCGAGCCAGCCGGCTGAGCTTCTCCGGGTCGAGTATTTTTTTTTGAACCCAGTCGGCCACCACCTCGCGATGAGGAATGAAGCGGTCAAGCGACGATAGAGCCCGGGAGGTTTCTTCCACGGAGCTTGAAACCGCTTCCGCCAGCCGCTCACTGAGGGGCTTTTCCGGTATGGCCTGGGCCTTTTGCTTCTGCAACGCAATCAAGGCACGGATTTCACCAAGCAGCTGTGCGCGGCCCTGCTCGCTTTCGATCTTCGCGGCCAGGGCCTCCAAATCTTCCACGGACGGCGGCGAGGTCGAGCCCGCGGTGGATCCCGTCGCAACCGCCTTCTCGGTTGAAACGGATCCCCACGCGATCACAGGTCGTATGCATAGCAACCCTGCCAGCACACAAATGATGCTCAATCTGGAAAACGGCCTGCCGGCCCGGTTTCTCACGGGTTTCTCCCTTGTTCAGATTTGATTGGGATTGGAGTAAATTTGAGTCGATATATGAAAATCAGGTCAGATCCATAATTTGTCAAGGCGGTCAGCCCTCCTGCAGGAGCTGATGGACGATGGAAAGTAATAGATGGGCGTCATAAAACTTTGCCAGTAGTTAAAGACAGAATAAGGGACTTCTATCCGTGAGGGAGAATTACTATGTCCAGTGCAATGCTCAAGTCGCGAGCACTCTGCGGGTGGACAGCGGACAGGTGCGGAACCACCCGGGCTTCAGCTGATCCAGAGAAGATGCTGCGGCCATATCGTTGCAACGAGGTGATTCACCTTGCGATGCCCAAGGTGTCAAAACAAAAATGGCCCCGGCGCGAAGTCTTGTGAGATCCATCTACGGGTCTTGAAAAGTCTAATGAACTCTTACGAAATCCGAAGATTATGCGGACCTATAGCACAAGTTAGGAGTATTAGGATGGGAATACCATCGATCATCTGATTACCAAACGATTTTTAAAATCAAAACGATCAGAATGGACATGGACTGGCGTATAGAAATAAAAGCGACTTTATTCCCCAACCGCGCACTTCACTCGGGACGGCGGTGCTGAGGGATTTTTTGCGATTGAACCCCAACGTATGGCCAGGAGGCGTTGGCGAAACAAGGTACATCCCTTTGACTGATCCTATCTAAACACAGCTGTGCGTGAACCTGCTTTTCTCCCTCTGCTGAAGGACAGGATAACGCCCAGGCAGGAAAACATCGCATACACCACAAGCCCTGTTTTCATACTCAGGAGAAAGGCGGGAAGGGTTTCTAAGGTTATCTCATGTTGGCCCATGAAGAGGGAAAAGATCAGAGAGATGGCCGTCAGGCTCGCGGCCATGCCCAGGGTCCGCATGGCACCGATCATTCCCGAGGCAACGCCGTACTGCCTGCGTTCGACGCTTCCCATGATGGCCGTTGAATTCGGGGTGATGAATATGCCGAAACCCGTGCCGATCATCATCAGCTGCACAATCACCAGCCATAGGGGCGCATTAGGTCCTGCGGTGAACGCTGCCAAGAGAAGCCCGGCAGAACTGGCGAGCATCCCGCTGGTCGCCATCTTGGTAAGGTTGAACCTTTCGGCCAGCAGGCCGGCCACCGGCGATGTCACAAATTGCATAAGCGGCTGCATAAGCAAGACAAAACCGGCCTGCCTGGGAGAAAGCCCCTTGGCATATTGGAGAAAAAGACTCATTAGAAAGACGATGCCAAAGGTGGCGGCATAGTTGCCGAGGGCGGCAAGACAACTCAGCGTGAAAAACCTATTTTTGGAAAGAAGCGTAACATCCAAAAGCGGACTTTTCGACTTTATCTCTATGAGAACGAAAACGATGAGGCCGACAACCCCTGCTGCGATCATCGGCAGGCCCAGGAGCACTTCTCTGGCATGCGCGGCGCCCGTCATAACCAGGCCGACGCTGACGGCATAGGCAAGACTTCCCTTCCAGTCCATATGCTCGCCTGAGGCATTTTTCTCCATCTCCTTCATGCCGAAAAGACACATGGTTATGGCCGCTATGCCGATAGGGACAGCCAACAGGAAGACGTGCCGCCATCCGAAGTGAAGAGTGACATACCCACCGATCACCGGGCCTATGGAAAGCCCCGCGTAGGTAAAGGCGGAGACAAGGCCTATCTTTCGCGACCTGAGCTCAGCAGGGTAGGCCGCGGCAACCAGAGCCATGCTTCCGGCCAGAACCATGGAAGCCCCGATGCCTTGAACGAAGCGAAAGTACATTACCATCTTGACACTGGTTGAAAATCCCAGCGAGAAGGTGAGCAGGGTGAAAATGGAAAGCCCCAAGAGAAAAAGCCTGCGCTGGCCGACGATGTCGCCCAACCGGCCGAAGGTGAGCATTGATATTGCCAGCGACAGGACATAGAATTGCTCCACCAAGCCGAGCTGCAAGGCCGAAGCGCCCAGATCCCGGCCAAGCGACGGCAGAGCAACCCCAATGCTGGTCAACATGAAAGGCGCCATAAACTGGGCGATGCATACTGTTGTCAGTATCATCGCCGGTGATCCGGCTCTTGTCTTTTCCATTCGCATTCCGTGAGAAACAGAGGGTCCCTTGTCCGTAAAGCCCCGGCGATCAATCATTCCGCTGTTACCCGGGACGCGTGCGGCAGGCAATAATCCAATAGGATTTGCCCTCGTGGTTTACAATCTATCTCCAAAAAATATATCCCGGATTAATGCAAGGAGGTCTGCTGCCCATAGATAATTCCGCTGAAAAGGTTATACTATTTTAGTGATGAATCCATCACGGAAAATCAAGAAAATAAGTTTCAATGTAAACTCTAATCCGCAAGGGAGAACTCTCAATGAAAAAACAGCTTTTCGGGGCTTTGTTATCGATACGTGGGATCATCACGCCGGTCTGCTCGGGGACCGCCAAAGAGATCAGTCTTCCTGCCTGACCCGCAAAGTGCAATATCGACATCGTCGCTGCCTTGGAGCAGCGTCGGACTACGCGTGAGTACTCGCCGACGAGACTGTCTTTGGATGACCTTGCGGCTATTCTCTGGGCGGCCAACGGTGTCAATCGGTCGGACGGTAAACGCAGCGCTCCATCTGCCCACGGTCGCCAACACATCGACATTTACGTGACGGCAGATGCGGGTGGTTACCTGTACGATGCACCCGCTCATAAACTGGTCGAGATCACCCACCAAGATATCAGGGGGAGACTGGCAAGGCAGGCGCATGTCGCCCGATCTTCCCATGTTTTCGTGCTGGTAGCCGATTTCCGCAAGGTACTGGGATCTTCCGAGGACACCAAGTTAGGGTGGACCCATTCGACCGCTGGCGCCGTAGCTGAAAACGTTTACCTTATGGCCGCGGCGAGAGGAATCGGCACGGGGATCGTGGCTGGGAGCAAGGGAAACGACATCCGGCAAGCCTTGAATCTTGCCAATGACTTAGTGCCTCTCTATGTTATGCCGTTGGGGTATCTGAAGTAAGACTGCCGGCTGTAGCCGGTGTATTAAGGGCCGAGCGTGGCACGGTCCCACGAGCCCAGGTAACCGAAGATAAGGAAAAGTCATGGCTGCAGGGCATTTTGACCCGAGTTACATAACCGCCTTCAACGGCCACTCTCCTCTCATAGACCCCACCGCCTTTGTGGACATTTCAGCTCGTCTTATCGGCCGAGTGACTTTGGGGTCTGGAGTGACGGTTTGGCCTGGTGCCGTGCTTCGAGCTGACGACGAGGAGATTCGCGTAGGCGAAGGGAGCGCGATATTGGACATGAGTCTCCTGGAGGCGCCTGCCGGCCACCCGGTCGTGGTCGAACCGTGGGCTCTGGTCAGCCATATGGCTTGCCTTCACGGCGCAGTTGTGAAAACGGGTGCCCTGGTGGGAATCGGGGCCATCGTTCTGGATGCTGCGGTTGTGGGCGAGGGCTCTCTGGTCGGAGCGGGCACACTGGTGCCGCCTGGGATGGAAATCCCTTCGGGAGTCCTTGTTTTAGGGCAACCGGCCAAGGTCATTCGCGATTTAAGCCCGGTTGAGCGCGAAACAGTGAACCGGCAGCTTGCCGATCTCAGGGCCAAGGCTGCAATTTACAGCCGTGGTTGACCCGGACTTTGAGCGGACCGTCGCAACCGTACCGCATGTTTTTCCTGCCTCGTTTCGGTCACTGGCCGTGGATCATGCATAGCGTTGGGCAGAAGCATAAGTGGTTGTACCGTCACGAATTAAGGGATGCGGTGGGATGGGCGTTCTGGAATCCAAAAACGATTATGTGGAATGTATCACAGAAAAGGTTTCTATGCTAGATCAAAACAGTCCTCAAGTTCGATCCCAAATAGTCTATTTCTCCCATGGCGGAGGCCCCTTGCCTATTCTGGGAGACCCCAGCCATAAAGCGATGGTGGATTTCATGCTGCAGTTGCCAACCCGACTTAGGAAACCGGATGCCATCATCGTCATCAGCGCCCATTGGGAAGAAAGCTCCGCAACGCTTTTAGGTGCACCAAACCCTCCCTTATTCTACGATTATTATGGTTTTCCTCAGGAGGCTTATGAAATCACCTACCGGGCCCCCGGCAACCCCGCGCTGGCGAACAGGATTGTCGGAATCTTGAATGAACAGGGTATCCCGGCGCGCATCGATGTTAAGCGGGGATTTGACCACGGCTTATATATCCCCCTGAAGCTGATGTATCCTCAAGCCGATATTCCATCGCTGCAACTCTCATTAGTGCACGGTCTTGATCCAACTGCGCATATAGCTTTAGGCAAAGCGTTGCGAGCATTAATGCCTGAGAATATTCTGGTGATCGGCTCAGGATTTTCGTTTCACAACATGAGGGCGTTTTCTTGGCAAGGAATGAATGCTCCCGATCCGGCCAATGACGCCTTTCAAAATTGGCTGATTGAAGTGGTCTGTGCTGCCTCGATGTCACAAGCAGAACGCGAACAACATCTAACAGGGTGGCAGCGGGCACCTTCCGCACGCTACTGTCATCCCCGTGAAGAGCATTTGTTGCCGTTGCACGTATGTATGGGTGTGGCAGACAAACCGGGCCAACTAATTTTTGATGACTACATCTTGGGCAAGCGCAGTGTCGCATTCTTATGGTGAGAAAGGCGGATCGGCAAAATTCCAAAACGAATCTTCAATTCCCTGAATCGATACCTTTGATCCGTAAATCTCAATCGCCTTCTGGCCGAGTCAGGATTCGATACAGACACGGAACCTAATCCTTACACAACTCAGGGATTAATTTAAAATGCGTCGCTGATCATAAGGTTGGCGAGAAATAGGATAGCATTTGACCTATCTGCGTTTCGCCCAATTTGGTTATAGCTTCGATTTCCAGTTTTGATTACCATTGCGCCATATCATCATCCGATTTTCCAATACTACTCGATAATTCAGGTCTCCATAAGGAATCCACTGGTGGTATTTCATACCATTTCCTTTGGCCAAGTTCGCTCTTGGCATGCTGTTTTATACGAGTCGGGAGTTGCTCTACTCTCCATTGCTTTAACAGCGCAACCCGCACATTGGCTTACCCGAAGGGGGATGAGCGAAGCGGGGACTTCGCGCGGAATAGCAAGGTACTTCCCACTGAGAGGAAGGATGCCTATGTTCACCGGTGCGGGTCAAGCTGTAAGCGTTCAGTGACTTCACAGCGACACGGTGCGTCACCGCCTCGATGCTGAAAGGGAGATGGTAGCAGTGATGTGGGAATCGATATCGGCACCGATTAAGCGTTCAGGAATCCGTTTTCCAATCCGGCAGGCTGCTTCGGTCTCCACCTGACTCGGTTAAGATGGGCCGGCTCCGTAGCAGAAGAGAGGGGGGGCTGCTTATGAAATGCCCACGATGCCAGCACGATTACAACGTCGAAGCGAAATTCTGCGAGAACTGCGGTACGCCACTTGCGAGGAATTGCGCGAATTGCGGCACGACGCTCTCGGCCACTGCAAACTTTTGCCCCCAGTGCGGGCGGCCGGCTGCAACGTCGACTTCTCTCATTGGCCGTTTTTCTTCTCCAGAGAACTATACCCCGAGGCATCTTGCTGAGAAAATTTTAACCTCAAAAAGCGCCATAGAAGGTGAGCGAAAGCAAGTAACCGTTTTATTCGCCGATCTGAAGGGATCGATGGAGCTTCTTGCGGACCGTGACCCTGAGGAGGCACGCAAACTCATAGACCCGATAATTGAACGGATGATGGAGGCGGTTCACCGTTACGAGGGTACCGTGAACCAAGTGATGGGTGATGGCATCATGGCTCTCTTCGGCGCGCCCCTTGCCCATGAGGACCACGCCGTGCGAGCTTGCTATGCGGCCCTCAGGATGCAAGAGACGGTGAAGCAGTATGCCGAGGAGATTCACCGCACGGAGGGGCTTCCCATTCAAATTCGGGTAGGCTTGAACTCGGGAGAGGTCGTCGTCCGAGCGATCGGCAGTGATCTGCATATGGACTACACAGCTGTGGGACAGACGACGCATCTGGCCGCCCGAATGGAGCAAATGGCCATGCCAGGCTCGATCCTGGTGTCAGCAGATCTGCTGCGTCTGGCCGAAGATTATGTTCAGGTGAAATCCCTGGGGCCTCGGGCAGTGAAGGGGCTGGAGGCCCCGGTTGAAGTCTATGAGATCGTCGGAGCCGGGACAGTGCGCTCACGCCTGATGGCCTCTGCCGCTCGGGGGTTCACTCGTTTCGTCGGGCGGAGCAGTGAGTTAGGGCAGCTCCGCCAAGCGCTTGACCAGGCCGGCGCAGGACACGGGCAGGTCGTGGCAGTAATCGGGGAGGCGGGCGTGGGCAAGTCTCGACTCTACTGGGAGTTCGCCCATTCGCAT
>JBLMXM010000121.1:0-21474 GCA_050257775.1 Hyphomicrobiales bacterium
GGGATGACCGCGGCCAGTGTCTCTTAATTTGCCGATATTACACGAAATAGTCTTGAATCCACGGCTGTGTCAGGGACAGCAGCATCAGTCCTGCACAATCGTTTCTTCACGGATATCTCCCGCGTCGAATGCAATGCCACTAGAACCATACCAGGAATCCGCCTGAGTGTGAACAGATGGAAATTCGGGATTTGGCAACATGATTGAATCATATCGAATATTCGTTGGCACGGCTTGCCGGCATGAATCCGCTCTATGGACTTTCATTAATAGTTTTTTTTTGATAAGGGGGTGACCGGTTTCAACATTCGATTGCCATCCGTTTTCGATTCAACCCTCAATTTCCAGAACCACAGGTGATGAAGGTCCACCCGGAAAGCGGGCGTCCTTAGACGGCATACTGCACTCACATGGAACGAAGGGGAAAGGAGCGGGGTCTATGCGCAGCAAGATCGTCGTTGCGGTTCTCATGGTTGTCGGTGTTGTCCTTCTGGGTGTGATTCACGGATTCTCGGCCCAGGCCAACAGTGCAGAATCCTGTTTCGGGGAAGCCTCCTATGAGATCAAAGCGCCCGAGGGCGCCGAGGCCCGACGCGGGCCGGTCAAGTTCCCCCATCAAGCGCATTTTGATTTCGCCTGTGTAAAGTGCCACCACACGTTTGACGGCTCCGAACCGCCCATGGGTTGCATGGTCTCCGGCTGCCACGATTCGATCGAAGCTCCCGTAACAACCGGAAAAGCCGGCGCCTCGGAGAACATGGATTATTTCAAGAACGCCTTCCACAAAGCGTGCTGGCTGGGTTGCCACAAGGAGATCAAGGCCAGGAATATGGAGTTGCAGAAGGCGGCCGCCGCAAAGGGCGTCAAGCCCAAGCTCGCCAAGACGGGCCCGACCACCTGCGATCGGTGCCACGGCAAGCCCGGTCGCGCTAAATGACGACTCTCTGGCGGCCTCGTTTCAAAGATATCCGAAGATTGGCCTGCTTTCGCTTCCCAGGCTAAATCTGGATCGGGGCATGCTGCGTTGAGGCGGGTCGTGGGAGAGGCTGCCGGCGGTCTGGCGGCGCGCCTCGGCCGGCAGCAATCCGCTGGCTGCGCAGCCGCTGGCGCACGGATCTATGACCGGCCCATGCAATCCGACAGCCGCCGGCGCTGACGGCCTTGCGCATCGAAGTTGGACGGATCGAGCCAGCGTTCGAACGCCTCTTTCCGAGCGGGCCATTGCGCGTCGGTGAGCGCGTACCAGGCCGTATCGCGGTTGCGGCCCTTGTATATCGTCGCCTGGCGGAATATCCCCTCGAACACAAATCCCAGCCGCTCGGCCGCCCGCCGCGAGCGCGCATTCAAGGCATCGCATTTCCATTCGTAGCGCCGATAGCCCAGTTCATCGAAGACTCGACGCATCATCAAGAACATCGCTTCGGTCCCCGCAAGTGTTTGCTGCAGCTGCGGCGAGTAATTGATGTGCCCGACTTCGATGACACCCACGCCGGGCTTTATATTCAAATAACTGGCAACTCCTGCCGGCTGGGAGGTTTTCAGGTCGATTACCGCATAAAACAGCGGATCCTCCCCCGTGCAGTCCGCTTCCAGCCAGGCTCGATAATCCTCAAACGTGTGAAACGGCCCATAGGGCAGGTAGGTCCAGACCCGGTGCCCCTTGTCCTGCATATAGGCCTGGTAAAGATCGTCGGCGTGAGCCTCGGGTTCGAGCGCTTCCACGATACAGTACCGCCCCTTCAAGGCGGACCGGGGTGGAAGCGGCCGTTCGCGCCACCCTTCGACGGGAAACCCGATGGGCTGCCCGAGTTCGTTGCGGTATTCCATCATGAAAGCCTTGCCGCGGTCTTTCTATTTGGATGAATTAACTTCGCCAAAGGGTTTGTTTTCGTTCTTTTCATCCACGAATTTCACAACCCCTGTCGTGGTGTCAATCACGTAGACGTAGACCCAGTCCCGCTTCAGGCACGTCGAGATCTGGTACCTTCCCACCTGGCCCTCCGGTCCTGAGCCCAGAAGGAAAAAAAGCCCAGTTGCCATGAGCCCTCCGACAAGAAAAAACCATAGACGTTCTGCACCACCCATGTGTTTCATGTGAAGCCTCCTTTCTGGAATTCAATGATATGCGCAATGAATATTATCAGGCTTAGCGTCTCCGGATGGAAGGACTCATTTTTGATCGAGCACTTGCCGAACTGCCTGCAGCAACTCCGCACTGGCGTATGGTTTGCTGATAAATTTCCTGGCGCCGGTCTCCAGAACCGCCGTCGGCGGTCCCTCCGAAGAGTAACCGGTCGTGATCACGACCTTGACATCCGGATTGATCGTCAGCAGCTGCTCCAGGCACCTCAGGCCTCCCATGCCCGGCATGATCAGGTCCAGAAGGACCAAATGAATCTTTTCCGGCTGCCCGCGATAGATTTCCAGGGCCGTCTCGCCATTGGGCGCGGTCTGCACCCGGTAACCGTATCGGGTGAGAATCGCTTCGCCCAAGTTGCGAAGGGTTTCCTCGTCATCCACCAGCAGGATCGCTTCTGTGCCACCTTGCAGGTCACTCTTGGGTTGGGGCTCTTCCAGCCTTACGGCCTGCTCCTCCGCGGGCAGGTAAATCTCGAAAATAGTACCTCTGCCGACTTCACTGTCGCACTCGATATAGCCTCCATGGGTCTTCACGATCCCATAGACCATGGGCAGCCCCAAGCCGGTTCCTTTGCCGACCTCCTTCGTCGTAAAGAACGGTTCAAAGAGGTGCTTCAGAACCTCACGATCCATCCCCTGGCCGGTGTCGGCAATGGTCAACAGTGCGTATTTTCCGGACTTTGACCCCAGGTGGCTTTTGCAGAACTGCTCATCCAGGATGATGTTTCGGGTGGCAATAAGCAGTTTTCCCCCCTCCGGCATCGCGTCCTTGGCATTGACCGCCAAGTTCATAATGATCTGCCCGATCTGGACCGGATCCGCGCAAACCGTCCAAAGCTCGTCGGAAAGATTAAGTTCCACGTCGATCATCTTGGGGAGGGTTCTTTTCAGCATCCTTTCGATCTGCCGGATCTCCTGGTTCAGAAGAATCGGCCGGGGGTTGCTTTGAACCTTGCGGCCGAAGGTGAGAAGCTGCCGGACCAGCTCGGCCCCTCGGAGGGCGACACGCCTGATCTCGTGGAGCTGCCTGAAATCCATATCGCCGCTGCGTTCCCCGGCTATGAGGATTTCCGTATAGCCGAGGACGGCCTGGAGCAGATTGTTGAAGTCATGGGCGATGCCTCCGGCCAGGATGCCCACCGCCTCCATCTTCTGAGCCTGGACAAACTGCGCCTCGAGCTTCTTTTGCGGGGTAACGTCCCGCAGGGAGCACAAGACGCCGGGCTTCCCCTCCCAGGTGATCAACGCCGCATTGAGCTGCACCCATAACGTTTCTTCTGCCTTGGTCAGGATCCTGAAGGTGTATGTGTTCGGGACCGCTTCACCCTGCAGTCTTCGGCGGTGTCGGTCTCCCACCATTTTTTGGTCTTCCGGATGGACGAGCCGGGTAAACGGCAGCGCCGCCAATTCTTTTTCTGTATATCCGGTGGTGGCCAGGGTCGACGGATTGGGGAATTTAATGATTCCATCCTGGGCGATGTAGATCATATCCGAGGCATTGGCCACCAGGGAACGATATCGTTCTTCTGATTCCCGCAGCGACTCCTCCGCCCTCTTGCGGTCCGTAATATCCTCGCAGGTCATCACATTCTCGCCGGCGGCTAATTGGACCGGTATGAAACTGACGGTTTTTTCGGTCCCGTCTTTACACGTGACCGTAAATACACGAGGTCTTTTTTCCCCCAGTTGGAAACTTTCCAGATCCTCCAGCCAGGCCGAGATGACCTTGTGCCGGTAATCCGGATCGGGGTAAGCTTTCCTAAACCAGGCCCGGCCACCCGGGACATCGGCATGATCGTAGCCGAACAACTCGACAAATTTGCGATTGACGTACGTGAAATTCCCTTTTTTGGCGACCATCACCATGCCGAAGGGAGCATTTTCGGATAAAGTTTCAAAACGCTCCTTTTCAATCTGCAACAGATTCTCCGTGCGCTGGCGTACCTTGATCTCATCCCTCAGCTTTTGCAGGGCTACGGCCATGTCCGCCCGGCTGGCCTCATCGGCCACCAAGAGCCCTTCGATCTCCTTTTCGATCGAGCGATCCGAAGGTCTTACCTCAAACTTGTCAGAGGGATCCCCCTTGGCGATAAAAGCGGTCTGCTCGGCCCAGCAATTTGTACCGAACAGCTTGGAACAATACCCGGCCAGCTTGCCGGCCAGCATGCCGCTGCCCCAGCACACCCCCAATGACCTCTGATAGCGGCCCTCCCAGCTGTCCCTCACCCGGAAGCGGGCCACCTTGTTTTTCTCATCGAGCGAAACGACCGTCCATTCACCCCAGCCGGCGACCGCCGCAATGGTGCCGATCGCGCTGAAGCCTTCTTGAAAATTCTTGAACTGCGAGATGACCTGCCAGTCGGTCTCGACACTCTTGCGCCCTTCACTCTGCAACGCCAAGCCGAAACGCTCCTCCCCCACCATGGCCTGGACCCCGGACATCAACCCAGCCAGGGTAGTATCCACCCACATCATGGCCACAGGGAGGCCCTCGAAGCTGCAGGTCCCATGCTCTGGACTCCACTGGATCTTGATCCCGGATACCCGGATCTCTTTGGTGCCGGGCGATTTTCCTTCCAGGTCGGACAGCGCCGCCCGAAGCGTCTTTTCAGACCGCTCTCGTTCGGCGATCTGGTTTTCCAGCTCCTTGATTTTCTGCTCCAGCTGTTCATAGGTGGGTCTTTCGGGCATGAGCGCGCTCTCCGTTTGCCGTTGGTCATCACACATCCCGCATGAAATATCTTAGCACGTTTTTCCCGAAATTGAGCCGTTCGGAAGCGGGCGTTGATTCTGGCCATACAAACTGCGTGCTATGCATGTGGTTGCACGTTCAACGTTGAAGCACGGACGGGCTTATGTCTTTCGGACTATGGCCGAAAACCCTAGCCGCCTGTTCCGCGGGCGGTCGTTGAGTCACGGGGGGATCTTGGGTCGTTGGAGGGATATTGGAGTTGAGCCGCTCGGCGATGGGCCGAAGGGTCTCTTTCTTAGGGCCCAGCCGCAGAAGGCGACGGCGGCCGACGCCGGCCGGCCGCCGTTTTGGGTGTCAGGAATAGATTTCGCATGCGCTCATGCAGGCGCTCATGCAAGCGTCCCACTGGTTGTCACAATCCTGCATGTTGATGCTGCCTTCTTCGCATTCGCTTGTGGCCGCATCGCAGTTTCGTTTACAATCCCCTTCGGGGCTTCGATCCGTTTTCATCTGTATGCTCCTTCTGATTGCCGGATGGTTTGCCTCCTTTTGCGAATCGGCTGATCCCGGTTCTGGCTATAGAAAGAGTATAGTACCGAATCCTTTAAAGTCACGAATCGCCCGATAGGCCCGCCGGTTTTCAGCCCCCTACTGCAAAAAATCTGGATTCATGCCACAACCGGTTTTATCGATTGGAAAGCTCCCTCCTCACTTGGCTTCCGCTGGTGGAAATCTTGCGGTAAATCTCCGGCGGTGCCGATTTTCGGCCGTTCACTTTGAGGAGATCATCCACGCGGATGCCGAACAGGTTTTCGTTTTCACGGAGATACGGCTCGATCAGGGCCCAATCGGCAGCGGTGATTTCCCCAAAATCGCCGCCGTTCAATTGATCTTCGCTGACACGGCCATGCGGATCCCGGATATAGACTGCGCCTCCGGATGCCAGGGAAAAGAGATTCCCGCCCGGGTAAGGGGTGGGCAGCGCCTCGACGCGACCGTCTTCATTCTGGGTGATACCGTTGAGGATAACGAACCCTCCGCCCTGCAGGGGATCGCCCGCCATAAATGATTCAGCCAGGTAGTCGAGGCAAACGCCGTTGATCACAACCCGCGGCTTTCCAACGGCATTGATCAGCGGACGACCGGCCGTCGATCCCCGCACAAAGATGTCCCCTCCCTTGGCTCCGTATAGAAAGGTCTGCCCGACATCGCCATGGATCACGAGTTTGCCGCTCTTGACGATCTGGCCCACCTGATCCTGCCCGTCACCGTGCAGGTATACCTGGGCGCCATCCAAACCGGAGCCGGCATAGTCGCCGACATCGCCGTAGAGATCGACCCGAAGGCCGGCCGTGCCCGGCCCGAAGCCGCAGGCCGCAAACCGGCCGCCCCGCCAGTCAAAGGCAATCAGGTGCTTCCATCCAAGATCGTATGCCAGGGCCATCCATCTCGCCCCACTATCTTTTCCTTCCGCCTGAAACGAAAGAGCATCCAGCACCAGGATGGAGTCAGCTCCGGCCGGTGGATTCAGGCCGTGGCGGGTGCCCCAGTCCAGCCGCCGTATGGTTTGCAGGGCATGGCCCTTTTCATCGGTCACGAGGGGAACCCCCCGGAACAGCCTGCCCAGTGTGTAATCCAGCAGCGCGATGACCGAGGCCCTTCTTTTCTTGCCGGTCGGATAGCACATGTCGCGCAACAGCGTCAGAGTCTGCCACCCGAACCGCCAACGGCTGCCATCCCCGCGACTGAAATCCAGCAGGAGATCAAATTGCCGTTTCAACGCGCCCCAGTCCCACGTGGAGGTGCTCTGTGCAAGATCATGGTACAGCCCTAACGCATCGTGGTTTTCGTAAGCATCCAATATGTGCGCCTGAGAATTCAGCTGACGTGCTTCATCGACGCCGCGAGGATTGAACTCCCCCGGCGGCCGGTGGTGTTTACCCTGGCTCAGCGTCACCGGCACGTCGAATTTATTCCTGCAAAGCAGCCCATCCTGCGCCGTTACACTGAAACGAAAAGCACCTCCGTCGGTGTGGGAACCCCCGCGGGCCACCCAGTAGCGGTCCGCCAGGGGCTGGAAGCGATGATCTGCGCTGGCCAGCGACCGTAGACATGCGTTGATCGCCTGGCGCTCGGAGGCGACCACCCCGATTTGGGCCGGCCCCTCACCGTTCGTCTCCGGGTTGTCATACAAGGCAAAGACCTGGGGGCGAAGCATGCTCGTATCGGTAACGGCCAGAAGCTCGACCGTACCCTGGTCCGGCAAGGAGCGCGCCACGATGAAAAACCAGGGGCCGTCCGGGGATGCGGGCAGGTGGGCGCGCTGGATCAGCCGGTACAGATCCTGCTTGTCTCCGGGCAATTGGGTGAAATCATATTCCGTGGTGGGAGCCAGGGCCTCCAGGGTGACCTCCAGAGGATAGCCGTTTATGCGGTCATAAAGGTCGAACAGTTGTACCGCCACCTCGGTGTCGGTCAGAAAAAGGGGCGCGATATGGCGCTGGCGAAGGTATTCGCAGATGGCATGGTAATTGGCCAGATCGCCGTTGTGAACCAGGGCTTCGTTCAAGCCTACAAAAGGGTGGGCCCCTCCGGGATGCCACACGCGGCCTTTGGTGGGGTAGCGCTGGTGGGCAATCCAGACGTTGGCCCGGACGTCATTCAGCTGGTAATAGGTCGCCAGGTCTTCGGCGTAGCCCACGATCTTGAACACCGCCAGATCACGGCCGTGGCTCAGGACAAAGGCACGCTTCTCCCCGAGGCTGGCATAAAACTTGTGATTCAGTCCGAATGAATTCTGGTAGACGAACTCGTCTTCAACAGCCCGGGGCGATAATTCTTCCAGATCGTTCTCGGCGGCAAACTTCGCCAGGATGTCGGGTTTGACGCGGACAAAATAGCGCCGGATATCCGGCGGGCGGACTTCCAGGCCGCCCACCTCGCGGTGGTCCCGCAAATGCTCTAGGAAATAGCCCTGGGCCACCTCGAAAAAAGGCAGGATGAAATCCCGCTCAATCTCCCTTCCGACCAAAGGCTCCAGCAGGGCGATTTGGAGGAGATAATGGGTTTTCAACGTCGCTCGATCCACACCGACCTGAGCGGCATCCAGGCCGGCCACGGCGACACCGCCGCCTTTGCCGTTGCCCCGGTTGTGCATCTGGCAGGAAGCCGCCAGAACATGTCTTCCGGCAACCGGAATGTTGGCGGCCATGCCGATGACACCGCAGCCGCCTTCTGTTTCCTTGCGGACCGGCCGAGATACTGGCAGGTTGACCAGCAGCCGGCTTCTGGATCGAATCAATTTTGAGCCGGCGGATTCGCTCATGAGACTCCTGAAGGCCAATGGAATTAGTCCAAGTAAACCAGCAAATCGGTGCGCCCCCGCAACTCCCGCACGGCTTTTAAGCCGGTGAGCTGGAGAATGCCGGCAAGCTGGCTCTTCCAGGCGGTATAGAGATTGACTATTTTTTTCCTACCGTCTTCCGGGTCGATCTTCTTGGCGTGCTCCGGATCCGTCGTGGTGATCCCGAAGGGACACCCCAGTCCTCTTTCGCAGCGTCCGAGCCGGATGCAGCCCAGCGCCACCAGCTCGGCGGTCCCTATGACCGCGCCGTCGGCCCCTAAAGCGATGGCCTTGGCGACGTCCCACATCGTCCGCAGGCCACCGGATGCCATCAAGGTGATTTCCTCGCGGATGCCTTCATTCACCAGAAACTCATGGGCCTTGGGAATGGCATATTCGATGGGCATGGCAATGCTTTTCTTGGCGATTTCGGGAGCTGCCCCGGTTCCGCCGCAGGCGCCGTCCAGATTCACGATGTGCGCGCCGGCATAGTAGGATCCGGTCACCACCATATCGACATCGGTCGGGGTCGAAACCTTCACAGCGATCAGGGCGGTGGGGTTTATGGTTTTCAGCCAATCCACATGCTTTTTGTGGTCTTCCACCGAATAGACGCTGTGGAACGGAAAGGGCGAAAACAGGGATATGCCTTGGTTGGCTTCGCGCAGCCGCGCGACGTCCCTCGTGTTCTTGTCGGCCAGCAGATGGCCGCCCAGCCCGGGCTTGGCCCCCTGGGCGTATTTAAGCTCGATCACCGGCGCACGCTGAAGCGTCTCTTCCCGGACCCCGAAGAGCCCGGTGGCCACCTGGGTTATGATATGATCGGAATACGCGGCAAGCTCTTCCGGATAACCGCCCTCTCCCGTGGATACCAATGAGCCGATTTCCCTTGCCGCCCGCGCCCGGGCCAGCATCACCTGCAAACTGACACTGCCGAAGGACATGCCGGCCCCGTACCACGGCACGGCCAGTTTCAATGCCGGGCGATCGGCATCCCTGCGGTTCAAGTTCAGGGAAAGATCGAACGCATCCGGGTCCGCCGAGGGCACATCGCCGGGATCCCGCCCCAGTTCGAACGCGAATGCGACCCGGTCGAAACCGCCGTCCGATGACCCAACCCGATATTCCATCTGACCCGACGGAGGGCGTCCGTCGCGGGCCTGGGCCATGGAGGATTGCAGCAGCTCCACCGGCCAGCGAAAGTCGCCTCCCGCCCCTTTGGCCGGCGGAAGCCGGCGATAGCTGGACATCGGAACACGCCGGCCCAGGTTATTTCGAAATGGCTCCTGCTCATCGCGGTCCCGGATGATGCGTCCCATCTCGCCGCGCAGCCTGCGGATTTCACGCATCCCCATGGCGCCGAGCACCTCCAGCACCTGATCCCGCCAGGCATTCATCAGGTTGACTATTCTCTGAGCGCCCCAGGCCGGCTCAATCTTCTGATCGTGCACCGAGCACCCGCCCTGGTCCGCCCACAGCGCACAGCCCAGGGCGGCCTGCAGCACGGTGTCGACCGCCACCAGATCGGCTCCGCACGCAATGGCCTTGGCGACATGGTCGGCGGCGGCGATCCCTCCGCTCACGACCAGGGTTACTTCATCGCGCACGGCCCGCTTTACCAGGGACAGATGCAATTCCTGCAAGGCATCCGCCAGGTGACGTCCCGAGGTGTCCCTTCCATTTGAATCAGCGAAAAAGTGGAGGACGGGCACACCCGCCCGTATGCAACGTGCGGCGGACTCGCCGGCCTCAGGACTCAGCGGCAGGTGGAGGCCGATGACCAGATCACACCGCAACTGTGATACCGCCGACCACAGGCCCAGCCCCTCTTCGAGCCCGGCGGCTTCGATTTCCACATAGCGCAGCCCGCGATCATCTGCCTGGAACGGAGCGTCATGCGGCGTGATGCGCACGGCCGGCCGGCGCGCCTCTTCCGGCAGAAAGGTTTTGATCTGGTCTTGGTCGGCGATGCATAAGGTACCCAGCTGGGAGGCTGCCCGGCTTAGAATTTCCAGGAAAATTCGGTCCACCCAACTTGCCGGAAGCGAATTGAAAATTACCGGGATGGGCAGTTGAATCGACCCGGCATTCGGTGAGCTTAATCGTCCGGCCTCATCGAATCTCAGCGCCGCAATCTTTCCACCGAGCTCGACCTCGGTAGATATGAACTCCCGGCCGTGGATTCCGTCGCGGGTGGGGCGGACAATTTCACTCATGTCGAACCACAGGCCGTCAAAACCCTCGCCCGCGAATTTTCCACCATATCCAGCCCCGGAAATCGGGATCGCGCCGGTTTCCGCCATGTACCAGGTTTGGGTGATGATTTCGGGTGTCCAATAGGCATGAGATTGGCGGACGGGGTCGGCAAAAGGAGCATGCCCGTATTTCACATAGTCATCGTCTTTTAGAAGCTTGAATTTGGCGGGATAGCCGCTCGGGGGTGCCGGGGCGGCTTTCACATCGATGTGGTACCGCGAACGCCGCTTCATGGTCATGTTCGGAAATCGTCTCCGTGATGGGATCGGCGTCTTGCCCGACCATGCCTATCATCCCCCTTAAACCCGCTTCAGTCAAATTCGTCAAACCGCCATCTCCGCTCTGATGACCGGGTGCGGGTCGTACCCTTCAAGGTGGATTTGCCCGGGCTCGATCGTGTCCACCAGCTGCGGGGAGAACCCCGCCCGCTCGTAGGTTGGGACATCGAGCACCAGCCGGGGCAGCCTTCGGGGAGTGCGGGTCAGCTGTTCGTCGACCTGGCTGAGGTGGTTCACATAGATGTGGGCATCGGCCAGGAAGTGCGTGAAGTAGCGCGGGGTGTAGCCGGTGATCCGGCTGACGATGTGCAGAAGCGTGCTGGCGCTGGCGATGTTGAACGGAACCCCCAAGAACATGTCGGCGCTGCGCTGGTACAGGCACAGGTTGATTTCGCGGGTCTCGATCGAGACGCTGAACTGATACAGGACATGACAGGGCGGCAGGCACATCCGGTCAAACTCGTCCGGCCGCCAGGCGCTTATGATCATGCGGCGGCTGGTCGGATCGTTGTGGATCAGATCGAGGACGGTTCTCAACTGGTCGCGGGTGGACCCGTCGCCGGCTTTCCAGCTGCGCCACTGGGCGCCGTAAATGCGGCCGGTATCGTCCGTTCCCTTGCGGTTGGGATTGGCCAGCCAGGCCGCGTTCTCATTCGCGTTTTGATCCCAGACCTTTGAACCGAGCGCCCGGAACTCAGCGGCATTCGTGCAGCCGCGCAAAAAACCGATCAGCTCGCCTTTGACGCTGTTGAACACCAGCCTCTTGGTGGTCATGGCCGGAAAGCCGTCCGCTAGGTCAAAGCGCATCATGGACCCGTAGGGCAGAACCAGAGCATCGATGCCGGTCCGGTTGGCCTGGCGGTGGCCATGGTCCCGGACTTCCTTGAGCAGTCTAAGGTACTGTTCCATGTCGTGGTCGCAGACTTCCTGTCACGCAGTTTACCGGTTTCTGCATAGTGGTCTTGATAGCTTCTATAATAAGATCTTGGGGATTGAGTGCCAACACAGCGCGGGCTTATTCTCAGGGAAACCGCCGGCGCGCAGTGGTCAAGGCTGGAGGCGAGCGGTGGCATCGCCCGGGCTGCCGATACGGCAATGGCCTTGTCAGAATCGAAAAAAAGAATTAAATTCAGCACCATAATTGCGAAGCATATGCATTCTCGGCCGATACCGATTCCCCTCCGGCGGGATTTTTAGCCTGGAGATCCCAAAGGAAAAGGCCGCCGCATTTCAGCGGAAGAAGCAGCCATGGAATGGAAGGGGTCGCTGGATATGCATGAGACTTCCGCATTTAGACACCGAGTTACGGTGAAAAAAATTAAGGAGGAAATCATGGGAGAACTGGTCCACACATCTCGGATTAGAATCGTGCGGGAAAAAGGTCCCACCCGCAGAGCCATGATCGAGGGGTTTAACGAGCCCATCTATTACGGAGTCCATGGGGGGATCAAGAACTTTTACAAGGTAGAGCCGGAAAAGGAACACGCGGCCACGCTGGACCATATTGTGGCTGCCACTGCGGGCTGAATGATGGGCACACTGGCCGCGGTGCTGGCCGGAAAGAAGATCCCGACTCCCGAAGATCGATATTGGGCCGATGTGGAGGGGGACATCGAAAACGTGAACGGCGTCCTGAAAATTACGAACATACGGGTCAAATGCCACTTGAAAGTGGCTCCGGGAAAAACCGAAGAGGCGAAAGAGGCTTTTTCAACATACCTGTTGCGGTGCCCAGCTGCTCAAAGCGTGATAGGCTGCATCAAGATTCATGACGAGCTTATGGTGGAGGAAATGCCCGTGTAGCGGCTTAGCAGGCTGTTGAAAAACTGCGCCTGAGGCCGTGATCCGGCGTTGCGCGTCTCTGGTAAATGCTCACATATTATAGAATATGCTGCGCTTTCCAAATCGCCGCGCGCCTGGGCTGACGGCCTGATGCTTGTTTTTCGACAGCCTGTTAGAAAGGGCGGCAACACGAAGCGGTATCACAGAGCTTCTAATCACGCCGGTGGGCAAGGCGGTATACGCTCAAGGCTCAAAGAGGATGTTATGTTACAAGGGGCCAGCGCCATCGATGCGAGCGTTTTATGGCAGGCCTCGCGGCTACCGGATGCTGAGATTTCTGTCAACATTGCAGAATGGCCCCCCAGCGCCCCTGACCACATTCCGCACTCATCTTCGAAAACCGCGCCCTCCACTTGACCGATTAAAGTTGCTGTTTAAATTGCCGATATGAAAATCGGGGAGTGGCTTATGGGGTTCATAGTCAAGAGAGTCTCGGCGACGATAGTCCTTTTCACGTTGTGGCTGGTCATCTCCGAGCTGTGGTAGCAGGGCAGTTTCTCAATTTGAGCGTGATCCTCGTTTCAAAGTCCAGGCACCGCGCCAGGCTCTCGGATCGCCGCCTCGATCTGGTGTACCGTCGGATCTACAGGATTCCTCCGATTCCCGCTTTAATGAAGTGAAGGCTCATCGGCAAGGCAAGAAAATCATCTAAAAAGACTATAAAATCACCGATTGGATGTTAATGTTTGAAAATTTCGCATGGGCGGCTTAGTCTGACTCAACCGGCCTTCATCATCACAGGAATTCAATCCAAAGGAGGTACCACCCATGCTGCAAACTCTCAGAGTCGGGATTATCGGGGATTACAACCCGGAGTCACGCTACCATGTCGCCACCGATGCCGCTTTGGGCCACGCCGCCGCTGCGCTCTCAATTTCGCTGACGCCCTCCTGGATTCCGACTCCATCGATGGAGCGAGGGCCTGTAGAAACCAGGCTGAAATCCTTTGATGCACTGTGGTGCAGCCCGGGCAGCCCTTACAAGAGCATGGATGGGGCTCTTCAGGCAATCCAGTTTGCCCGCGAAAAGGGATGGCCGTTCGTGGGTACCTGAGGGGGCTTTCAGCATGCTCTGGTAGAGTATGCGCGCAATGTAGCGGGTATCGAGGGCGCGGAGCATGAAGAATCGGCACCGAGCGCCCCGACGCTTCTGATCAGCAAACTGCCCGGCTCGCTGGTGGGCAAGACTCAGACGGTAAGGTTTCGGCCCGGCTCGCTTATCCACTCCGCCTATGGGCGGGGTGAAGCAACCGAGCAGTTCGCCTGCAACTACGGGTTCAATCCGAGGTTTCGAGGCAAGATCGAAGGAGGCCAACTCAAGGTCACCGGCGTCGGTCCTGATGGAGAACTCCGGGCGGTTGAGATCACCGGTCACCCCTTCTATGTCGCTACGCTTTTTCTGCCGCAGACCTCATCAACGCGCGAGAACCCCCACCCGCTCATTGTCGCCTACCTGAAGGCCGCTTTGGCGTTTCGAACGTCGGCGGAGAGGAAACTATGAAGTAATTAGATAGCGCAAAGCACCAGCGGCCTTTTCTAATTTGCCGGTTCAACGAGATAGGTCTGAATCAGCGGCTGCCTGCCGGGGCCATCGACCAGACTCCAATGCTGGCGGAAATTAAAAGTGACGTATTCACCCTTCCGAGTCTCGGCCTGCCACACCCCTACGATATCGGCCTGGTAGCGGCCGCCGCCCAGCACAGTTGCCTTCACGCTTTCCAGGCTGTGGGTGTTGCTGGCGATCGTCTTGCCGATGCCGGCGTACCAGCGCTTGAAATCAGCTTGGGAGTGCAGGGTCGTTTCCGGAAATCGCATTTCCAGGTTCCTGGGTGCCAAGAGGGGCAGGAAACGCTCGACCGGCACATGCCGGTCATACATGGCATAGACCTGGTATACGAAACTGATGATATCGTTCTCGTTGAATCTGTTGCTCAGCTGTCGCTGAACCGAGTCCGTTTAAGCGGCCGGCGGCGGTTCCGAATAGCCCAGTCCAGCGATGAGGAGCGACAGCAGCATCAGCCCCACATATAGTTTCTTCATGGGCGGCTCCTGGATCGAAGGGGTCATCGGTAAATCCATACCAGGAAATCCCCGCCGTGTGAAAGACTCTGCAAAGCATGGTTGTCAGGCGCTCCATCGATCTTCGAAGGCAACGCATGGAGACATAACCGGTAGGTCTGAATAATTCACCATTCAAGGCCCTACCACTATTTTTATTTACTCTCTATCCATCTCTCTATGACTCTCTATGAAAAGGTTCACAAGCGAAGCAGGTAGGATTTTGATGAAAAAGATGGCCACATGACTTGCAAAGGCAACTTTCTACCCTACTTTCTGTTAAATGAAATGGAGATCCAACAACCTTCGCGGAAGGGAGGATGGCATGAGAACCCTGAGACTGGCGGTAGTCCTATGTTTTGGACCTATAGCCTTGGCATGTGCAACACCCGTTTCGGTAGCATATCATTCAGCTCCGCCTGGTGCCATGATCACTTATAACGATGGCAGCGGCACCTTGGGCATTACCCCGGTCCGTAATCAATATCTCAGGGATGAGGTTACTGTTTCAGAAAATTGTTTCAGTATAAAGGCGGTAAGAGCAACTTGGATTAGCGGCGCGCAAGCTGTCTCTGATGATCCGCTGGTATTCTGCGGCGGTTCAGGAGAAGATTTTGAAATAACCTTCCAACGTCCGTTCAACTATCCTGGCAGTGACTTAGACCTGGCCACCGCTATTGAGTTTGAAACAATCAGGATGGACCAGGGGCAGGAATCATCCTTGCATATGTATCGAGTAATGCAACAGGCGCAACCCGGGAGAACGGATATCAACTTAAACGTTAAGTGCCGGTCCCAGCAGACCGGTAACAAGATCCTTACAACTTGCGACTAAAAACAAGTCACCGTCGTAATCTGGCGTAAATTATGCCTTTACCCTCAACAGTCTCCATAGGCCCAGAATCCTCACTCTGCTTCAAACCCCTGATCAATTTATCAAGTCTTAGCCGCTTACCCACCCTATCGCTTTGGCACAAAAAAAGTATCCTTAAGTGTAAACGGTTTTCCTGCGCATACGTCTTAAAGCAGTAAGAGCCCTGGAAATCTCTCGCTACCCCGTTGAAAAACGAGAATTTTGCGAAAAGGGGGCGATTGCCATGAAAAAATTTATTTACAATATATTTGGCATATTAGCGCTGCTAGTGGCATGTGTTTGGCCCGTATACGCGGCCGGCCCGGGAGCTTATCACGGCTCAGGCGGCTACCATGGCTCGGGCGGCTACCATGGCTCAGGCGGTTATCACGGGACGGGCGCGTATCAGGGGTATGGCGGCTACCGTGGATACGGCAGCTATCACGGGTATGGAAATTATCATGGGTACAGCGGGCACAATGGGAATGGAAATTCGTATAGCTTTGGTATTGCGATCGGACCAGGATGGGGTGGATGGGGACCAGGGTGGTGGGGTCCTCCGGCCTACCCGTATTATCCATATTACCCGTACTATCCCAACTATTCAGCACCACCTGCTGTTATCGCGCAGCAACCCCAGGGGTATGTTCAGCAAGACCAGCAGGAATCCGACTATTGGTACTACTGTCAGAATCCCCAGGGCTACTACCCCTACGTTAACTCTTGCCCGGGCGGATGGATGAAGGTGGTGCCCGAAACCGTTCCACCCGGCAGATGACGGAAGGCTTGGAGAAATGAAACTGAGAAGAGCTGCAGGGATGCTCTCAGTCGTGATGATGCTCTCCGGTTGCGCAACGATGCCGCCCGGCCCGAGTGTTCTGGTGATGCCCGGCAACGGCAAGTCCTTCGAAACTTTTCAGGACGACGACTCCGTCTGTCGCCAGTGGGCTCAGACGCGAACCGGTTGGAATGCCAACCAGACGGTCAATGAAAACGTGGTTGGAGGAGCAATTGCGGGCGGTGCACTGGGAGCAGCTTCAGGGGCTCTGATCGGAGCAGCCTCCGGGAATGTGGGTCCAGGGGCTGCCATCGGAGCAGGGGCCGGCCTTCTGGGGGGTGCATTCTTAGGTGCGACCCAGGCTTTCCCTGCAGGTTCGGAAGTCCAGCGCCGCTACGACAATTCTTATCAACAGTGCATGTATCTCAAGGGAAACCAGATTCCAGCGAACGTGCAGCCGGCATCCAATGCTCGCTGGGCTCGTTGGAGGAATCCACCTCCGCCGCCGCCGCCGCCCAACTATCTTCAAGGACCTGCGCCTGCAGCTCCCCCGCTTAGGGGAACACCACCTCCGCCTGTAGGAAATCCTCCTCCACCCGGAGGAGCACCGCCGCCGCCCCCGACGCCGTAGCCGCTATCGATAGGGCCGGGTTGAATCGTAGCGATTAATTTAGTGATTCGCCAATTGATACTTCCCCGGCTCTGATATCTGAGCCCATTTTTCCTCAGATTAGTCCGGCATAACAAATTCATATCCCCGAGGGTCAGCCGCGCTGTAAGGCCTTGCCGGCACCCTCGGGTGGGCCTTTCGCTTTGAATCCCTCGTGAAATGCGACGATGCCTTGGGGCGTGTGTCCATCGAAAGACAAAGCGAGGAAGACATCCTGTGGTACGCCTTCATATATAAGCCCGGTCATGGGCTTAAACCCGAACTTCCTGTAGTAATCCGGATGTCCCACCAGGCAGCATCCTTGAGCATTCAAGCCCTTCAAACGTGTCAGCCCTTCCAGTATTAGGGCCGTGCCAATGCCCTGCCGCTGGTACGCGGGCAACACCGAGACAGGTCCGAGTCCGTACCAGTCCCGGGTGCCGTCCGATATGCTCACCGGGGAGAAGGCTATATGCCCTACCACGCGGCCGTTCGATTCCGCAACGAGCGATACGGTAAGGGCATTGGCGGCGCGTAACGCCGCAATAACGAACTGCTCCGTGTGGTTGCTGATTTCCAGGGTCTTGAACGCAGCGACTGTCACCTCGGTAATCGCTGCGACATCGGCATCCGTCTCGCTTCTGATTACGATCTGCGGTCTCATGGCTCTGAACGCCTCTTCATCGATTTCGCAAAGTGACTGCGAAATAAGGGATAAGCATTGGTGGTGCAGGCAAAAAGTAAAAAGCGGGCATCCTGAGCCTTTTATTTTGGGAAACGCATAAAAACAGGACTGCCCTCTATTCCATCTTTGGTAGGCCGTGCCGGTTTAGGTTAAGAGCCCTCCCAAGCGCTATAGAAAGCGATTCCGGTCTTCCTCGTTCCGCAATATCAGCCGCCGGTCGATTCCCCGGACAATACTGTGATGCAGCGTCCTCGGCGCATCAATTCGTGATTTCCGCGGCATGCTCCCATCATGTGGTATGACCGAAGCTCTTCATCAAGTTTAAATCGTGAGAATGTCCCCTTTCTCTCAGTTTTTCCTAAAAGGCTTCCGCTTAGGGCCGATCAAATAAAGGGCTTTATCTATACCTCTGGAGGAACTCCATGGCCGTGAGCCTGACTGTGGAAAGAACGTTTATCGTTAATGGTAAAGAATATGGCCCCATCGATGAATTGCCGGAAGCCATCCGTAACGCATTGAAGAGCCAAATTTCTGCCAACTCCAATAAAAAAACCTATCCAGGCGCTGCAAAAAACCAAAATCGTGTTTAATCATCAAGAATGTGCCAACGCGGATGAAATGCCACAAGATGTTCGAGAGGCATACCAGCGAGCCTTACAAGCTGCGGGTTTAACCCCACCAGAAGGAACATCCACCGAAGTTCCAGGTTTTTCTAAAGCGCTTCGGGCTCAGAATGCAATCGTGCCGGTATCAGGGGCATCTGGATTTCTGAAGGCTTTGTTCCTGTTCGGCGGATTAATCTTAATGCTTTATCTCGTTTTTTCCTCCCTAAGATGAAATTGAAAATTAGGAACAATCTATAGCGTGGTCTTAAATCCAAAATTCAGGAAAGAAAAGTTGAATGAAACGGGGTCTGCAGTTCTATCCAGAGCAACCAAAAAAGCAAGGTAATTAAGAGATGTCATACCCTGAATTGTGAATTAAGCAACGATAACTTAAAGGATGGTCCCATCGCTCTCCTTATTTGCTTTAAACATGTTTGTCATTTCTTGATGCCATATTTTCTCAAATTCGATTTCACATATGACCAATGTAAGATAATATGTATTGCAATAGCAACCAGAAATCCCACCCCGGCCCATTCGTGAAGAGTAATAAAAAAGTGCCTTGAAGAAGCCAAAAAGCCACCACGGACTTCATATCCTCTTGGCAATACAAGCCAATTTAGCAAACCAGTGAATGCCAAGATAGTAAGAAGGATAAAGGATATTACATTAACACTCCACAGTTTTGATGATCTTGGGTTAGTCATCCGTTATCCTTCTAAAATAGAATTTGGCGATTAACTTTATCTACAGTGCGGAATTTGCAGTAGATTGCGGCGCAGGATAATTTCTTCTTCTGAATCCAACAATCCGGTTGCACCCCTCGTGGTTAGATACTTGAATTTGGGTCCCTCCGAAATCTTATTGTTGCATTTCAGGGGCGTCTTTTTGAACCGTGCTCATTCGCAGCGTATCCTGACATCTAATCTACAACGGTTCTTTTGAAAGCACGATATCGTCCACCCAGACGGTCCCGATGCCGTTTATAACCAGATTTAGAGTAACCTTGTCCGGTTTTTGGCCCTTTTTAAGCATAAATGGGGTCTGAACCGCCTTCCATTCCGTTTTGCTTTGGACCTGTTCGTTCAAACCTCTCGAAAAATAATGACCGCCACCCACACCAACCCACATTTCCAAATAGGCTGTACCCTGAAGATCGGTCTTGAGCTTGGCCTTGTAGATTAGTTTCGCATTGTCGATGTTCAGTCCGGATATTTCCCCTAAACAGACCGTTGTCGGCCACAAGGTTGTAATCCTAACCGAGCTTTTTCCCTCTGCCTTGATTGCAGGGTCGTTTTCAATCTGAAGCCCAATTGACGTTGCATCATCCATGCTAAGCTTCTTCAACTCTTGAGCCGCAGCGGGACTGACCAGAATTAATACTGCCGCGGAGATTACTAGCAAACGTTTCATGGCGGTGACCCTTTCAACAAGCGCAAGAAGAGGGTTGGGCGATCTACTTGATATGATATCCGGCAACTCTATACTGACCGTCTTTTTCCTTCATGCAAGTGACGGTCTCAAGAGCTGATTTCTTATTTTGAAAGGAGGCTTCGAACTGTATGATCACGTATTCCCCATCAGGGGCGCCTGGCAATGTTTGAGTGTAGACCTTGCTCGACAGACTCCTTGAAATAAGCCCCCCAAGAGGCTGTCGAACCGCTTGCAGGGACTCCTCCCACTGATCTTGTTTAACAGCGTTTTTGAAATACCTTGCGGCTGCCTTCCAGCTATCCGCATTTTTTCCGGCATCAACCAGAGCCAGCCATTTCTCTGCAGCGACAACCGCTCCTTTTCCATTGTCCAGGCCTTGAGCAAACGCGTTAACACAGAAAAGAGCCACACCAAGAGTGATGATTAAAAAGATTTTTCGATTCATTTCCCATCCCTCACTGCTTTACGTAAAGTGAATCCTTTAAACTAAATCCGGTCTAAATATATCACTATTTGAACTCGTATGGTATCTGGTTGAGAGAACAAGATGGCTAAATAGGACATCCCTGCTTTCATCCGTTTCTTCCTTTAAGTGAGAACTAGCGCTCACGCTTGCTTTTTCATACTTCGCATAGTCGGGTTACTTGATAGCTCGAAATGGACGCCAGCGACGTTCTTATTGATCATGCCCTGCCCACTCTGCTAAACCCATTCCATAGACTTGCCTCGGATCAAGTCATATTGTTTCCGTCTTTGATCAAGCAGACGAAAGGAGTTTTCGCAATGGGTCTTTATCGAACCGTCTCCGAAAAAAAAGCCAAGGGTAAGGTGAAAGCGGTCTATGCGGACATCATGGCCACCAAGAAGATCGATTTCGTGCCCAATTTCTGGAAGGCGCTGTCGATCAACCCGGACCACCTGGAGGCGACCTGGCAGAAGCTCAAGGCGGTCATGAAGCCCGGGAAACTTGATCTTTTGACCAAGGAAATCATCGCCTTGGCGGTGTCCGTCACGAATAACTGCAGGTACTGAATCCACTCCCACAGCGCCGCCGTGAAGCGGCTGGGATTGGACAACGAGGCCATTGGCGAGATCATCGCCGTGGTGGATGTCTTCAACGGGACCAACCGGATCGCCGATGCCTACCAGGTGGAGCCGGATGTCACCCCCGATCCGAATTAAGTGGTATTCTTCAGAGATCCGGAGCGAAAGCCCTGCTCTCAGTTACATATGGGGTGTTCGAGCACAGCAGGCACTATTCGCCTGACTGTGGTGAACCAGCTGATGGGGTGTCAATATGAAACCAGCGCCGCAGGCTGACCGTTCTTCGCCGGTCAGGTCGACCGGCGAAAAGAAACAGTCTGTGTGGGTCTGCGGCCGATAAATTTCTTCTGAGATCCCAAATGATTAAGAAGATATTATCCATTTACGAGGACATCCGCTACGTATCCGTCTACCGGGACGGCCGGCCGCAAATGAAAACCAGAAGTGCCGTAGAGGGGGCTAGCAGCCCGGAATCGGATCGGTACGAAGAGTTGCTGGTCAACCCTGCGCTGATCACGCTGGCCTCCCAGCGGGGCAACATCGACTGCGGCGGCCTGGATTACCTGATCGTACGCTACGGCCGCTTTTTCCAGTTCGTGCTGCCGACTGAATGGGGCCACGTCTCCGTGTGCATCGAACGGGCGGCCGACCCGGTTGCCATCGGCGAGCAGATCAGGCGCAAAGTCATGGCGGGATTGCAGGCCTCTCGGAGGGGTTAGTGGACATCATCATCGACACGATGCAGGATAACGACTGGGACCGCGTGCGTGCGATCTATCTCGAAGGTTTGGCCACCGGCCAAGCCAGCTTCGAGACCGA
>JBLMXM010000122.1:0-9634 GCA_050257775.1 Hyphomicrobiales bacterium
GGTTTTCATGCACGGAGCAGTCGTTTTGGATGGAGAGGCTGACGTGCTCCCAGCTGAAAATGTCGTAGGCGGCGACCTCACCCTGGAGGTTTCCCACGCGGGCATCGAACAACTCCCCACCGACAAAAAAGAGAGCCCCTCTCTTCCCCCCGGTCTTGTCTTCCAGTCGGATGGTGCACGTTTTCTGCTCCATCTCGATCAGCTGCAAAAACATGCCCGAAGAGACATTGTGCAGCGTACCCCCCTCGGTCTCCCGGCGCAGCATGCTCAGGATCTGCCGGGCCAGGTTCTCTATCAAAAAGGGTTTGGCAATAAAACCAACGGCGCCGCCTTGACGCGCCAGCTGTTCCATGTCGGGCGTGCTGAAACCCGTTATGATGATCACCGGGATGTCCGGGTAGTTTCCCATGATGGTTGCCAGCAGCTCAAACCCGTCCATGCGCGGCATCTTCAGATCCGTCACCACCAGAGAAATATCCTGGCGCTTCAGAGCCTCCAAGGCCTCGAGTCCGTCTCCGGCGAGCAGTACGGACATCGAGTCGGCGTAGCGTCTAAAGCCTTCCCTGAGGGAGAGCAGCATTTCGCGGTCGTCATCCACCAGCAGCACGGTTCTAATCATGGGCCGTCCTCTCGAGACATGGACGCGAGGCTTTTTCGATGTCCACAATTTTCACCCCCGCCACGTATTCCATGCACTCGTACGAGTTGATGCCGGCGATCATGCGAGTGATGGCTATCACCCGGCCCACCTGCTGCTGAATCTGCACCAGCTTTTCAAAGCCGGGCGGATCCATCGGCAGGTCCACTATCAGCTCATTCAGCAGATTGTTTATGATGGTCAAGGGCTGGTTGAGGTGATGAACCACGCCCCCGGCCAACTCCAGCACTCCCTGCAGCTTTTCGCCGGGCGCGGCTTGAGTCGGCGCGGAGGGTCGAACCTGATCCGCCATGTCGCGCAGCAGCCCGTCGAGATGCACCACCATCCCATCGTCATCCACAACGCCTTGAACGGTTACCGCGCATGAAAAGAAGGATCCATCCTTCTTGCGGAACCCGATGGGGATATCGACCAATAGCTTTTCTTGCAATAATTGAGCCACCAGGCATCCCCGTTCCCTCTTGTTCCGGTACAAGGCGATTTCCGGAGAGCCGATCAACTCCCGGTTGGATGAGTACCCGAAAAGATTCGCAAAGGACCGATTGCAGTATAAGATGGTGCCTTCCAGCGTCGAGCGGTACAGCGCCGCTGGAAATCCGTCTATAAATTCGACACTTCGCATTGCAATAGCCACATTTACATTCGCAGGCAATTTATCCGCCAGCCTTCCATCAACCCCAGACTCCGAATCGGCGCCAAACTTAGTTCTGAAACACCGGCCTGCTCATGGTTTTCAGTTCGTGGCCGAAAGGTCTATCCGCCCGCTAGGCCGGCGGTCTTTGACGTTCGGCGCCCGGCGGGCTCATGATATTCTCGATCCGCACCAAGACCCGTTCCAGCCGGCGCAGTTCATCACCGGATGCCTGAGAGGCCGATTCGACCCGTTCCGCGGCTTCAGCCAGCCGACGGATCCTGCCGGTCAGCTTCAGCCCGAACCAGAGGCCGATGGCCTGCCCCGACAGGACGACACCGCTCCACAGCAGCAGAAGCATAAAGAACGTTTCCCGATTAACGATGGATACCATTTCTTCGGCCTGTTCCAGAAACAAGAAACCGGCCGTCACCGCGATTACCGCCGGCAGAATGAACCATACCAGCAGGGCCTTGGCCTGCAGACTCATTCCGGGTGGACGGGCCCGCCGGCCGACGGGCTCTGCCCGGCTGGAACGGTCAGAGGCCAGGGTCGCATCCAATCCCGGACGTTGCCCAGGCGCATCGTTCAAGGGCTCGCTCGCGACCGGCTGAGGTCTGGTCACCAGAATCCGGTGTCCGCAGGAGCGACAAGTGAAACCAGCAACCTGGCCCAGGATCTTGCCGGTGTCTACGCGGTATTTCTTACCACACTCCTCGCAAATGATGATCGGATGGCTATCCATCGGTCTTTCAACCTTGCGGTAAAACCCTCGCGGCGCAGAGTCTCATTCTCTGCGTGCGCCGCTCCTGAGCAGCCGTCTGAGGGAGTCAATTTCCGTTCGAATCAGTTCCTTCAGCTCCGCGACCGCCAGAGCCAACATTTCCGGCGTCACCACTCGGGAGGCCGGAGCCTCAGCTTCTTCTGCCGCACTCTCTGGCCGGGCCGGTTTAACCGCGGGCGCTGCTGCCTGCCGTCGCATGATCTTGGCACGCAAGTCCTGGTAAGCGTTCATTTCGGCTTGTAGCAGTTTTCGCCGAGCGGCTTCAGGCATTTTCGGAGTGCTCACGACCTCGTCTAAGCGAGTAAAAACGGAATTCAGCACGTTGAACGTGGAAGGGTGCACCTGGCTCCGGCTCGACTTGATGTAGTGCCCCAGCGAACCGAGAATTTGCAGGAACACGCTGATCACCTTGTCGCGCTGGTAGGCTTCGTTCAGCAGGCGCACCTGGTCCAGAAAGCTGTCCAAGGCCTCCGGCGTAATTTCCCAGTCTATGGAAAGGACGATTTTCTTCAGCTCGGCCAAGGGGCTCTCTTTGGCTTTTCGGGTCACGGGGGCCGCAGGGCCTGGTCTTTCGACTCTCTGTTGGGCTTTTTCGGCTGTGGTGGCCGTGGGGGCCGGTCCATTCTCCCGAAACAGTTCGTCAAGTCGATTCTCGAGTTCGGAGCTGAGCTTGTCCAATTTAGGTGGGTTGGCCACGGCAGTGTCCTCCTATAGCAGTTCCTTGCGAATGGAGGTGACGGTCATTGAAATAATCTTCTTGAGCGTCGCCACCACGTTCGTGCCCTTGACCGCGCTGGCCGGGAAGAAAGGCCGCTTGAATTCCCGGTTGAGATCCTGCTCAAGCAATTCAATGGTCAGCATGGGAATACCTTGCTCCCTCAGGTCCATTTTATTGTATTGAATAACCCATGGGATCGTGTGCAGGCTTTTCTTGTAGCCCGACAGGTTCTCCTGTAGATTCTGCAGCGATTGAATATTTTTTTCCCGTCGAACGGCCATAGCGTCAGCCACGAAGACGACCCCATCGACCCCCCGGAGCACCAGCCGGCGGGTGGCGTTGTATTTTACCTGCCCCGGGACCGTGTACAGTTGGATTTTGATCTGATAACCGTTGATGATGCCGATGTCGAACGGAAGGAAATCAAAAAAAAGAGTCCGATCCCCGTGAGTTTTTACAGTTACGATCTCCGAATGGATTCGTTGGTGGAACTTCCGGTAGATATACTCCAGGTTGGTCGTCTTGCCGCCCCGGCCGGGACCGTAGTAAACGATTTTCACCTGGATGATCTTGCTTTTTAGGTTGACGAATGCCATTCGCTTTGCACCAACGCAAGCACTGGGGACCGGGTATTCAAAGCCGTCGGATCCTTGAGATTACATGTGAGCCGCCGCCAGGGGTTCGAGGATGACCTTAAGTTGCTCGACCGACTCGCCGACCTTCAGCCTGAGAAATCCCAGTGAAATATCATTGCCGAATATCGTGATCAGCAAAAATTCCGACGAGATCTTGTTGAAGTGGATGTTCTCTTTCTTGCCCTTGTGAAACAGAAGCGAGAACTCATTCTCTCCGATGATCTTGGCCATGGCGCTGACCGCTCCGAAATTGCCTGCAGCCAACGCCGCCAGCGAATAGATGTCGTGCTGCTTTTCACCGTTGTCGAGGTTGGTGATGATGTTCCCGGCCATATCGATCAGGAAGACGCACCGCACCCCGTTGTCGATCAGGTCGGTCTTGAGAATCTCCTCGATCCGGTCGAGCTGCTTTTGATCCAGCGTATATGACACGTGCCCGCCCCTCCGTTGAAAGAGTTAAGTACCCTATTCAAAACTATATTTTCGGCGTTTCGCGCTGAAGACTTGAGCTATTTAACGGCCGCTCGCCTGGCAGACGGCTCGAACTTTGGGCCTCAGTTCGAACAGGCATCGGCGCGCCCGAGATTCAGCGTTCAACTTGCAACCAGGTGCAGAGCACACGGACGGCGAGGCAAGCATCCGGCGAGCGGCGGGACGACCGCCCGCGGTCCGTCACGCGGCGGTGCGTTAACCGTATAGTTCCTAAATTACTATAAATTTTGATTTTTCGCAAGACCTATTCAGCAAGCCCGCGGCAGGACGTAGCGCTCGAACGATCAACTCAAGCAAGCGGTTCTCCGATCCTTCGTTATCGATCCTTTGCCGGGTCAAGTGTCGACGCCGCTGGGCGGCGGGATATGGCCAGAAGCCCGGCATGTCGCCAAGCCGGCGGAGCCGGCCGCCGGCTTGCTGCTGGCGAAATCCATCTGGACCAGTACTTCACTGCCGCTGTTGAACTTCAGCTTGCAGTCGGGGTAGCGCTTTTTGAATACCTTCAGCATCGAGACGTTTTCACGCAATACAGTGGCGGCAAAGCCCTTGAAACCGTTTTGCCGGGCTATGGTTTCCAGGAGTTCGAGGAGATAGGAGCCAATTCCCTGCCCCTGGAAGTCTTCCCGCACCACGAATGCCACCTCGGCCCGGTCTTCATCCTCCTTGGCGTAGGAGCCGATAGCGATAATTTCCTTGTGACCGCCCTTCTGGATCAAACCGATGATCGAAATGTTGTGCCGGTAATCGAGGCTGGCCCACTGCTTCTGCACGACTTCATGGGTGAAGCTGCGCATTTTGTAGAAAAAGCGGAAGTAAATTGTCTTCTCCTGCAAGGAATAGAAGAAATTGCGGTAGGCGAACTCGTCCGAGGGCAGCAACGGCCGGAACTCAACGGTCTTTCCGTTTTCGATCACGCACGAGTTCTTGTAGCTCTCGATGAAGATGAGGTCGTCGGTAGACGGCGGCAGCTGGTCGGCGAAAATGTAATGGCGTTTTCGAGCGACCTCGATCAGTTCCTCCCGAAACTTGGGATGCGCAATCTGGGCCAGTTCCATCACCCGCTGATAGATGCTTTTGCCCGCCAGCTCGGCAATGCCGTACTCCGTGATGACGAAATTGACGTCGCCCCGTGTAGTGGCCACCCCGGCACCTTCACTCAAGGCCGGCACAATCCGCGAGACCTGGCTCCCTTGCGCCGTGGAGGGAAGGGCGATAATGGAAAATCCACCTTTGGACATCGCGCTGCCCCGCAGAAAGTCTACCTGGTCGCCGATGCCGCTGTAAAACATGTAACCGAGCGAGTCCGTGCACACCTGGCCGGTGAGGTCAACTTCGAGCGCGGAGCTGATCGTGATCAGGTTGTCGTTGCGCGCAATGACCACCGGATCGTTCACAAACTCCGAGGACCGAAAGTAAAAGGCCGGGTTGTTGTCCACAAAGCTGTAAAGTTTCTGCGACCCCATGCAGAAGGATGACACGGTCCGATCCGGAAGCAGACTCTTCTTCTTGTTGGTGATGATTTTCTTCTCGAACAGTGGAAGAAACCCGTCGGTGATTACCTGGGTGTGTAAGCCGAGGTCCCTTTTGCCGTCGAGGTACTTCATGATATGGTAGGGGAGGTTGCCGAATCCGACCTGCAGGGTGGCACCGTCGTCGACGAGCTGAGAAATGTAATGACCGATGCGACGCATGACCTCGTTGTCCTGCACCGTCGGAAAGGACTGGACCAGGGGCTCCTCGTAAGGGACCAGATAGTTGATCTCTTCCACGTGAACGAAGCTGTCTCCCCAGGTCCGCGGCATGCGTGGATTGACCTGGGCGATTACCAGGCGCGCGTTGTCCAACCCCGCGCGGGTGATATCCACCGAAACTCCAAGGCTGCAGTATCCGAACTTGTCCGGCGGACTGACCTGGACCAGAGCCGCGTCCAGGCCGATGCGCTGGCTGGAAAAGAGACCGGGAATCTGAGATAGGTAGGCCGGAATGTAATCGATCTTGCCCTCGAAGGCCGCCCTGCGCATGGATCGGCTGATAAAGAACAACTTGAGGGAGAACCGCTTGAGAAACGACTCGTTGTCGATAAAATTCGACAGGGTATAAGAAAGCATCTGATAAAGCATGATATCCTGCAGGTTCTGGTCGGTTACCATGGCCTTGATCAGATGCTGAGGTTCTCCGCAACCTGTTCCGATGAACACGCGGCTGCCGCGCTTGATTTTGGAAACCGCCTGCTGGGCGCTGACGACTTTGGAAGCATAGAGGGTCTGCCAGTCCATCTTAACTTAGGGCCTCTGTCCCATCCGGATGGAATAAATTGAAACCTTTCAGGAGTAAATTATCTATATAGCAAAAATCCAGGCCAAGATCGAGCAAATAGTGGGCCGGTTGACGTCAACGAACATCCGTGGTGGAGCCGGGTGCTTCGAAGCGCACATTCGCGCAACCGTCTGGCAAATAGGCGTTTGGCAAGACGGGAAATCCTCATTGACCGCAACCTCAGGCGTGGTTAAGGTTGAACGGGATGGGACGAGCCATGAAACCACCCGAACCGGGAGGTCTCAACCGGCCCTTCGAAGGGCTCAAGGACCTGCTCAAACAGAAAGATAGCCGCACAGAGGCCGCTGATCCTGTTCCCCGCCCTGGGCCGAAGCCGCCCCCGCTGGCGCCGAGCGAAGACAAGCTTTTCGCCGAAGCCATGGCCGGCGTGCAGCGGATGGATTGGGGCAATCCAGGGTGCGAAGCGTCCAGGCCGTCGGCATCCTCGGTCCAGCCAGCCCCGGAGGACGCTGAAATGGGGCCGCTGCAGCAACTGGTGGATTGCGGCAAAGGCTTCGTGGTGTCCGACACGCCTGAATACATGGAAGGGGTTGGCTACCGGGCGCCGCCGGACATTACCCAGCGCTTGCACCGGGGCGATTTCGCGGTCCAGGCCCACCTCGACCTGCACGGACTCACCGTGGAAGCAGCGTGGGAGGTGTTCGACGCCTTTATGAAGGAGTCGATCCTGACCGGTAAAAGCGCGGTGCTGATCATCCATGGCCGCGGGCTTTCATCGACGGCGGCGCCGGTACTGAAAACCAAGGTGTCGCAATGGCTCAGCTCAGGGCCATGGCGCAAGTGGGTCGTCGCCTTCACCAGCGCACGCATGTGCGACGGCGGCTCGGGCGCCAGCTATGTGTTGCTGCGGCGGCGGCCTCTCACCAAGCGGCAACGCTCACGGCGTGCGCCGGCCCGATAGCAAGAATTTTATTGACAGCCATTGATCAGTTCGTCTAATATAATTATCTGGAATTGATCTGCATCTCAGGGAAGGTCCTGAATGCCCGTTTCGGGATGACCGAGGCGGGATTTTTTTTCCCGCACATCGAGCAGCGGGTTCGCAACTCAAACAGGTATCGCACAATGAAGAAGGACATCAGCAAAGTCAGAAACATCGGTATCAGCGCCCATATCGACTCAGGCAAGACGACCCTTACCGAGCGAATTCTTTTTTACACCCAGCGCATCCATGCCATGCACGACGTCAAGGGCAAGGACGGTGTGGGTGCTTTCATGGACAGCATGGACCTCGAACGTGAACGGGGCATCACCATCGCATCGGCCGCCACCTTCTGCGAATGGAAGGAACACGAGATCAATATCATCGATACGCCCGGCCATGTGGACTTCACCATTGAGGTGGAGCGCTCGCTGCGGGTGCTGGACGGCGCCATCCTAGTCCTGTGCGCGGTCGGCGGCGTGCAGTCCCAGTCTATAACGGTCGACCAGCAGATGCGGCGCTACAAGGTGCCGTGTATCGCCTTCATCAACAAGTGCGATCGCTCCGGCGCGAATCCCTTCCGGGTGATCGATCAGCTCAGGGATAGACTCGGACATAACGCCGTGGCCTTGCAGATCCCGATCGGGTTGGAAACCGACTTCGCCGGCCTCGTGGATCTTCTTGCGATGAAGGCCGTTTATTTCGACGGCGAAAAAGGCGAGAGCATCCGCATCGAGGAAATCCCCGAGGGCGTGCGGGAACTGGCTCAGGCCAAGCGCGAGCAGCTGCTCGACGCAGCCTCGATGTTCTCCGATGAGCTCATGGAAGCGATACTGGAAGAGAAGCAGATCGGAACGGATTTGATCCTTGACGCCCTGCGCAAGGGCACCCTCTCCCGGCAGCTGACCCCGGTGGTCATGGGCTCCGCGTACAAGAACAGGGGGGTTCAGCTGCTGCTGGATGCCGTAAACAGCCTGCTGCCCTGTCCGAAGGACGTCGAGAACTACGCCCTCGACATGGATCGCGAAGAAGCCCCGGTCCTGCTCACGAGCGATCCGGCCGCCCCTCTGGTGGCCCTGGCCTTCAAGCTGGAGGACCGCACCTACGGCCAGCTCACTTACATCCGCGTCTACCGGGGATCTTTGGGCAAGGGCGACACGATCGTCAACGTACGCACCGGCCGCAAGATCAAGGTAGGCCGGGTGGTGCGCATGCACTCCGACCAGATGGAGGAGATCGACGCCATACCGGCCGGCTACATCGGCGCCCTCTTCGGCATCGACTGCGCCTCGGGCGACACTTTTGTCGCCCCGGGTCTCAGCTTGACCATGACCTCCATGTATGTGCCCAAGCCGGTCATCTCGCTGGCCATCAGCCCCAGGGACCACAAGGCCGAAATCAACATGTCCAAGGCCCTCAACCGGTTCACCAAGGAGGACCCGACTTTCAAGACCCACGTCAACCCCGAAACCGGTGAGACCATCATCTCCGGCATGGGCGAATTACACCTGGAAGTATACATCGAGCGCATGCAGCGGGAATACGCCGCCGCGGTTACGGCCGGCGCGCCGAGCGTGGCCTACCGTGAGACCATCACCCAGCGGGCCGAGTTCGACCACCTGCACAAGAAGCAAACCGGCGGATCCGGACAGTACGGCCGTGTGGCCGGCTGGATGGAGCCTGTCGCGGACAAGGACTTTGAGTTTGAAAACCAGGTGGTAGGCGGGTCCATTCCTACCCAGTACATTGCTGCCTGCGAGAAGGGCTTCCGGGAGTGCATGGCCAAGGGCCCCAAGATGGGGTTTACGGTCACCGGTGTGAAAATCGTCATCAACGACGGCGCCAGCCACTCGGTGGACTCCTCGGACATGGCATTCCAGCAGGCCGCCCGGGGCGCGTTCCACCAGGGCTACTTCAAGGCCAAACCGGTCATTCAGGAGCCGATCATGAAAGTGGTGGTCGAGACGCCCATCGCTTTCCAAGGGCCGGTCATGGGTTCCCTCAACCAGCGCCGCGGGATGATCCTCGGCGCCCAGGACGAGGGCGCGCTCTGCGTAATCGAATCCCAGGTGCCGCTCGCCGAAATGTTCGGCTACTCCACGGTCCTGCGCTCCCTGACCCAAGGCCAGGCCCAGTTCACCATGGAATTCATGGCTTACCGACAAGTACCGCAGTCCATTGCCGAGGAGATCGAGAAGAAGGTGGCCGAGCAGAAGAAAAAGGTGGCTTGATCCCCGCAGGTCTCCGAGACGGCGTGATGATGCTCCGTTTAGCCAACAGGCTGTGTGCCGGAACGAGAAAGACACCGGCGGCGTTGATCTTCATCAAGGAGAGATATTTCGCAATGCTGAAAACCGATCTGATCCTACGTAACCCGGTCCAGTATCTGGGGGGCCAATCCGAGGATGTTCTGGCGGCCGGACAGTTTGGTGGAGTGCTGGCGCGCGCCGGTGTCGG
>JBLMXM010000123.1:0-16825 GCA_050257775.1 Hyphomicrobiales bacterium
TCGGCGTTCACGGATTCCTGGATCTCAGTCTTCACGCTCAGGGGGACATCGAGGTGGATTCCCACCATACCGTAGAAGACGTGGGAATTGTGCTGGGAGATGCCCTTGAAGAGGCCCTGGGGGATCGGAAAGGCATCCGGCGATACGGATTTGCTGTAACTCCCATGGATGAAGCCCTGGCCACCGTTGCCATCGACCTGTCGCGGAGGGCGTACCTGGTGTTTCAGGTCCCCGCCTGCGATGCAGTGGAGCGGTCATTCAACCGCAGCCTGGCCAAGGAGTTCTTCAAGTCCGTCGCCAACCACGGCGGAATGAACCTTCACGTCACTGTGCCCTACGGAGAGAACGAACATCACATCCTGGAAGCGGCGTTCAAATCCTTCGGCCGGGCCCTTCGTCAAGCCGTCAGCGTGGACGCCCGCATTACTGGCGTGCGTTCATCCAAGGGGATGCTCTAGGCGCTCGTTCGTTCCCGGGCCGAGGTCCTCACAGCCATGCTGATCATACCCGCTATCGACGTGAAAGACGGCAAGTGCGTCCGCCTCATCCAGGGGCGAATGCAGGAGGAGACCGTTTACTCCGACGACCCGGAGGCCGTGGCCCTTCGGTGGGCAGGCGCGGGCGCACGGCTCCTCCATGTGGTCGATCTGGACGCAGCGGTTCAGGGGAGCTTGCGCAACCGGGGTTGCATCGCCCGGGTCATCCGGGCGGCCGGGGTGCCCGTTCAGGTCGGTGGCGGCCTACGGGACCTCCGCGCGGTGGACGCATGCGTCGAGTTGGGCGCTTTTCGCGTCATTGTCGGTACGGCCGCAGTCCAGGAGCTGAATTTTGTCCGGAGCATCTGCAGGCTTCATCCGGGCCGAATCGTCGCGGGGATCGATGCGCGCCAGGGCCGGGTGGCGACTCACGGCTGGACGCGAACCACCGCCATTCAGGCGGTCGACTTGGCGCGGCAGATGGAGGATGCCGGGGTCGCTGCACTCATTTTCACGGATATCCACAGGGACGGCATGCAGACCGGGCCCAATATTGAAGAGACATGGCGGCTGGCTGAAGCCGTTCGAATCCCTGTAATAGCATCAGGAGGGGTAGGCACCCTCGACCACATCCGTGCCCTGCTGCCTCTCGAAGCGGTAGGGGTGATCGGTGTCATCACCGGCAAGGCGCTTTACAGCGGGTTGATCCGTTTCGAGGAGGCCGTGGCGCTGACCCGGACAGGGAGTGATACCGAGGATACCCAGGGGATATTCCTTGACAAAAATGAGCATAAAAATTAAGTTGAAATTTTATAAATGCGACTTACCTTAGCCTGTCCCACCGCCTGATTTTTTGCCACACTCCCTGTCTTGCGACGATGGAGGTTGCTGTTTTTGGCAATTTACATCCCCGAGGATAAGGTCTCTGAGGTTCGCCACGCGGTAGATATCGTGGAGATCATTTCAGAGTCGGTTCAATTGCGAAGAGCGGGAAAAAACCTGGTGGGTTTGTGCCCGTTTCATGCCGAGAAAACCCCGTCTTTCAGCGTCAGTCCGGACAAGCAGATCTTTTACTGCTTTGGATGCGGCACGGGTGGAAACGTTTTCAGCTTCGTGATGAAACGGGATGGAACGACGTTCGCCGAAGCCGCGCGCCTGCTGGCGAGGCGCAGCGGTGTCGACCTCCCGGAAAAGCCCCTGTCTGCTCACGAAAAGCGGCGCATCAGCGAACAGGACTCTCTGCTCGAAATCAACCGGATGGCCGCCGATTTTTTCTATCGCGCTCTGCTCCAGCCCGCCGGCGTAAAGCCGGGGTTGGACTACCTGGTTCGGCGTGGGGTGACCCGGCAGAGCATCGAGGACTTTCAGCTGGGATATGCGCCCAAGGGCTGGGACAACTTGCTGGGGTATCTGACACGCAGGAAATTTTCCCCGCCGTTGTTGGAAAAAGGCGGGCTGATCGTCGCGCGGAAGGATGGCTCCGGGTTTTACGATCGGTTTCGGGAGCGGGTGATGTTTCCCATCTGCGACGAGAACTCGCGGGTGGTGGGGTTCGGGGGCCGGGTGATGGACGATGCCAGCCCCAAGTACCTGAACTCTCCGGAGACCCCCGTTTACCTGAAACGCCGCATTCTTTACGGTTTGCACCGGGCCAAGGACGCCTGCCGTGCCGAAGGAACCGTGTTCATCGTGGAAGGCTACCTGGATCTCATCGCCCTTCACCAGCACGGCATCCGCAACGCCGTAGCCACATTGGGAACGGCGCTGAGCCCGGAGCACATTCGGCTGCTGAAGCGGTTTGCCGGGCATCTGGTCCTGGTGTACGACTCGGATGAAGCCGGAATCCGGTCTGCGCAGCGCTGCATCGACATTTTCTGGAAAGAGCACGTGGACTTCCGGCGCGGAGACATTTTCCGCGAAGACCGGGCCGACACTCACATCCTGGTGTTGCCCAAGGGCCATGATCCGGACTCCTTTGTGTTCCAGCACGGTGCGGATGATTTCCGGCGGCTGGCCGCCAGCGCTCCGGGAATCATCAGCTTCTTGATTGAAAGCGCCGTCGGCAAGCACGGCCTGAGCACGGAAGGGAAGATCCGCATCGTGTCCGAGCTGGAGGAGCCGCTGGAGGCGATCAACGACAGTGTAGCGCGGGCATTGTATGTTCAGCAGCTGGCGGAGCGGATCGGTGTGCCCGAAGCAGCCGTCCTCGAGAAGCTGAAGGAACACAGGGCCAAGACCGCCGGCCGGGGGATGAACGAACCGGCGGCCGGCAAGGCAGGAACTTCAGCCGCTGAAGCCGGCCAGCGCACGGAGCAGAGAATCATCTCCATGATGCTTCAGTTCCCGGAGATCAATCCGGAGATCGTCAAACGAAACATCCTGGAGCTTTTTTTCGACGACGAATTGAAGGCGGCCGGCGAGGTGATCATCCGGCAACGCCTACAGTCGCCGGATCAACTGCCGGAATTGCTGGCCAGGATCGATGAGGGGCCGTTGAAAAAGACCATCGCTGCTTTAGCCATGACTGAAGAGCTATGGACCGTAAAGGGATGCAAGGGCCTGCTGAACCGGTTCATGGAAACTCGCCAGAAGCAGAGAGCAGGCCAGTCGATCCAGAAGGCCATCGAAGCCGCCGAACGGGAGCAGAATGAAACCGAATTGCTGCGGCTGCTGAACGAAAAGCAAAAGATGGCCGTCCGGCGCGAAAAACAGAAGATGGCGGTCTTGCGCGAAAAATAGGCAGGTCGGAGGATTCGGGGAGGCACACGGATATGTCCAAGCAAGCTGCAAGGAAAAAGCAAAGCGCTCGAAAAACCTCGCACGTTGGTTCCGGGAAAAAGAAGGCAACCCCGGTAAAGACTGCCAAGTCGCCGAAATCCAAGGCAGCGGCGGTCAAGGTCGTCGAGGTCAAGAAGCCGCCCGAGAAGAAGGTGAACAAGAAGGCGATCCAGGATCTCCTGGTGAAGGGGAAAAAGCAGGGCTACCTGACCTATGACGAAATTAACGAGTTGCTCCCAGAAGACATGCTTTCCCCCGAACAGATCGACGAAACCCTCATGCTGTTCGATGACAACGGCATTGAGGTGGTGGATGAAAAGCAGAACAAAAAAGTCGTCAAGACGAAAGCCCTGCCGGAAAGCAAGGCCGTTAGCGAGGACCTGGATGCCGGCGATTACGGGACGGTGACCGACCCGGTTAAGATGTATCTGCGCGAAATGGGAATGGTCACCCTGCTCAGCCGTGAGGGCGAGGTGGAAATCGCCAAGAAGATAGAAGCCGGTGAACAGGAGGTCCTGCGCTCGCTGCTGGAGGCGAGCACCGGCGTTGAGGCAATCATCGAACTCGGCGAAAAAATCGAAAATGGAACCCTGAGGCCCAAACATGTTTTGAGAGATATCGACGAAGGCGACACTTACAACGATGAAGTGGTGCAAACCGAAAAGTTTCTGGAGACCATCCGTCAGATCAAAGCTTTGCATGAGGAAATCCGTGAGAGCCGAGAACAGGCCTTTGCAACGGACGGCGACCTTGATGAGCAGCGCAAGGCCAAACGCAATCTGCAGCGGCTGATCTCCCAGATATTCGATCTTTTAAAAGACTGGCGGCTGGAGGCCAACGTCATTGACGACATCGAAGGGAAGATTCTGCAGGAGATCGAATGGTTCGAGTCGATGGCCAAGAAGGTGTCCCGGCATGCGGATCGGTACGATGCGTCGGTTAGGGATCTTAGGGACCACCTTAATTCCAAGACCGCATTTCTGAGATGGGCATCCGGCCGCAGCCATATGACCAAGGACGAGTTGGCCTCGGCCTATGCGGATATCAAGGATGCCATCGCGAAATATGCCAGCCGGGAAGCCGAAATTTTTGCCAACAGCCGGGCGCTGAAGCGCATCATGACCAGCGTGGAGGAGGGCCGCCTGAAGGCCAAACTGGCCAAGAGCGAACTCACCAAAGCCAACCTGAGGTTGGTCGTCAGCATCGCCAAGAAATACACCAACCGGGGCCTCCAGTTTCTGGATCTCATCCAGGAAGGCAATATCGGCCTCATGAAGGCCGTGGACAAGTTCGAGTACCGCCGGGGCTACAAGTTCAGCACTTACGCCACCTGGTGGATCCGGCAGGCCATCACGCGGGCGATCGCCGACCAGGCGCGGACGATCCGCATTCCGGTGCACATGATCGAGACCATCAACAAGCTCATCCGCACCTCCCGTTATCTGGTTCAGGAGCAGGGTCGCGAGCCTACACCGGAGGAAATTGCCGATAAAATGGAAATCCCCCTTGAGAAGGTGCGCAAGGTGCTGAAGATCGCTCGGGAACCCATTTCCCTGGAAACCCCCATTGGCGAAGAGGAAGACAGCCATCTGGGAGATTTCATCGAAGACAAGAAATTCATGCTGCCGTCCGAGGCGGCCGTCAGCATGAACCTCGCGGAGCAGACGCGTAAGGTCCTGGCGACGCTCACCCCGCGGGAAGAAAAGGTGCTGCGCATGCGCTTCGGGATAGGCGAAAAAGCGGATCATACCCTTGAAGAGGTGGGGCAGGACTTCGCCGTTACGCGCGAACGCATTCGGCAGATTGAAGCTAAGGCTCTGCGTAAACTGAGACATCCCACGCGCAGCCGCAAGCTCAAGCATTTCATCGAAACCTGAATAGAGCGAAAGGGGCATTCGCTTCATTCAGATCAGGGAAATTTGCCGGGCATCGGGTGAGATGATCCGGTCCATGTCCGCAGCGAGATGTCAGGCCGATTGCGGGCCGACGACACGCTTGACAAACACCCGGCCGGCCGATACAAGCGGCACAGTCTGGTTGCGTGGGCCCATAGCTCAGCTGGTAGAGCCACCGGCTCATAACCGGTCGGTCCCTGGTTCGATCCCAGGTGGGCCCATCGACGCGCTTGAACAAGGTGGTGCGAAACTGCGTCTCAGGCAGTGATCCGGCGTTGCGCGACTTTTGTAAATGCTCATATATTACGGTTACGAATGTGCTGCGGTTGTCAAGACACTGCGCGCCCGAGCTGATGGCCTGATACGAGTTTTTCGACAGCCGGTCGGGCCGGTCACCACAGTCGTGGGCCGGCTCGAACGCGGGGGCGTGGGTTTTTTATCCACGCCTTTTTTGCGCCCGGGGAAGACTATCCCTGTTTCATGGTCAATCTCTCAACGGTGCAGCTGCCATGGCGATTAGGCTGTCGGACATCATCCGGATATTGGAGAAGATGGCGCCGCCGTCTCTGGCAGAGGAATGGGACAATGTCGGGCTGCAGGTGGGTGATCCTCGCCGCAAGGTTGGCTCTGTATGGGTGGCGCTTGACCCGAGCCCCGATGTCGTCGCGGCGGCATGCCGTGCAGGGATTGATCTGCTCGTCACCCATCACCCGTTGTTATTCCGGCCGCTGAAGCGAATCGATATGCTGACCCCTCAAGGGGTTGTTATCGCACAGGCCGTTCAGCACCGTCTGGCGGTCTATTCCATGCATACGAACCTGGATGCAGCGTCCGCAGGCCTAAACGACATGCTGGCCCGCCGACTGGGGCTGAAACGGCTCCGGATGCTGGCCCTCCGCTTGGGCACGACCAACGGCCGGCCTCCTGGAATGGGCCGGATCGCATGGCTGCCTCGCTACATGACGGTGCGAGAGCTGGCCATGGAGGTGAAGCAGCGCCTTGGGATCGAGACCGTTCGCGTGGCCGGAGATGAGATGGGCAAGGTGAAACGGGTGGCCCTCTCAACCGGCAGCGGCGGGAGCCTTATACCTCAGTTTCTGGCCTCGGATGCCGAGGCCTTCATTACCGGCGATCTGCGCTATCATGAGGCCCGAGAGATTGAGGCTGCCGGGCGAGGAGCGATCGACATCGGTCACTTCCACTCCGAGCACTTGTTCGCGGGCGTGCTGGCGCAACGGCTCCGGCGAGCCCTGCGAGGCTCGCGGCCAATGGTTGGGGTGGCGGCCTGCCCACTGGAGCGAGATGCCTTCATTTACCTATAACCCGATGACACCCACCCCGAAAGGGGCAGGATGACACCCATGGCCAACGAGGTTCGACATCAAATTGCTATCCTGGTCAAACTGCAGAGCATCGAGCTCGAAGCCCGGAGACTTGAGCAGGTCTTAAGCCAAGTGGATCGGCGGACGGCCGAACTGGACGTGCAGCTCGATGAATTCAATACCGCCGTGGAGAACGGCAAAACCAAGCTCCAGGAGCTGACGAAGTTGTCACGCACGCTGGATGCCGAACTGCAGATAAATCAAGGCCGGGTTGCGAAAAGCCACGAAAAGCTGCGCTCCGTCAAAACCAACAAGGAATACCAGTCCGGACTGAAAGAAATAGAGGATCTTGAGGCGATCGTATCGAAGATCGAAGACGATATCCTCGGATGCCTCGACCAGATCGAGGTTTCTACCCGAGAGCTCCAGGAATACCAGGCGCGCCTCGACACGCAGGCCGAACGAATCGGGCTGGAGAAACAGGCGGTGCGGCGGGATGCAGATGAAGCTCGGGAGGCTTTGCAACGACTGCAGGCCGAGGCCACCCAACTGTCAGGCCGGCTCCCTGGGGAGGTGTTGTCTCTCTACCGGCGTGTGAAAGCGAAGAAAGCCGACGGTGTCGCCGTTGCATCCGTCGGCGCATCCGTCTGCCGAGGGTGCAACGTCAACATCCCGCCCCAGATGTACAATGAACTGCAGCGGGTTGACCGCTTGAAGAATTGTCCCAACTGTGAGAGGATCATTTACTGGGAAGACGAGGAGGGCCGGTCGGAGTAAGTCAGACGATCGCCGATCCCAGCCGGGAGCGGAGGAAAGTCCGAACACCGCAGGGCAGGGTGCTCCATAACGTGGAGTCGTGGCGACACGAAGGAAAGTGCAACAGAAAGCACACCGCCGTTTGATGCAGCCCTGAAAGGGGGGCTTCAAAGGGTAAGGGTGAAAAGGTGCGGTAAGAGCGCACCAGTTCCCCGGGTGACCGGGGAAGCTCGGCAAACCCCACCCGGTGCAAGACCAAATAGAGGGGCGTTTGAGGGTGGCCCGTCCAAGCCCCCGGGTAGGTCGCATGAGATGCCGGGCAACCGGCATCCCTAGATGAATGATCGTCGCCTGCTGAGGGGTAACCTGATGCGGGAACAGAATTCGGCTTACGAGTTGCTCCGGCCGGCTTTGCCCTTATGAGTACTATCTCTTCTTGCCGCAGTCCCTGCCGAATGAGTTAATATCGGGGCCCCAAGCTCCGCCGGGAATTCGCCTACGACCTAACTTGGTCAATTTTTTTCGCGATTGCTGCGGAGCAGGCCGCTCCGGCCCTGAGGGCAATTCAATAGGAAAGCTAAATTTACCTGCTATTTAATTCAGTGGAAGTGACCGTCCATGGACCAAGACCTGCGAGGCCGTGCCGAATCATCCGTCATATCCCCCGATGACGACTTCATAGGGAAGGTCGGCATATTTGCACGCGATTATTTGAAATGCAGCCTGTACATCACCGCCATGGGTCAAACCGAACCGCATTTCACCCAGAAATTTTTCTCGACCTTGGCATCCTCCTCCACCCTGCTCGAAGACTTTCTCGACTACCATGGCGCCAAGAACAACAAGAACTGGTACTTTTTTCGGGAACTGACCGCTGCCATGCGCCACATCGGGTTGGCCTGCAATTTTCAGAAGCACATTTCAAACCGCTTGCGCCACTATGACCTGCCGGATATTTCGGATTTTCAGAGTGAAGGTGAAGCCGCGCACCAGTTCCTGCAGCAGTGCCTGAAGAATATGGCGCCGATTGTACTCCATGAAGCTCAGCGGTTGAACATCCGCTTGCCGGAAGACCGCTTTCAGGCCCTGGAATTCCCTAACATGCAGACGACGGACAACCTGGAATACGACATCGATGATGAGAACAAGGCTCAACAGAAACAGAACATCGTCAAAATTGCCAGCGAATTTCTCGACATCGTCAAGAACTTTGACCAGATCAAGTTTTACGAGCGGTACAGTTTTCAGGAGATCCTGGCCATCGTACCCGACAAGGTGAACGAAGTCGAGATCCGACGCTATGAGATGCTGGTTCACAATCTCCAGTCCTCTTTCGACACCTACGTCATCCATGGAGGCTTCCGCTTCGGAAATCGAAAACTCAAACAGCTCCGGGCATTCTTCTCCGTGGTCTTTCACCTGCTGCAAATGGTGGGGCGGTTGCTGCACTTCTACGAGCGCCACCTGTACGAGGCGGGCTACAAGAACACTTACAAGAAGGTTCACGACCAGCTGTGCGCCGTAATCAATCCGGAACAGGTCCTGGATTACACGATCAACTACGGCCTTTACTCCGTTTGTCATTTTATGGCGCTGGGCAGGGACCACGCCCGGATGATACTGAACGAGAACATCGAACGCAGCTCGATTCGCGTGGGCGTGCCCCAAAAGCTCGGCTTCCACGCCCGTCCCAGCCTGCTGGTGGCCAAGATCGTGCAGCACTACGGCGGGCAGGTTGAGCTGGTGATCAGTGAGGACCGCTTCGACGCCAGCAGCGTCCTGGATATCCAATGGGCGGGCGGCAAGATCCAGAAGGAGAACCTGAAAAAGGTGATCTTCGAGGGGGACTCCCGCACGCTTAAGGACATCGAGATTCTCGCCGGAGTCAACTATGGCGAGGATCTCATGGGGAAAGGGGTCCCCCTGCCCAAGGAGCTCAAGTATCTGAAGTGATGAAGGTATATGGCCTCATCGTCGCGGGCGGCAGGGGGACCCGCTTTGGCGGCCCGACTCCCAAGCAGTACCTGGACCTGGCCGGCGAGCCCTTGCTCGTGCGGACGCTGCGGGTCTTCGAGGCCTGCCCGGTTATCGATACGATTGTATTGGCGGTCCCGGCATCCGATTTACCGTTGGTGCGCGAGTCGCTCCTGCCAGCCGCGCACCTTACCAAGAAGATCCTGCTTGCCGCCGGGGGCCCTAGCCGGCAGGACTCGGTATTCAACGGGCTCGCCTCCATCAACGAGGACGAATCCCTGGTGGTCATTCATGACGCCGTGCGACCTCTGGTGACCTGCGCCTGCATCGCGGCATGCGTGGAAACCGCGCGGCAGCACGGGGCCTGCACGGCGGCAGTCCCGGCCATGGACACGCTCAAACAGGCGACAGCTGCCGGAACGGTCGAGGCCACTTTGCCCCGGGAGAAGCTGTGGCTGGCCCAGACCCCCCAGGCCTTCCGCACCGGTCTTATCCGCAGCGCTCACGAGCGTGCCCGGCGCCAGCAAATCCACGGCACCGATGACGCCTGCCTGGTCGAACAGATGGGGACAGCAGTGCACCTCGTGCCTGGAAGCCGTCGCAACTTCAAGATCACCACAGAGGAAGATCTGGCATTAGCCGCGGCCCTGTTGGAGGTGCGTGATACCCCTGTGGAAGAGCGATGAGCATGGGGGCGGCTGTTGACACCGTCCGAGATCGATTTTATTTTTTAAAGCTACACTGGAGGTTACTCTGACTATGACAACCGCTGAAACCATGAAACCGGGAGCGCCCAACGTGCAGGGTTCGACGGAGCCGGGCGCCCGGGAACGAGAGATGGCCGGCGAGGCCTATCTGCGCCAACTGCGGAAAACTTTTGAGCAACTGCCCAACGACATTCCCCTGCTCCTGTTCGTCGAGAAGGGCGCCGACAATGTTTTCGCCCAGGCGACCCGCCAGGTGATTCGTGCGTTTCGGGAGCTCAGCCCGCGGATCACGTTGAAAGAGTACGATCTCCGGCACGAGTTGGCGCGGAAATACCATGTGGAAAGCTCGCCCACGCTGCTCATTGCGCCCGATCGGTATGCCATCCGCTGGCGGGGGGCCCCGATGGGCGAAGAGGCGCGAACCTTTCTCGAAACACTGATCCTGGTGGGGCTCGGCCAGAGCAATCTCAGCGAGGCCTCCCGCAAGGTGATCCACCGCATTGACTCGCCGCGCCAGATCAAGCTCTTCGTGAGCCCCACGTGCCCCTACTGTCCGCAGCAGGCGGTCAACGCCGTGAAAGCCGCCGTCGAACTGCCGCAGATGGTTTCGCTCGACATTATCGATATCCAAAGCGAGCCCGAACTGGCCAACCAGTACTCTGCCCAGAGCGTTCCGCAGGCGTTTGCCAACGACCTTCTCATCGGGCAGGGCGCCCAGCCCGAGGAGGTCTTCGCGTCGTCCCTGCTGAAACTGGAAGCTCAGACCATTTTCATCCCGGAGAGCGACGCCGCGCAGGTGGAAACCGATCTGCTTATCGTCGGGGGAGGACCGGCCGGCCTGACGGCCGGGATTTACGCCGTGCGCAGCGGGCTGAGAACCGCCATCGTCGAGCGCCAGGCCCTGGGCGGGCAGGTGGCCACGACCCCGGTGGTCGAAAACTATCCGGGGTTCACATCGGTCGGCGGCAAGACCCTGGTGGACATCATCGTCAGCCATGCCCTGCAATACGTCCAGATTTTCTTGGGCGAAGACGTAGTGGATGTGAAGTACGGGCAGCCGATCGTGGTTCAAACGAGCCGCCGGAAGTTTATGACCAAGAGCATGCTGCTGGCTACCGGAGCCAACCACCGGCACCTCGACGTACCCGGCGAAAAGCGCCTGGCCGGCCGGGGCGTGAGTTACTGCAGCACCTGCGATGGGCCGCTGTTCAAGGGCAAGCGGGTGGTCATGGTGGGCGGCGGCAACAGCGCCGTGACCGAAGCCCTGCACCTTTTCCACATGGGGATCGACGTCACTCTGATCCATCGCCGAGATAAGCTCAGAGCTCAGGAATTTCTCGGCAAGCAGCTTGTCGACAACAAGATCCCGGTAATTTGGGACACCGAGATCAAGGAAATCCGCGGCGAGGACCGCGTGCGCGAGATCGTGCTCTTCAACAACAAGACCGGCGAGACCACGACGCGTAAAGTGGACGGGGTTTTCATCGCCGTCGGCTACGAACCAGCTGTGGAGCTGGCGAAGAAGCTTGGGCTGGAATTGAACGATAACGGCTACATCAAGCACGACGGCCGGCACCGCACCAATCTTCCCGGCATCTACTCGGCAGGAGACGTGGAGGGCGGGTACAAGCAGATCGTAACCGCATCGGGGCAGGGTGCCGAAGCTGCCATGGCCATATTCGAAGACATGATCAATCCCTACTGGATGACAGCTGCGCACGGTGCGAGTCAACAAGAAGCGGTGAGTAACGAGTAACGGGCAACGAGTGGCTGAAAACTAGTGATGAGCGGTGAGTAATACTATGACTCATGAAACGTTGCTCATAACTGAACGGAACGGGCAAGCTTTCTGAAAATCCTGTTAATTCTGTCTGATAAATTCCTGAGCCCCGGTTTGACCGGGGCTCGGCGTTTTATGGGAGGTGTCGATGGCCTCAGGCTCGAATCATTACCCGGAACGGCCCCGCGTGGCGGTCGGGGCGATCGTGTTCAAGGACGAGGCCGTGCTCCTGGTTCAACGGGGGCAGCCTCCGGCCGAGGGAAGCTGGGCTATCCCCGGCGGGAGCGTGCGGATCGGCGAAACGCTCCAGCAGGCAGCCGAACGTGAAATTCTGGAGGAGACCGGGGTGGTCATTCGCGCGGCTGAACCGGTGTATACCTTCGATGTCATCGAACGGGACGAGCAGGATCGCGTCCGGTTTCATTACGTCATCGTGGACGTGGCGGCTCAGCACGTGAGGGGAGCGCCCCGCCCGGCCAGCGACGCCGCGGACGCGCGCTGGGTTTCGGCGGCGGAGCTGTCTCAATTGAACGTCAGCCCCCACACCCGGAGGCTGCTCAGGGAACGTTACAATTTCGTCGCCTGAAATGTCATCCTGATGAGTAGATGACTTTGTAAGAAGGTCAAGATCAAGGCGCGCGAACCTTGTGGCGCGAGGCGTACTCGCAGTACGCCGCAGCGGCAGCGCGGAGAAGCGCAACACCGAGATTGGCCTTCTTACGAAGTCGTCATCATTCTTTGACCGGCTCTATTTCAACGCGCCGGTTCTGCTGCCGGCCGTCCAGGGTCTCGTTGGGGGCAATCGGGTTCTTCGGGCCCATCCCCACGGCGATCAGATTGTCCGGGTCGACGCCCTTGCCGGCCAGATAGCTCCTGATGGAGTTGGCTCTGAACTGGGAAACGCTGATGTTGTAACTGACTGAGCCGACCGAATCGGTGTAACCGGTGATCGCAACCCTCAGGCGCGGCTGTGTCTTGAGAAACGCCGCAATCTGGTCGAGGGCGGTCACCACCTCCGGAGTGAGTTCGTTGGAGTTGAAAGGAAAGAACAGGATGACTTTTCCCTTGGAGAAGGGATCGGCCCTCAGGGTCTCCGATGAGACCCGCTCCGGCTGGCTTCCGGCAGCGGCCACAGCCACCGGCGGAGCCTGCGGGGCCGCGGGCTTGGGTTCGGAAACCTCATCGGCGCCGGCCGACAGCGGTTTGCCGGAAAGCCCCTTGTAGGCTTGTGGGGCGATATCCTCGGCGGCCCAGCGCTGGGGTTTCTCGGTCCGGTACTGGTAAACCATGAAGCTGGTGAACCCGAGCAGCAGCAGAAACACCAGAACTGCGGGAATCCGCCAGTTGTAAGGCTTCGATAGAGGCTGATCCTTAGACGGCTCTTCCAACAGTTCGTCGGGCAACAGGTCCGCCGTTGACATCGGCGATGCCCGCTCCTTGGGGTTGCGCATTTCGGGCAAGCGCAATTCCTTCTCGCACTCGCGGATCAGATTCACATCGATGGGCTTGACGCTCGACGCATAGCCGGTCAGCAGGGCATGATCGCAGATGATGTTGATCAGACGCGGAACGCCCTGTGAGAACACATATACCCGGCGCATCGCGTCCAGGGTGAACACTTCCCGGCGGCTGCCGGCCACCTTCAAACGGTGTTGGATATACTGCTGGGTCTCCATCTCGGTCAGCGGCTCGATGTGATAATTCACGGTGATGCGCTGACGGACCGCCTTGCTGCGTTCATCCAGCAACGTGCGGTTGAATTCGGTTTGGCCGACAAAAAAGATGTTGATCAGTTTACGGTTGTCGAGTTCGATGTTGGACAGCAGCCGGATCTGTTCAAGCATCTCCGTCGTCAGGCGCTGGGCCTCATCGATGATGAGCAGCACCTTTTGCTGGGTCGAGTACGCTTTGAGCAAAAACTGCTTGAATACGATCAGGAAGTCGCCCTTGGATGCGAAGCGGCGCTCCATTTTGAACTCTTCGGCCAGAAAATTAAAGAAATCAATGGCCTCTAAGCCCGGGTCCGGGATGGTGGCTACGACAGCAGACACATCGATCGTTTTGACCAGCAGCTTGATCAGTGCCGTCTTTCCGGTTCCCACCTCACCGGTAAGCAGCAGGAATCCCTTGTCTTCAAGAATTCCATATTTTAGGGTTGCCAGGGCTTCGGCATGCTTTTCTCCGAGCCACAGGAATTTGGGATCCGTGGTGATCTGAAAGGGTTTGTTGCTGAGCTGATAAAAATTAAGATACATTCAGCTCCTTTGCGGCCATGGGAAGCCGTTGGACCTGGTGGCGGTGTCCATGGCTGTGAGCCAGGCAGGATGCCGTCCCTCTACCGTCCTCTTATGAAGCCCCGGCCATAGTAAAAATAAACCGTAATCCAAAGAATAAAAAACAAAAGCAGATAGGCGCTGCGCTGCCGCACCAGCTTTTCCTTGCGCTTGTCAATCAGGTTGGCCGAGTTTTTGAGTTCACGCTTGACGATGTCGAGTTCGTTCATCAAACCATCCATATCGGCCGATTCGGAATAAGTTACCAGTCGTTTAGACTTGGCCTCGAAGTCGCGAACATTGTAAGCGTCAAACATGATTTTCTGTTTTTCCGTCAGGTAGGAGACTTCGTGGATCTCCTTGGCAAACTCCGCGCAGTAGAACCTTCGGTAGGGATTTTTTTTCGGCACCTCGCCCAACTGCCCGATCCTGCGTTCGATACCGCCGTTTAATTCGCTTGATATGTCCCCCTGCACCCGGTCCAACTCTTTGATGCTGCTGTGATTCTTGAGCAGGTCTTCGCCGGACAGCGCTGAGAAGAAAAAGATCAAAAAGCCGGCGGTCAGGCAGCTGGCGATCACTTTGAAAATAATGACAACGTCCCGGTTCAACCTGAGCATTCTCGAGTCATCCTTTCCCGGCGGAAGGGCAGCCGGGGCAGACCCTCATAACTGTCTTAATTTATGTAACAAACAATTTTTTATCGTATCCGATAGCGAGGCCAATGTCAATACGTAGAGAGGCCGATATCGATAGGCGAGCTGAAAATCCCAACTTGGTCGAAAAGGATTCAAGATGTCAAGGGTCCAAGGGATCAAGTGCTGAAAATACTTTAAAATGTTTTTCACTTGAACCCTTGAATGCTTGGCCTATTGAATTGTCGGATCCAGCCGGCAGGCAGCTTATTTGGCCTTTTCCGCACGCTCGGCATCTTGCAAAGCGTGCCGGATTGTTTCGACGTCGTTTGAATCGCCCATGTGGGCCTCGACCCAGGCTGCCTGTTTTCCGAACTCGCGGGCGAAGGCCTCAATGGCTTCAGCGAACGTGTTGTAGCGCGCGTCTGGAGCCGTCCAGTATTTCTGAGGCCGGCGGGGGTTGTAGAATTCAATTCCCCCGGCTTCGGGCTCATGGCCAGGAGCCGCTATCGCCGGCGGAATCAGCTGCTTCTTTGCCGACAGGTTATCTCGGATCTTCCCCAGATCATTGGTGTCGCCCATGTTCTCTTCGACCCACTGCGCCGGACGATCAAATTCCGCCGCCAGGGCGGCTATGGCATCGCGGTACGAATCGTGGTGCGCCGTCGGACTGCTCCAATATTTTTTCGCCCGCCGGGGATCGTAAAACAAAACCGCCGTTGAGGGTTTCGGCGCTGGAGATGGTCTCGCTGCGGGCGGTGCGGAAACAGCGACGGCCGCTTGGGGTGGCGGTTGCACGTCCTGCTCCTGCCTATTTTTCAGAACCTTATCAGCTTCAATGGGCGGACCTTTCTCGATATGATCCACATCGCGTTTCGAATAGATCAGCACGCCTCCTTCGTACTGACAGTGGACCTCGTCTCTTTCTTCCCAGGCCCTGGTTTGGCACGCCGTCCGCATGCCGTCTTTGAAATAAATGGTGTCTCCGCATTCGGCCACATCGAAGCCAGCCGCTGCCAGCAGGCCGAAGCATGCAATCAACCATAGGAGCGGCCTCCAAGTATTCGAACGGCGGGATAGGATATAGGCTGAACGCAAAAGCATGAGATGAATCCGTTATGAGTCAGGCAAACCAATTCAACAATTCAGCATAACAGCTTATCGAACCGAACGGAAGGGCGGAGTTTGAAACAAGTGCCGGATACGGAAGAATGAGGTAAATAAAATGCTCACACCGAGGGCTCTTCGGATTTTGATTCCAAGGTATCTTTGACCGACCGAAGAAGTTCCTGGCGGTTGATCGGTTTGGACAGCGTGCAGGCGGCTCCGAGCTTCTGTGCACCGCGCAGATAGCCTTCCGGCCGGTTCAGGCCGCCGCCGGACATGGCGATGATTTTGATGTCGGGGAATTCCTTCTTGAGTTCGATGATCATGCCTATCCCATCCTTGTTCGGCATGATCAGATCGGTGATGATCAGGTTCGCGGGGTTCTCGCGGAAGCGGCGGATTCCCTCAACGCCATCCGCGGCTTCCATCACCGAATACCCGGCCCTCTCCAGGACCAGGCGAATCATGGATCTGATTTGCGGCTCATCGTCGATGATCAGGATGCTTTCCATGTAAGTTGGATACCCTGTTTGGGAAATTGCTGCTGAGATAGGACCATTCTCTAACTATTACACCACAAATTACCTCAAGTTTCAACTCCACGGCTATGAGTCCAATATAAGTTTTTATAAATTCAAGCTGATATGACAATAGGTCATTTGAGCCCCGGGCAGATTCCAAATACCGCTGGAGGCATAGGGGTTGATGGAAGGAGGGGTAATCGGGGAGGCGTTCAGTTGCTGCGTAGAAATATAGCGTTGCAGCCGGATTCGGGCTCGACGCCAGTCTGGGCCAGACGGCGGGTTGCAGAACGGGAATAGTGCTTACCGGAAAGGCGGTAACCCAGGCCCTCCATCAGGCCGAAAATTTCATCATTCCCGTGCCCGTTCAATTCCACTTGGACGGTTCGAGGCCGCCGGGGAGATTTCAAAAAATTGATCATTCCTATGAGCACGTCCAGTTCCTGGCCGTCGATGTCGATCTTAACGTGGTGCGCCGGCAATATGGTTCCGGATTCGATCAGTCGGTCGATCGAGGTGGCGTATTTCAGCTCAGCCATCGTCATCGGCCGGCCGCTGTCACCTTCATTTAATGAGCATGAAAGCTGGCTGTTGGAGGATC
>JBLMXM010000124.1:0-31156 GCA_050257775.1 Hyphomicrobiales bacterium
GCCGAGCTTCGGCACCGCGCCGATCACCGGCACACCACTGTAATGCTCGATACTGCGCCGCAGGATGGACTCGTGGCGTGAGCCGGCCACGCGGTTGAGGAGCACCCCGCGGATCGCCACCTCGGAATCGAAGGCCATGCAGCCCGAAATCACTGCGGCCATGGTGCGCGTGGCCTTGGTGCAGTCCACGCACATCACCACAGGGGCCTTCAGCAGCTTCGCCAGCTCGGCCGTGCTGGTGCTGCCGTCGAGATCGATGCCGTCGTAGAGGCCGCGGTTGCCTTCAATCAGGGCGATGTCATAACGCGTCGCGTGGAAACAGAAGGAGCGCCGGATCAAATCCGCGTCCAAAAGGAAGGTGTCCAGATTATAGCAGGGCCGGCCTGCCGCCAGGGCCAGCCAGCCCGCATCGATATAATCCGGACCTTTCTTGAAGGGGGCGACGGTATTCCCCCGCGCTCGCAGCGCCGCGATGAGGCCGATGGACACGATGGTCTTGCCCGATCCGCCACGCAGGGCTGCAATAATCAGCCGGGGGAATGCCGCTTCACGGTGCTGCATCGTTTATCGTCGGCAGAGGCTGAAACACCGCCGGACGTGCCGGACGGCTTTATTCTTTTTCGTGCTCGGCCGCCGCCTGCTTCCCAGTACCCTTGAGGCCGTACATGGAGGTGCTGCCGCTGGACCAGTATTCCAGCGTGCCGTCCGCCACCATGTCGTTGATCAGCTTCTTGGCCTCGCGGGGTTTCATCTCCAGAATCTCGGCGAGGTCGTTAAAATAGAACTTGGATTTCATCTTGAGCTTCTTCGTGAGCCCTTCAACTATCTTGGCCTTCGCTTCCGCGTAGTCCATGATTTCCCTCTTTTCCTTAAAGTGATAGGGGCACCCGCAAGGGTGCCCCTATTTCATCCAGACGGTTTAGAACTTGAACTGCGTGGTCTGGCGCCAGGTGTAGTAAGCAGGATCGCGGAAATCGTCGATCAAGTGGTGCGTGAACGGGATCTCGCATTTCTCAAAGAAGCGCTCCCACCCGATGCGCTCGGCCCAGTCGCCGAGGCGTTCGTATTTCCGGGCATCCTGCGCGTAAACGTCGACCATCTTCTTGATTACCTGGGTGGTCTGGGTCCAGCGCGGCGGATCGTTCTCGATAAAGGCCACGACGACCTTGGAGAATTTCGGGGGCGAAATGCGGTTGGACACCTTTCCGCCCGCCATGATCACGATGCCATCGCCCTGCTTGTCGGCCAGCGGCATGGCCGGGCACATGGTGTAGCAGTTGCCGCAGAACATGCAACGGTCGTTGTTCACCGCGACGCTGTTGACCTTTTGTCCGCCGATTTCGATCTTGGCCGGCTTGATGGCTGCGGTCGGGCAGGCGGCGATGGCGAGTGGGATTTCGCACATCTTGTCCAGGTACTCATGGTCGAGCATGGGCGGCTTGCGGTGGTAGCCCAGGATGGCGATGTCCGAGCAGTGCACGGCGCCGCACATGTTCAGGCAGCAGGCCAGCGACACGCGCAGCTGGGCCGGCAGCCGCATCTTCTGGAAGTCCTCGAAGAGCACGTCCATGGTAGCCTTGACCGGCCCGGAGGCGTCGGTGGCCGGGGTGTGGCAGTGAACCCAGCCCTGGGTGTGGACGATGTTGGTGATGCCGGCGCCGGTGCCGCCGACCGGGAACTTGAAGCTGCCGCCCTTGAATTTACGGCCGGCCAGGTCTTTGAGCAGCGGCTCTATCTTCTTCTCGTCATCCAACATGAACTCGATGTTGTTCCGGGTGGTCCAGCGGACGTAGCCGCCGCAGAACTTGTCGGCGATCTCGGCGATTTCGCGGATGAGCAAGGTGCTCATAAGGCGCGCGCCGCCGCAACGGACCGTGAAAATCTTGTCGCCGGACTCGGCCACATGGACCAACACGCCGGGCTTAAGGATTTCATGATACAGCCATTTGCCCTTGTTCTTGGCGATGACCGGCGGATAGAACTCGTCGTATTTGCGCGGGCCGATGTCCGTGATGCGGTTTTTCATCGGCTCCTTGGGATCGTATCCTGAAGATATGAATGCCATAGTCGCGTCCCCCCTATCTGCGATGGTATTTTCTGAATTCGTTGACGTCGCGCGTCCAACCGCCCTCGACCTCTTCTTCCTTCCAGAAGATGTAGGGGTTGGCCCTGGGCTCCTTGACATGGCGCGGATCAGGCGTGATGCCGGTCACTTCCAGAATTTTCTGGAAGCCCTGGCGCTTGATCAGCTCGCCGAGGCGCTCGCGGTTCTTGCCTTCTTCCATCCACCAATCCCAGACCTTCTCGATGACTTCCTTGATCTCGTCGTAGGGCTCTTCGACCTTGACAAAGGGGACGAGCAGCGAGCCCATCTGGGCGCCGTCGAGAATGGGGGCCTTGGCGCCCACCAGGATCGAAAGACCGCGGTCTTCGCCGATCCTCAGGGCGCGGGGCATGACGTTGATGCAGTGCATGCAGCGGTTGCACTCCTTGCTGTCGATCTTAAGTTTCTTGCCTTCCATCCACATACATTCGGTGGGGCACAGATTGATGACTTCTTTGTTAATGTCGAACTTGCCCCAATTGCGGTCTTTGAAGGCGCCGCCATTCGCCGGGAATTCGCCGCCGATATAGGCCTGGACAGCTTCCTGGTCGATGCGGATATCGTCGCGCCAGGTGCCGATGAAAGCCATGTCGGAGCGGGCGATGGAGGCGACACAGCAGTTCGGGCAGCCGTCGAACTTGAATTTGAACTTGTACGGAAACGCCGGGCGGTGCAACTCATCCTGGTAATCGTTGGTCAGCGTGAAGCACAGGGCCTGCGTGTCGTAGCAAGCGTACTCACAGCGGGCTTCTCCGATACAGTCGGAGGGAGTGCGCAGATTGGAGCCCGAGCCGCCGAGGTCCTGGTTCAGCTTGTGGGTCAATTCGAAAAAGATCTCCTCTAGCTGCGGGGTGGTTGTGCCGAGGAAAACGATGTCGCCGGTCGATCCGTGCATATTGGTGACGCCACTGCCACGGAGGTCCCACAGGTCGCAGAGATCCCGCAGGTATTTTGAGGTGTAAAACTTGCCGCCGGGTTGACTGACGCGCATCGTGTGGAAATGAGCTACACCCGGGAACTCCTCGGGCATGTCGCAGTAACGGCCGATGACGCCGCCGCCGTATCCGAACACGCCGACGATTCCGCCGTGCTTCCAGTGGGTGCGGCCATGTTTGTAAGTGAGCTCGAGCAGGCCGAGAATGTCGTCCACCACATCGACCGGGGTCTGGTATTCAATTTTGGATGCAGTTTTCGCGCGATGTTCGGCCAACTCCTTCAGATCCGACACAAAGCTCGGCCACGGACCACTTTCCAACTGGTCCAGCATAGGGGTTTTGTGTTTTGCCATTCTCTACCTCCGTTTGAGTTGATGATTAGCACCTGGAAACGTAAAAAACCGGGTGAAATACACGGAAAACCGGCTCACCTCCTCTCTCGATCTGATGAGTTTTCGGTCGTGGTATATGTTTATCCGCGGGGAATATCTGCGAAAAGTTTAAGGTGAACCTATAGAATCAAATGTAGACCTTGTCAATAAAAAAGCGGTGTCGCAAGCCTCGGCGAGCCTTGGAAAATAAAGGGGTTACATCTATACCTCATCTTGCGGCAGCCACGGGAATGAGGGCTGCATATAGTGAGGTCAGAGCTGGCCCAGAGCATCGGACAGAGCTGTAGCATGCTCCTCGAGGCGAGCTCTTACGACGGGTGTCTCCGGCGCTTCGGGTGGGTAGGTGTTGGCGATGCCGTTGCACAGGTCTAGGACGTCTTCTGCGGAACAGGCTGCCAGATAGTGCCGGAAAAGCTGGTCAACCGGCAGGGCAAGCCCGAAGGGCGGCGGTTTTCCCGCAAGACCGGCGAGCATCCCGGCTACCGTTGCCTCCACGGCCACCGGATCCGACCATGCCATGGCTCCGGTTCCGTCCAGCCGATCCAGGCGAGTGCGGATGCTGAGGTTCAGCAGGAAGATCAAGAGCATCTCCAGCAGGGTCTTGAGGTTGTGGTCAGGATCGCCGGAGTTCGGCCGAGCCCGAAAGACAGGCCGATACGCCCGCACCGTGATCAGGCGCGCCTCGGGATCAGCCCCCCTCAACCGGATCACGAAGTCGCCGGCTGCGTGATGCCAGGCGCCGATGCCCTCCGAAGTGGTCAGGCTGAAATAATGGGTCAAGATCCGAGCGACCTGGTGATAAACCCTGCGGGCCTGATTGCGATCCAGGCGGCGGTGGCCGTTTTCGGCATCCCAGAGGACGAGCGCCGGCTTTTCTTCTGGAGCGTCCCGGGTGAGATGAAACTCGTGAAAGCCGCCGAACCATTGTCCCAGAAACATGGCCACCGGATGACCGCGCCCGGCAACTACCTCCCCCGCCCCGTACACCTGCGGAAGATAGGAGGTTCGGAATTCACGACTCAGCCTCTCCAGAATGGCATATTCTTTAAACAAGAGGGATCGTCCGGCCGGGGAGACAGCCACGTTGACCACCCAATGAAAGAGCTCTTCCTTGATTTGCGCTTCCACCCGGGCCGGATGGTAATACTCCCCATGTTTGGCAAGAAATATCCGAAGAATCTCGGCAGAGGAGGCATCCGCGCCCCAGTCGGCAAGAGTTCGGCCGATCGCATCCGATCCGGCCCCCTCGATAAAAGACCGTACCGCTTCAAAATAATCGCCGAAAGACAGGGATGCGTCAGGACCAGCAGGGGAGGTTCCGGAAAACAAGTCCCGACTCAACGGAAGGGGTTGGGTCCAGGCAGGGTGTTCCGGGGTTAGCGGCTGGCCGACGGTCTCAAGAAAATACTCAAACCTCGGTTTTGTCCTCGACCGCTGGGGCTCCCGGCCCATGGACCCCTTCATTTCGTCTTGGCCCGGAGCTCATCGATTTCCTGGCGGATCTGGGGCGCCACGTCGTAACCCAAGGCAACGGCCTTGTCGCAAGATTCTACCGCCAGAGCGTGTTCCTCTTTTTCCAGGTAGGCAATGGTCAGGTTGTTGAAAGCCGGGGCGAAATCCGGGGCGAGCGCGATGGCTTTGTGATTGGCCTCGATGGCCTCGTTCACCATTCCCTTCATAAGATAGGCGCTGCCCAGGTTGGCGAAGGCCTGAACATAGCGGAAATTGAAGGCAGTGGCGCGTTCGAGATTCTTGATGGCCTCGTCGACGTTGCCGCGCTGCAGCTCGACAAAGCCGATGTTGCCGTAGCCCTCGGAGAAGCCGGGCCTCACCTGAACCGCCTTGCGGTTGTGCGCCAGGCATCCGTCCAGGTCCCCGCGGCTCAGGCAGATCCCTCCCAGCAGCACATAAGCCTCGGCCAGGCTGGGGCTGCAGTCGAGGGCTGTCTTCAGCTCGCGTTCAGCCTCCTCCAGCCGGCGCTGGCCCAGATACCCCACTGCCAGGTTGTAGTGGGAGTTGCCGCATTCGGGGTTCTGGCCGATGGCCGCCTTCTGGATGGAAATATATTCGTCAACGTCTTTGGGCCGGGTCATAAGATATCCTCACGGCAGTAAGATTTCTTCGAGTTCATTCCCATTTCTCCAGCCTTCGAATATGCCAGCTCCAGCCCGGCTTGTCAAAGAATCCCCTTTTTTTCTTGACATCATTTGGGCTTTTCTTTACCAAGCGTGAAGAATCGTAAATCTACATTCTAAGTCCGATGGCTTCGTAAAATGGCCAAGATCAAGGCGCGCAAGTCCCGTCTCACGAGGCGTACTCTCAGTACGCCGCAGTGAGCACGGGGCGAAGCGCAACGCAGAGATTGGGCATTTTACGAAGCCATCGAGGGAGGGAAAAATGAAAGGCGGGTGTTACACTGCACTGATCACACCGTTCAAGGGTGAGACCGTCGACTGGAAAGGCCTGGACCAGCTCGTAGACTTCCAGATCCAGAACGGCATCACAGGGATCCTGGCCGTCGGCACCACGGGTGAAAGCCCGGTGCTGGACTGGGACGAGCACAACCTGGTCACTCAAAAGATCGCGCTCAAGGCCAAGAACACGTGCATCTGCATTGCCGGCACCGGCAGCAACAACACCCATGAAACCCTGGAAGGGACGAGGCATGCGGTGAAATTCGGCGCCCAGGCCGTGCTGCTGGTCGACCCCTATTACAACGGACCGAGCTCGTTGGAGATCCGGCGCGAATACCTCGCCCCTATCGCCAAAGCCTTCCCCCAGATCGACATCATTCCCTACGTCATCCCGGGCCGCACCGGCACCCAGCTGCTGCCCGAAGACCTCGGCTTGGCCTACCAGCAGCACGCGAACATCAACACGGTCAAGGAGGCCACCGGCAACATTGAGAACATGCGGCGCATCCGGGCATGTTGCGGTGCGGATTTTACAATCCTCTCCGGCGACGACCCCATGACCGTCGAGATGATGACCGACCCGAAGGTAAAAGCGGCGGGGGTGATTTCAGTCGCATCCAACGTAGCGCCGAAAGCCGTGACGGAGATGGTGAACCTGCTCATCGCCGGTCGGACGGCGGAGGCCCAGACGCTTGCGGCAAAGCTGGAGCCGCTCTTCAATCTGGTGACCGTCAAGACCGTGGAAAAAACTCCCTTCGGAGAGGTCAGCTGCCGGGCGCGGAACCCCTTAGCTTACAAAACGCTCATGGCGGTGTTGGGCATGCCCTCGGGCGGCTGCAAGCCGCCGCTCGGCAAGATGACCCGCAACGGCTTAACCACGGTGCTCGAGGCCGCCCGTACGGTACAGCGCACGGCCCCGGAGCTTTTCCAGCCTATCGCCGACTGTTTCGGAGTGGATATCGTGGAGCGGCTCGAAAACCCGAAATACTTGGAAGGGCTCTGCTACGCGGAATATTAGCTGCTGAGAAAACGCCGGATTCACGTTTCACCGTAAACCCGGCGTTTTTTATCGAATATCCAGGATCCAGTATCGAGGATCGAGCATCTCTTCCGAATGGGTCTGCTCACTCCTGAGGCTTGTTTGGCGACTGCGGACCGCTCTCTTTGAACAGCAGTCCCTTGAGCCACCTCAACCCTAACTCCAACAGATCCACATCGTCGCTCTTTACTTTTTCAAGAGTCTGAGCATCCACCGGATACCGCTTGAGGAACGAGCTTTCCAATACGAACTTGCGAAACGAGTCGACGTTGTAACTCGCCATGAAAAACATCCGCTTGGTCTGCTCGGTCCAGTGCATATTCGGCGGGAAGGACCGCTTGCGCACGATCAGATCGGACCACTGGGCATTGATCCGGTCGTGCACATCGACACCCTGATCCTGGCGCCATTCGAGCACCGTCCAGGACCTGTCCTCGTCAAAGCCCAGGCAGTGCGCCTCCCGCACCATGAAGAAAAACTCCTCGCCGTCCGGATCATCCTTGTAGGCCAGCGACGCAACCCCCAGGGGATAATATCGGCAGGAGGTCGGCCGATCCTCATACACCATGCAGCCCTCCGGCTTGACGAACGGGCAGGGTTTCTTGCTCGCGTCCGAGCCCTGTTCATCCAGCAGCTTCAAGGTGACCACGGGAACGTCGGTTTTCTCGAGCAGCTGCGGTTCGGTGTAAACGGAGAGAAACTCCTCAGAGGACAGCCCCATGCGGCGCTTCAGGCGAATGATGTCGTAAGGGGTGAGAATGATGTTGATGCCGCGGCAGCACTGCGTGAAACACTTCACATCCTTGTGGCAGCGAAAGGTGAATCGACTGTTGGGGCCCAGCCTCAGCGGCTGGATCGGCCCTTGATTGAGCTGGTCCATTGTGGATTTTTAACCCACATCGGACCTCCAAGTCAACGCTGCGCACGAATTTGATCTTGATTTCAACGGAAAATCTAATATATCGTAAAAACTCTTTGCCTGATCGACGGCGGAGCGTTCATCGGCTCATTCGCCGCCCGACATCCGATCATGGGAGTGCAATCGACCGCGGAGGAGGAAGTAATGAAGCTGTCCATCACTCGGGCCAAAACGCTTAAGCCCAAACCTGACGAGACCCAGCTGGGCTTCGGCACGAAATTCACCGATCACATGTTCAACATGGATTATGCCCCCGACAAGGGCTGGCATAATCCCCGCATCGAGCCCTACGGACCGGTTTCCATGGACCCGGCCACGATGGTGCTGCACTACGGCCAGGGAGTCTTCGAAGGGCTCAAGGCCTACCGCACGGCCTCCGGCCGCATCCAGCTCTTCCGGCCGCGGGATAATTTCCGTCGGCTGAACCGCTCCAACGATGTTATGTGCATACCCCGGTTCGATGAAGACCTGGCCCTCGAAGCGTTGAAGGAGCTGGTCAGGCTTGAGAAGGACTGGGTGCCGCGGGTGCCCGAAACCTCTCTGTACATCCGGCCGACCATATTTGCGGCCGACCCCTTCCTGGGGGTGCGAGCCTCTCACACCTATCGGTTCTTCATCATTCTCAGCCCGGTCGGCGCCTACTACCCGGAAGGCTTCAACCCGGTGAAAATCCTGGTTGAAAAGGAACACGTGCGCGCTGTTCCCGGCGGAACCGGCGAGGCCAAGACCCTGGGGAACTACGCGGCCAGCCTCCTGGCGGGCCAGAAGGCCCACGATGCCGGCTTCACCCAGGTGCTGTGGCTGGACGGGGTGGAGCGCAAATACATCGAAGAAGTGGGCTCCATGAACATCTTCTTCGTCATCGACGGAGAAGTCATCTCTCCGGCGCTCCAGGGCAGCATTCTGCCCGGAATCACCCGGGACACGGTCCTGCAGTTGGGCCGCATGTGGGGCCTCAGGGTGGCCGAGCGGCGCATCAGCATCGATGAAGTGCTGAAGGCGAACCAGACCGGAAAGCTCCAGGAAGTCTTCGGCTCGGGCACGGCTGCGGTGATTTCGCCCGTGGGTCAGATCACCTATGGAAGCCAGACCGTCACGGTCGGCGACGGCCAGGTCGGCCCGCTGGCCAAGCGCTTCTACACCGCCATCACCGATATTCAGTACGGACGCGCCCAAGACCCCAAGGGCTGGATCGTTCCGGTCGTCTAAGAAGCCAGGAGAGCCGAATGAGGCCGCCGGAAACGACCGCCCACTTGGCGGAGTTCACCGCCAAGATGGCCCAGGCCGGGCTGAATCCGCTTGTAATCGATACATTTGCCTATTACTACCGGCTTCTGGTGACAGGCGATACCGGCCTGATTCTTGACGCTGACATCCTTCCAATCGAGCCGGGAGAAATCCCTAGCGTCGCCGAGTTGTCCGGTTACGCGCAGACAGGCCGGCGCGTGCTGGACCAGACCGTTCGCATCGTCCTGAACGGCGGGTTGGGGACATCCATGGGACTGCTTGGCCCGAAATCCCTGCTCAAGGTCAAGCAGGGGCTCTCTTTTCTGGAGATCATCCTGCGCCAGACCGAGCTGAGCCGGTCCCGGCTCGCCCTGATGAACAGCTTCAACACCCACGCGATGACCCTTGCAGAAGTCACGAAGCTCGAACCTTCCCGGCCGCCGCACTTCTTCCTGCAGCACAAATTCCCCAAGATCCTGCAGGGAGGGCTGACGCCGGTCAGCTGGCCGCCCAACCCCGAGCTGGAATGGAATCCGCCCGGCCACGGCGACGTTTACGCCGCCCTGTTCGCCTCCGGAATGCTCCAGCGGCTTCTGAAGGACGGCGTGCGCTACGCCTTCATCTGCAACTCGGACAACCTGGGAGCCTGCATCGAGGAGAGCCTGCTCGGCTATTTCGCCGAAAAGCGATTTCCGTTCATGATGGAGGTCGCCGAAAAAACACCCGCTGACATCAAGGGCGGGCACCTCGCCCGCCACCAGAACGGCCGGCTCATTTTACGCGAGGCCGCCCAGTGCCCCAAGGATGAGATCGCCGCCTTCCTGGATATCCGGCGCTACCGTTTTTTCAATACCAACAACATCTGGGTCAACCTGGAATATCTGAATGACCTCATCTTCCGGCAGCGCATCGTTGAGCTTCCAATGATCGTCAATCCCAAGACCGTTGACCCCCGCAACGAGAAGAGCCCGGCCGTGTATCAAATCGAAACCGCCATGGGTTCGGCCATTTCACTTTTTGAAGGCGCCGCGGCGGTCAATGTCCCCCGCGCGCGGTTCCTGCCGGTCAAGACCTGCAACGACCTTCTATCCGTGCGCTCGGACTGCTTCGTTTACTCGGAGCGCGAGGGATTGAAGCTCAACCCAGTCCGCGAATCTGCCGGAAGAACAGAAACCATCCAAATCAAGCTCGACCCGAAATATTATGGAAAATTCGATCTGCTGGAAGAGCGGTTCAAGGAGGGCGAGCCATCCCTGGTGGAATGCGACGCACTCAGCATCAAGGGAGACGTCCGTTTCGAGAAGGGTGTCGTCATTCGCGGGTCGGTGACCATCGCCCACACCGGTGCCGGCCCAGCGGTCGTCAAGGCGGGGTCGGTGATCGACCGGGACCTGGTTCTTTAGCTAGCATGGATTATGGCTGCTGATTTTGCCCTTATCGAGCATCCAGGTTTATTCCCGCCGCCGCGTCAGATACTTGATCAGCACTTTGTCGGTTGAGCCCGGGGCGACCTTGAGTGAGGCAGGCTGCAGGGCGAGGCCAGCCTCGATGACGCCCACCTCCTTGAGCCGGTCGAGCGACACCTTCTCCGTGTAAATGGTCTGAATGGTTTCCAGCACGCGCTTGCTGCCGATGATTTCGACCCTCGGGGGCTCGACAACCGCTTCCGCCAGAACGAGGTTCTCCGGAAGGCGGCCCACCCAGTCGATCTGAACCGGCAGCTCTTTCCTTACGGTTACATCCAGGTCCACGACAACACTCTGGGGCGTCACCTCTTTGAGAACGATGCCGGGTGGAAGGGTAATGTTGTTAGAAGTGATCCAATAGGTGTTCTCCCCGGCGGTGGAATTGCTCAGATCCAGACGCACCCTCACCTGGTCCGGCCGCGTGGACTTGAGCAGGGTGCCTGAGCCGCTAAGGTTCAACCGCACCGAATTGACCGAGGCGTGCAGGATCTCCATGTTGGGGTCGCGGTTTTGATATTCGATGGGGACGTCGAAGGTGGCCAGGGCTTCCAGTCCCCGGGTGATGCTGAACCAGAAGCCCGCGATGAACAGCAGCGACACCAAGGCGGCCGTGGTAATTTCGATCCGTTCCTTCTTCGCCTGGGGGCCCTGGGTCTCGGTGATGCCGAAATGTTCCTCGAGCTTCTGGATCAGTTTGCGTTTGCTGCCGATCTCCCGCAGGCGCGATCCCTTGGCTAGACTCACCTCGCCCCGTTGCTCGGAAACAACGACCACCACGGCGTCGCTGTTTTCCGAAAGCCCCAGAGCAGCGCGGTGCCGCGTTCCCAGATGGGACGGCAGGTCCTCTCGCCGCGACAACGGTAAGATGGCGCCCACCCGGGCAACCCGGTCCTCTTCGATGACGGCCGCGCCGTCGTGGACGGGATTATCCGGAAAGAAAATGCTCAGGAGCATTTCCCGCGAGATGTCCCCGTTCCAGTCGATGCCGCTCTGGATGAGTTCGTAGATGTCCTCTTCGCCGGGGATGACGATCAGGGCGCCATGGCTGCGCTTCGCCAGCTCAAAGGCGCTGTCGGCGATGATGTCCACCGGTGCGATCCGGGTCTTGGCGGTGAAGCCCCACAAGATCGTCCTGAGGTTTTTGGCCTGAAGTACGTTGCGGATCTCGTTGCGGAAAACTACGACGATGATCAGCGCTGCCACGGCCACGATGCCCTGCACCACCCAACTGGTGACGATCAGGCCCAGGTAGACCGCGACCTGCTGGAAAAACCACAGCATGGTCAGCCCGATGAGGACCCGGAAAACATAGGTGCCTCGGAAGAGAACATAAAACCGAAAGAGGATGTAGCTGTTCAATCCGATGTCGACCACATCCTGCCATCGGAAACTCTGTAAGAAATAAATCAGTTTTCCCATCAGAGGTTAATCCGTCACGCTGAACCGAAGCGTTTTCAGGACGCGCCCGCCGGCATCGCTGATTTCAACCCGCCAGGGCCCCTTGTCTGCTTCCCGCAACTGAATGCTGCTGTAAGTGCTCCAGCGCGGTGATTTCAGGGTAAGCCGGATGCGGGCGCTGGGCTTGTCACGAAAGAACCAGTGGTGATAGATGACGGTGTCTTCGGGGATCTGGTCGAAGAGCGTATAACAATAGATCTTTCCCGCCGAAATCGAAAAGGCGACAGCCGGGTTGGTCGGGATCCCCTCCTTCATGTCTTCGCAGATGAGGGCCTGGATCAGCGAGAGTTTGTTAGCAGAGCCGCGCGGGGCGGCTTGGGAGTGGGCGTCGGGAACGATGAATATCGACAGGCAGGCGATGGCAAGCAGCGTCAGGAACCATTTCCGAGGCAATTCTTTTCTCCCTGGGAGGATCGTGTCAGGCCAGATCTCTATTCCGATTGCTAAAAATCCAAGCCGCGAGCTTTGCAGGCGGCCGTTTACTCAGCTTAGCGCGCTTTTCTGATTTTTCAAGAGAAAATCACCGCATGGCCGCTTTTTTCGAAAGCCATTCTAAGGTATGCTGTTCTTGCAGATTTCCCTGGCAATACATCAACGCATCAAAACAGTTACCAAAAAGTAATGGTCGGACCTCTACTGAACTCCACCGCAGCGTAGCTCTGAGGAGGCCTTGATGCAGCATTCCGACGCCCTCGTTCAGGACCCGGCGCCCGGCAGCAGCGGCGTCCACTTCTGCGGCGACGTCATCACCTTCTCGCTGACCGTCCGCGCGAAAATGCGGGGCTCGGCATGGATCCGCACCAACATCGGGCATGGCTCGGTCACGCGGACGGAGATCATCCGCAGCGTTCATTTCCGGGAAACTCCCCTGGGCCGGGACTGGTTCGACACTCCCATGCGCCGGATCGAGGAGAACCGCTTTGAGGTCCGGCTGGCGCTTTGCGAGGTGGGCCACTTCGAGGCCAAATGTTTTTTTCTCCCGGAGGGAGAGTCCGCCCCCATTTGGCCGCCGGGAGCTAACACGTCCGTGAATGTCGACCCGGCGGAATCCTGCTGCGCCAACATCATTTACAACGCCTTCGTTCGACAGTTTGGCCCGAACAAATCCGGGGAGAGAGCCTTGCCCCCCCCAGGCGAGGAGTGCATCCGGGTGCTCGATGCTTCCCGCTACACGGTGATCCCGCCCTCAGGGACCTTCCGCGACCTCATCGCGGAACTGGATTTTATCCTCGGCGAGCTGGGCTGCCGAATCCTTATGCTGCTGCCGATCCACCCCACACCCACCACTTACGGGCGCATGGGACGCTTCGGCAGCCCGTATGCCGCCCTGAGCTTCCGGGGAGTGGACCCGGCCCTGGCCGTTTTCGACCCCAAGGCTACCCCCATGGAGCAGTTCATTGAGCTTGTTGATGCCGTTCACCGGCGCAACGCCTGGATCTTCCTTGACATCGCCATCAATCACACCGGGTGGGCGGCCAACCTGCACGTGAATCATCCGGAGTGGCTCGTGCGCACACCCGAGGGCCGCATCGAGGTTCCGGGGGCCTGGGGCGTGCAGTGGGAGGATCTTACCAAGCTTGACTACGGCCATGTCGCGCTTTGGCAGTTCATGGCCGAGGTCTTTCTCACCTGGTGCCGGCGCGGGGTGGATGGTTTCCGCTGCGACGCCGGCTACATGATCCCGCATGCCGCTTGGAAGTACATCGTCGCGCGGGTGCGCGAGCAGTTCCCCGACACGATTTTCCTGCTGGAGGGCTTGGGCGGCAAGAACTCCGTCACCCGGCAGCTGCTGAACACAGCCAACCTGAACTGGGCCTATTCGGAGCTGTTTCAGAACTACGATCGCAGCCAGATCGAACACTACCTGCCGGAGGCGATCGAAGTCTCCTCCAGCAACGGCCTTATGGTGCATTTCGCCGAAACCCACGACAACCCACGGCTGGCCGCCCGCTCCCACACTTATGCCCGGATGCGCACGGCGCTCTGCGCCCTGGCCTCCCATGAGGGGGCCTTCGGATTTGCCAACGGCCTCGAGTGGCTGGCCGCCGAGAAGATCAACGTGCACGAGGCACGGTCCTTGAACTGGGGTGCTCCGCTGAACCAGGTCGCGGATATCCGACGGCTCACGACCCTGCTCAAATTCCATCCCGCGTTCCACGACCGCACGGAGGTAAAACTGATCGAGCAGGACGGCGGGAACCTGATCGTGATCCTGCGTCATCACCCGCCGACCGGGAAACGGCTGGTTATCCCCATCAATCTCGACCCGGAACGAGGAGCGACGGCCGCCTGGAATCCGGATGCAGCCGGACTCGGCCAGAAGCTGTACACCGACTTGCTCACCGGAAAACCCGTGGAGCTGGGCGCTCGCGAAGGCCGCCTCACCTGCCCCCTGGAGCCCGGCCAGGTATTGTGCCTGAGCACGCAGCCCGCCGACCTGGAACTCGCGACCACCTCGCCGCCGGAGGCGTTTGCGGTGCCCCCGCGGATCGAGCTTCAGCGGCTGCGGGCGAAAGCGCTTCAGGTAATCACTTTCTACCGCGGCTCACAGGATCTGGCGGACGTTGATGCCGGTGAGGCCGCCTGCCGGCTGAAGGACGATCCGGTGGCCTTCTGCGCCAGCTTGAACCCGTCCAGCCCGGAAAGCCGGGTGGTTACCTGGCAATGGCCGCGAGACCTGCGACGGGTGGTCATGGTCCCCTGCGGGCATTTCCTGAGACTTGTCTCCGACAAGAGCTTCCGGGCGCGGCTGGTGGAGAAAGGCCGCATCCTTGCGGTCGAAAAAAGCCTTCTAGCAGCCGATGGATCCCATTTCTGCCTGTTTCTCCCCCGACCGGCACCGAAGAGTTTGCGGCCGCTGGCATTGCAGCTGGCCATGCACACGGGAAACGGTGCTCGGCACGAGGAGGCCTCGCTGCTCCTGCTGCCTCGGCCGGAGGATGCCCATGTGCGGCGGGTGTTCGGCCGGTCCGAGTTCCTGCAGGAGCCCATGCGGTTTCAGTCCACGAACGGCAGTGGCGCCATGTCACGCACCCCCGTGGCGTGGGGGACGCTCGCCAGCCGCTACGATGCGCTGCTCGCCGCCAACCCGAGCCCGGACCACCCTGAGGATCGCTGGATCATGTTCAGCCGCTGCCGCGCCTGGCTGGTGTACCAGGGCTTTTCCCAGGACATCAATCTGGACTGCCTGCAGGCCTTCGCCCTGGCCAACGGCAACAGCGGCATCTGGCGCTACAAGGTCCCAAGCGGCCAGGGCCAGCACGTCATGCTCGCGGTGAGTTTGGGTATGATACCGGGCAGAAACGCGCTTCAGGTGACCTTCAGCCGCCACCGCGCCGGCAAGGACCCTGCGCGGCTGGCCGACTCAACCCCCGTGCGCCTGATCCTGCGGCCGGATCTCGAGAACCGCAGCTTCCACGACACCACGAAGGCGTTCACGGGTCCGGAGCATCACTTCCGGGCCTCGCTCAGCGCATCGCCCAATGGGTTTGCGTTCCGTCCGGATCCCCGCCACGCTCTATTCGTAAGCCTTTCTAATGGCCGCTTCGCTCAAGAGCCCGAGTGGCAGTACATGGCCTACCGCAGCCAAGATGCCGAACGCGGACAGGATCCCAACTCGGATTTGTTCAGTCCAGGCTACTTCGAAGCCTTCCTGACCGGGGGGCAAACGGCCGTGTTGAGCGCCGAGATCGGCTTGCAGAGCCCGCCAGCCCTTCCCAAACCACCTGCGGCGGAAAGCCGATCGCTTCCGGTATGTCGGCCGGTCGATATGATGACCGCCGCCCTGGATCACTATGTCGTCCGCCGCGGCGATCTAAAAACCGTCATCGCCGGGTATCCCTGGTTTCTAGACTGGGGCCGGGATTCCCTGATCTTCGTGCGCGGCCTCATCGCCGCCCGCCGGTTCAAAGATGCGCGGGCGGTGCTGAGACTCTTTGGCCAGTACGAGCAAGCCGGCACCCTGCCCAACATGATCCGCGGCGGCGACGCCGGCAACCGCGACACCTCGGATGCGCCGCTTTGGTTCGCCGTGGCCTGCTCCGATCTCACCGCGGCGGAAGGGCGCAGCACTTTTTTAAACAGCGACTGCGGCGGCCGCACCGTCCGGCAGGTGCTCGGATCCATCGTTCGGTCCTATGTCTCCGGAACCCCCAACGGCGTGCGGATGGATCCGGACTCAGGGCTGATTTTCAGCCCGTCCCACTTCACCTGGATGGATACGAATTTCCCGGCCGGAAGCCCGCGGCAAGGGTATCCGGTCGAAATCCAGGCTCTCTGGCATGCCGCCCTCCGGCTCCTGTCCCGGATCGAGAAGAAGGAGAGCCGCAAATGGCAGGACTTCGCCGGGCGGGTTCAGGCTTCGCTGAAAGCCTATTTCTGGAAAGATGAGCTGGGCTTCCTGTCGGATTGCCTGCACGCCGAGCCGGGTCAGCCGGTCCGGATGGCAGCCGCGGACGACGCCCTCCGTCCGAACCAGCTGCTGGCCGTCACCCTGGGTGCCATCGATTCTGTGGACCAGGCGCGACTTATCCTCAAGGCCTGCGAGGAACTGCTGGTCCCCGGCGCCATTCGCAGCCTGGCGGATCGGCCGGTGCGATACCCACTGCCCGTTCATCACAACGGGTCCCTGCTCAACGATCCCAGCCGGCCTTACTGGGGGAGCTACACCGGCGACGAGGACAGCCGCCGTAAGCCGGCCTATCACAACGGTACCGCGTGGACCTGGCAGTTTCCTTCCTACTGCGAGGCCTGGGCCGCAGCCTACGGCGAGCACGGGCGCGCCACGGCCCTGTCATGGCTCACGAGCAGCATCAGCCTGCTCGAGTCCGGATGCATAGGCCATCTGCCGGAGATCCTGGACGGAGATTCCCCTCACACCTCCCGGGGCTGCGATGCCCAGGCCTGGGGCGCCAGCGAGTGGGTGCGCGTGTGGCTGAAATTGGCGGCCTAGATCGCGCGGCCCGGACGTATTGATCTTTTTGGGATGAACTTATATCCTACAAGCGCACGGATGATGGGCCCGGGATCCTCGCGAAGGAGAAAAGACGGCCTGGCTAGTTCTATCGCAAACCCAACCCCAGTGACGAGGACTTGAATCTACCGCAATGCGAAACTTCAAATCCTATCAGGTACAGCCGAATATTCCGCAGAATCTGACCTTTCTAGAGATCTTGTCCCGCAATATGTGGTGGTGCTGGACCCGGGATGCGGTTGAGCTGTTTCGGCGCATCGACCCGCGCCTGTGGGCCGAGTGCGGCCGGAACCCGATCCCGTTTCTCACCCGCGTCCCCCAGTCCCGCCTGGAGAAACTCTCTCATGACACCAGCTACGTGGGCCACCTCGAACGGGTGCGGGGGCTGTTCGAAAAAAGGGTCAACCACACTGAAATCCATCTCGATCTGCCCATGGGCCCCGGAGAGCACATTGCCTATTTCTCCATGGAGTTCGGCATCCACGAGAGCCTGCCGCTTTTCGCCGGCGGCTTGGGCATTCTGGCCGGTGATCATCTCAAGGCATGCTCCAATATGAACCTTCCGGTGGCGGGCGTCGGTCTCATGCACCGGCAGGGCTATTTCTGCCAGTATCTGAATCACGAAGGCGTGCAGCAGGAAGCCTACCCGGAGACCGATTTTTACAGCCTGCCGCTACAGCGGCTTCGGGATGCTGCCGGAAACGAGATCCGGGTAAGCATCCGCGGCAGCGACGGACCCATCCATGCCGTGGTCTGGCAGATCCACATCGGCCGTGTGCCGCTCTACCTGCTCGACACCAACATCCTGGAAAACCCGCCGGAGCATCGCGAAATCACCTCACGGCTCTACTCGGCCGAATCCAAGATACGGCTGGCCCAGGAAGTGCTCCTGGGAATCGGCGGCATGCGGGCGCTTCAGGCTCTGGGAATCAAGCCCAAGATCGTCCACATGAATGAAGGCCACTGTGCTTTCGCAGGCCTGGAACACCTGGTCCAGATCGCCGAAGAAAGGGGATTCGACCTCCAGACGGCCCTGCAGATCGTCCCGCGCACGACGGTGTTCACCACCCACACACCGGTTGCAGCCGGCCACGATGAATTTCCAGCGGATTTGGTCACCCCCTATATCAAGCCGCTGGCCGAACGACTGGGCACGACCGAGAAGGAATTGCTGTCCTGGGGCCAGCCCCTGGGGTCCTACGCCAACACCCCCGTCTCCATGTTCCTTCTAGGAGTGCGCCTGGCTTCGGCCTGCAACGGGGTCAGCGAGCTACACGGCAGCGTGGCCCGCCGCATGTGGGCTCACATCTGGCCGGGTCTTCCGGTGGAGGAAGTGCCCATTACCCACATCACCAACGGGGTGCACATTCCGACCTTCCTCTCGCATGAGTTTGGCAGCCTGTTCGACCGCTACCTCGGACCCGAATGGTACCTCGGGTCTCAGCGGCCGGACAACATCCGGCTTATCGATGAAATTTACAACGAGGAGCTGTGGCGGGCCCACGAGTTGAACCGCTCACGGCTGGTGCGCACCTGCCGCGAGCAGCTCGTCAGACAGTATCAACGCCGCAACGCCCCGCGCAAGGTGCTCGAAGCCGTCGAGAAAGCCCTCGACCCGGATGTGCTGACCATCGTCTTCGCCCGGCGCTTTGCCACCTACAAGCGGGCGTTCTTGTTGATCCAGGACCCGCCGCGGCTGGAGGCCATCATCAACAATGAGAAATACCCGGTTCAGTTCATTTTTGCCGGCAAGGCCCATCCCCGGGACAACGAGGGCAAGGACCTCATCCGCCAGCTCTTCCAGTTCGCCAACCGGCCGGCGGTGCAGGATAAATTCGTTTTCCTGGAGGATTATGACCTGCACCTGGCCCGTCATCTCCTGCAGGGTGCGGACGTATGGCTGAACACCCCCCGCCGGCCTTTCGAGGCCTGCGGCACCTCCGGAATGAAGGCGGCCATCAACGGTGCGCTCAACTTTAGCATCCTCGACGGCTGGTGGTGCGAAGGCTACCGCGAAAGCGCGGGATGGAGCATCGGCAACGGCGAGGAATATGAGGATCACGCCTACCAGGACGCCGTGGAGAGCCAGGCGCTTTACAACATCCTCGAGAACGAGGTGGTGCCGTGCTTCTATGACCGCAAAGACGGCGACGTGCCCATCTGCTGGCTCGAAAAAATGAAGGCCTCGATGAAGATGGCCATGGAGAAATTCTGCAGCCTGCGCATGGTCACTGATTACGCCGAGAAGCTCTACGCACCCGCCTCCCGCTGGTATGACCGGTTGGTTGCCGACGGGGGAGCCGAAGCCCGGCGGCTCGCCGTCCAGTTGGACCGGGTCCGTTCCCTGTGGAACGGCATCCAGATCGGGCCGCCGGTCCGGGAAAGCCGGGGCGTGCAGCGGGTGGGGGATTCCTTCCAGGTGACCGCCGAGGTGATCCTCGCCGAGCTGCGGCCAGATGAAGTTGATATCGAGCTTTACTACGGATTGTTCAAGAGCTTCATGGAGCTCACCAACAGCCAGGTTATCCCCATGCAGGTGATGCAGGACCGGGGCGCCGGCCGATATCTTTACGGCTGCCAGGTGGCCTGCGAGGCTGCCGGACGCTTCGGATTTTCGATCCGGGCAACGCCGCATGGAGACCCCTGGATCAAATTGACGCCGGGGTTGATTACCTGGGCGTCGGATTAGTCCCAGCCTGTTCATGAAAATTCAGATATCCGTGTCAACCGTGCGAAAGGATCCGCCGCCATGACAACCCCGCCCCGAAACCCCAGGGTGCTGGTGGTGACCCCAGAGGTCACCTACCTGCCGGACCGCATGGGCAGCCTTGCCGCCTTTTTCACCGCCAAGGCCGGCGGGCTGGCCGACGTGTCGGCGGCGCTGGTGAGCGCTTTATTAGACCAGGGGGCCGACGTGCACGTGGCTCTCCCCGATTACCGCGCCATCTTCAGCGACCGGCTGGTACCTTTCCTGAAAGAGGAAATCTCCAGCATCCAGCGGAAGATGCCGGATGACCGCGTCCACCTGGCGGAGGACCGGGCGTTTTTCTACATTAACCGGGTCTACTCCAAGTACGGGCTTGAAAACGTCAAGCTCGCCCTCGCCTTTCAGCGGGAAGTCATCAACAATATCATCCCGCGGGTGCACCCTGATCTCATCCACTGCAACGACTGGATGACCGGGCTCATCCCCGGGATCGCGCGGCGGCTGCGGATTCCCTGCCTGTTCACCATTCACAACATCCACACGGTCAAGTCCACCCTGGCCTTCATCGAGGACCGCGGCATTGATGCCGCCAGCTTCTGGCAGCATCTGTACTACATGCACTATGCCCCCTCTTACGAGGCCGCCCGGGATAGCAACCCGGTGGACTTTCTGACGAGCGGCATCTTCGCCGCCCATTTCGTCAACACGGTAAGCCCCACGTTTCTGCTCGAGGTCGTGGACGGCCAGCATCATTTCGTCGAACCGCAGATCCGCCGTGAGTTGGCCAACAAATATTACGCGGGCTGCGGGTTCGGTATCCTGAATGCGCCGGACCCGGCCTTCAACCCTCAGACCGACAAGGATCTCAAGAAAAATTACAGCGCCAAGGACCATGCCGGCGGCAAGCGCGAGAACAAGCGTTTTCTGCAGCGCAACTTGGGCCTGATCGAGGACGCAAAGGCGCCGCTGTTCTTCTGGCCGTCGCGTCTGGATCCGGTGCAGAAGGGCTGCCAGCTGATGGCGGACATTTTCTATGGGCTCATCTCGACGTGGTGGGACGATAACCTTCAGGTGGTTTTCGTGGCCAACGGCGAGTACCAGCGAGTATTTCATGACATCGTCAACCATCACCAGTTCCACAAGCGGGTCGCCCTATGTGATTTCAGTGAACAGATGGAGCATCTGGCTTACGCCGCCTCGGACTTCATCCTGATGCCGTCGCGCTTCGAGCCCTGCGGCCTGCCCCAGATGATAGCCCCCATGTACGGTTCGCTGCCGGTGGCACACGACACGGGCGGCATCCACGACACCATCCGGCATCTGGACGCGGCCGCCGACAGCGGCAACGGCTTTCTCTTCAAAACCTACGACAGCAACGGTTTTTTCTGGGCCATCAGCGAAGCCATGAAATTTTACGCGCTGCCGGCCCAGGCGAAAGCCCGGCAGGTCAAACGCATCATGACCGAAAGCGCCGAGACCTTCACCTACCAACGGTCGGCGCGGCAGTATATCGAGCTTTACGAGAAGATGCTGCAGAGGCCACTCGTAGTAGAGGGATAAGACCATCCCGATGTCAAGCCGCCCGGTTTCCGACCGAAAGCGGTCGCATATTCGTTTTATGCTTTCCGTGTTCCGTTTCAGGCAACGGATCGGGTCTTTTAAGACCTGACTCCTGAAACCATTTTTCAAGGACCATGCCCCGTCCAACAGCCAGGCCAACTCTGCCCGTCGAAAAACTTGCCCGGCGCGTCATTCGGCGAGACCCGCTGCTTGAACCCTATGCCGACAGCATTCGCCGGCGCTTGGCCAACATCGACGTAACGGAAAAACGGCTCACTGAGGGCCGCCGGCCTCTGGCCGACTTTGCCGCCGGGCATGAATATTTCGGCCTGCATTTCAAGGAGAACCGCTGGATCCTGCGAGAATGGGCGCCGAACGCCACGCACATCTTCCTCATCGGGGATGCGACGGGTTGGAAAGAAGAGGCGCCGTTCGCGCTGAAACGCAAGGATACCGAATGCGTTTGGGAGCTCCGCCTTCCCCCTCAGGCGCTGCGGCACGGGCAACTCTACCGGTTGAAGATGCACTGGCAGGGCGGCCAGGGGGATCGCGTTCCAGCGTGGACCCGGCGGGTCGTGCAGGACCCCGACACTTTGATCTTCAATGCCCAGGTCTGGCAGCCGGATACGGCCTTCCGGTGGAAGCACCCTAACTTCCGGCGCAAGGCTGCAGCTCCGCTCATCTACGAAGTCCACCCCGGCATGGCCCAGGCTGAAGAAAAAATCGGGACTTGGCGCGAGTTTACCGAAAAGATCCTGCCGCGCGTCATCGCCGCCGGATACAACACCATCCAGCTCATGGCCGTGCAGGAGCACCCCTATTACGGCTCCTTCGGCTACCAGGTGTCGAGTTTCTTTGCGGCCAGCTCACGCTTCGGGACCCCTGAAGACCTCAAGGCGCTAGTGGATGCCGCTCATGCCGCCGGGATTGCGGTGATCATAGACCTCGTGCATTCCCACGCCGCGTCCAATGAAGTTGAGGGGCTGAGCCGCTTCGACGGAACCCTATACCAGTACTTCCATGACCTCCCCCGCGGCCGCCATACCGCCTGGGATTCGCGCTGTTTCGACTACGGTAAAATCCAGGTCCTGCACTTTCTGCTGTCCAACTGCCGTTTCTGGCTGGACGAATATCGTATCGACGGTTTCCGCTTCGATGGGGTGACCAGCATGCTTTATCTCGACCACGGGCTCGAGAAGAATTTTCTCTCGTATGCCGATTACTTCGATGCCAATGTGGACGAGGAGGCCCTCACCTACCTGGCCCTGGCCAACCGTCTGATCCACGGCCTGCGACCGGATGCCGTGACCGTAGCCGAGGACGTGAGCGGCATGCCGAGGCTGGCCGCAGCGGAGAAGCACGGCGGCTTCGGCTTCGACTATCGCTTCGCCATGGGCGTCCCGGACTACTGGATCAAGCTCATCAAGGAGGTCCCGGATGAGCACTGGCCCATGGGGCATCTCTGGTACGAACTGACCAACCGCCGCCACGATGAAAGGACCATCAGCTATGCCGAGTCCCACGACCAGGCTCTGGTGGGCGACCAGTCCATCATTTTCCGGCTGATCGGCGCGGACATGTACTGGCATATGCAGATCGGCGACGACCACCTGGGCGTTGACCGCGGCATGGCCCTGCACAAGATGATCCGGCTGATCACGCTCGCCACCGCCGGCAGCGGCTATCTCAATTTTATGGGCAACGAGTTCGGCCACCCGGAATGGATCGATTTCCCGCGGGAAGGCAACGGCTGGTCCTTCCGGTACGCGCGGCGGCAGTGGTACCTAGTGGACGACCCCAACCTGAAATACGGATACCTGGCGAACTTCGACCGTGATATGATCGACTTGGCAAAAAAGTATCGCATATTCAAGGCCGGTGAGCTGCGGCTATTGCACGAGCACAGCGAAAACAAAGTAATCGCCTTCGAACGCGCAGGCCTGGTCTTTGTTTTCAACTTCCACCCCACTATCTCCCATTTCGGGTATCGCATAGACGCCCGGCCGGGCAAATACCGGTTGGTCTTAAACAGTGATTCCCCGGACTACGGGGGATACAGTCGCCTCACCCCGGATCAAGAGCACTTCACCCTCTTCGAAGCCGCTGAGGGCGGCGGCCGGAATTTTCTAAGCCTCTACCTCCCCGCTCGCACAGCGATCGTGTTAAGATGGATCCAAGCCTGACATTTCGCCGCATGATCGAGCGCATCAACGTGGCCGTTCTGGTCATCCAGGACAATGGTATCCAGTACGCCAACCCGAAAGCCCAGGAGTTGCTGGGAAATGCCGAAGAGGAGTTGCGGTCCAGCCCCCTTCACCAAATCGTTCACCCGGAGGACCTGGATCTGGTACTGCAACACTCCCAGGAGTGCCTGAACGGGGAAGCTCCTCAGGACTCCTGTAGGTTCAAGCTGGTAGCCAAAAACGGTGAGCCGCGCTGGGTGGAAATGAAAAGCGAAGCCTTCAGCTGGAAGGAGCGACCGGCCACACTATGCTTTGTGAGAGACATCAGCGTCCGTCGCCTCATCGAAGAAAAATACCGGCGGGTGGTGAACTCCACCTCAGACGGGTTCATGATGCTGGACCACGACCTGTGCATCACGGAGGTGAATCCGGCCCTGCTCTCGATGACCGGCTACGGACCGAGGGAATTGATCGGAAGGCGGGTGGACGCGGTGTACGAACAGAGCCGCGTGGAATTTTATTCCGCCAGCCGGGATCATATGAGCTTTGAAGCAAACTTGATTTCAAAGGACGGCCAGGATCTGCCGACCCTCTTCAAGCGCAGCACTCTGAGAGATGAAGCCGGGGAGGTAATCGGCTACCTTTTCTTTCTCACCGACCTGACCGAACTCAAAGCCACCCAAAGCGACCTACGCAAGGCCGAGCAACGCTATCACAGCATGTACCGCAATGCCGTGCAGGGCATGTTCCAGAGCAAGCTTGCGGGAAAATTCATCCGGGTCAATCCCGCCTATGCCCGGATCCTCGGGTACGCTTCGCCGGAGGAAATGTTGCGCCTCAAAGCCGGCAGCAGCGAGTTGTATTTCGACCCCCGCGACCGGCAGCGCATGCTTCAGGCCCTCAAGCGCAAAGGATTGCTCGCAAATTATGAAGTGAAGCTCCGGCGCAAGGACGGCAAGCCGGTGTGGATATTGGCCAACTACCGCTTGACCCGGGATGAAAACGACGAACGCATCGTGGAAGGAATCCTGGTGGATCACACCCGCCAGAAGCGACTAGAGGAGGTGCTGCGCCGCGGCCGTGAGCGCTTCCGCAATCTTTCCCTGCACGACAATCTCACGGGGCTCTACAACACCCGCTATCTTTACAAAGCCCTGGGTGAGCTTTTCGACCAGAGCCGGCATTCCACTAAGCCGCTTTCACTGATCTTCATGGACATGGATAATTTCAAGCGGGTGGTCGACACCCACGGCCATCTGAACGGGAGCCAGGCGCTGCGGGAAGTCGCACGGACCATCCGCTCCGCCATCAAGAAGCCGTGTTTCGGCGTGGCCTACGGCGGGGACGAGTTCGTCGTGGTGCTTCCCGGGTTCGACAAGGTCAGGGCCATGGCCAAGGTGGAATCCATCCGTGCGAAAATGAAACGCACCATCTACCTGACCGACAGCGGACTGGCCGTGCGGCTGAGCGCCAGCTTCGGACTGGCAAACTATCCGGAAGACGCCCAGGACGTCATCAGCCTGCTGGGCCGGGCCGACAAGGCCCTGTTCCGTGTCAAGCAGACTGGCAAGGGCTCCATCGGTATCGCCGGATGACCCGATTATAACGCGGGGAATACGCTCGAAATGAAGCAACCCGCGCTGCCGCCCCCTCCGCTGCTGCCGCCCGTAGCATTCGTACCCGAGTCCCCAACGCTTCCCCCGGCTCCATCTTGAAGAGCCTGTCCCGAATCGGCCGACACCATCAACGCGGATACATCCACGGCTTCAAAATCCGATCCCTTGACCCGGCCCAGCTCACCGACCAGGGTGTCATTGTCCCAGCGCGGATCCGGCGCCCCCGAGATGTACCAGGCCGACCCGTTGTCCGCCAGGATCATTCCATACGTCTTGAGGGCGCGAAGGATCACCTGCACATCGGGTGAAAAGCCGGTGACATCGAAGCTGGCTTTGAGCCGGAAGCGCTGCCCCATGGGGGGATAGGTCGCACCGGTGAGGTTCGAGGCGAGGTGACGCGCGGGCCAGACATACTGGTTGCGAGTCTGGGGGGCCGTGAACCGAAGGGCGTGCCGGATCTCGCCGTTTGCCACTTCGTCATAGCGCACAAGGCCTGGCAGAATGGGGAGCCCGGCTGCATCCGCGGACGTCCATCCTGCCGGCCGAAGCAAGTTGGAGTTCAGGTTGAAGATGGCGCCCGATCCGGCCTGCCATGTTCCATTGGGTTGCGGATAGGCGGCAAAAAGCTCGTAGAGCACGCAATTGTCCCGATCCAGCACCAGGACATGCCGGTCGCCCGTGGACTGGCTGCCGCCCTCGATCTCCGCATCGGCCGGGATCGGGTACGGGCCAGTATCGCTCTCATCCTCGTAATCGAACGTGACGCTCACCTTGGGCTGAGTGCCATCCACGACCGTGTAAGGGATGCCGATCGGGCCGCCGTTATATATCCCCGAACCGAAATCCGGGTGAAAACCCAGCGCCGCGCCGATGGTGTTGATATAGACCGATGATTGGGAGTCGACCGGAAGGGTGTCCACCGCGGTGTTCCAAATGTTATCTGCTGGAAGAATCGGACATCCTTCCAAGGTGGGACCGCTCTGCGCGCCGCCAGACCCGTGTGGCATGATCGGCAGCACGATCACAATGATGATCATGACGGCGAATTTCCAGATCCGGCTGAACGGCTTTCGCATGAAAGCTCCTCATTGAAAACAACAAATGGGGCGAACGACGGTGGGGGTACACCAGATGAAACCCGAATGAATGCAGATGCGCCGGTACTCTTACGAGTTCTTATACCGGTGATAATACCGCATGACCCGCTCAATGTACTCCTCGGTCTCCTGATAAGGAGGAACACCGCTGTAGCGGTCGACCGCGGCGGGACCGGCGTTGTATGCGGCCAAAGAGAGCGTGAGCTTGCCGTTGTAACGATCCAGCATGTCCCGCAGGTAGCGCGCGCCGCCATCGATGCTCTGATAGGGATCAAACGGGTTTTCGACGTTCAGCAGCCGGTAATTCATGGGCATGATCTGCATCAGCCCTCGGGCGCCTTTGTGAGATATGGCGTTGGGGTCGAAATCGGACTCGGCTTTAATAACTGCCTTGATGAGCGGGGCTTCAAGGCCGTATTTTTTGGACGCTTCGGAGATGATCGGGTCGAACTGATTGGCGTCAAGCTTGGAGATGAACATTCTCCGCTCCCGCATGAACAATTTGAACTTGGCCGAGGTGGGCGCGTTGGTGAAATGCATCACCCCGTTTTCATCGATGTAGCGGTAGATGTCGGCCTCGGCCGGGGAGTGGGCCAGCATCGCAGCGAAGACGGCCATCAGGATGCCGGTTACGTGAAGCTGCCTGCGTTTCATGGGTGCGAAGATCATAGGCGCGGGTAATTCTGAACCTGACTCCAATTTCATTTTAACCGAATACCGGCCTAGAATTCAAGCACAAACTTGAAATTGTGTGTGATTCTAATCCGATACACTAAATATCGGCCGATCGCGAATAATCTTTAACACGATTAAATTAAAAAAGTGGGAGCTGATCTGGTTTTTTCTTTCGGAGCTTGGCGCGCGGAGATTCGTCCATAAGCAAGCGGCTCTCGATGTCCTTCACAAACGGCGATATCGTACGGTCTGCGGTCTTGCCGAACATGCGCCGGCGCCTAGCCAGGGTCAGATAGAGCCGCTCCTTTGCCCGAGTCATGGCAACATAAAACAGCCGCCGTTCTTCGTTAATATCCGTACTGGCGCCGTCCGCCGGCCGCCGATAGGGAATCAACTCATCCTCACAGCCGGGAATAAAAACCACCGAAAACTCTAGCCCCTTGGCGGCATGCATGGTCATCAGAGCGGCCTTCTCCGCCCGGGGATGATAGACGTCGATGTCCGTATACAGGGCGCATCGATTGATAACGCCTTTGTCATTGGCGTCTGAACCTGCAAGCAGGGAAGCGAGCCCGTTGAGAGCCTCTCTGGGTTTCTCTTCGCCAAACAAGGCAGCTAAAGCCGGATAGCTGGCGATCTGCATCAGGCTTTCCTGCGCGGTCAGGGTTGCTGTCTGCTGTGCCATCGCGGAGAGGCGTCCGACAAGCTCGGTCAGCTGAAGCTGCTGATTCCGGCTAAGGCCTGGAATGGGAAAGCGCGCCACGCTCGACAATCCATCCTGAAGACATAATCTGCTTTTCAGGCACCAGTCCCTGAAGATTGCAATGATTCTTCTACCCAGGTTGGGGGCAAGGACTGCCGCTATTTTATCAAAATCCCCGTAGCGACCGCAGCCGGATAACACCCTCAGAAACGAAAGGAGCTCCGCAACGCCTTTTTCTGCGAAGGTTTGGCGGCGGCTAACGGCCTGGAAGGGGATCCCGCAGGCTTCAAACCCCTCGGCGATGATTCGGAGCTGCTCGCCGGTGCGCGCCAAGACGGCAAAATCAGCATAACTCCAGGCATGGGGCGGAAGAGCTTCCTGGACTCGACCGGTGTCGACGGAGTGATAACCGGTTCCGCCCACGAGGCCCTCGATGGCGCGGGCCATGGCTTCGGCTTCGGCGCGTTCGTTCGCAAGCTCAAGAATCGTAACGGTCTTGACGCCGTCGATGCTCGAATACGTTCTGGATCGCTTGGCCCCGTCCCGATTGATCACTTGGAAGGAGGCTGAAAGGATGGTGTCGGTGGAGCGGTAATTGCGCGTCAGCTGCAGCACGGCGGCATCGGGGTAGTCTTCCAGGAATCTCTGGAAATAACTCGAATCCGATCCGCGGAAAGCATAGATGGATTGATCGGGATCGCCGATGACACACAGACTGCTCTCGGTGGAGCCGGTTGGCACGAGCTTCCGGATAATGCGGTACTGGCCGTGGTTCAAATCCTGGTATTCGTCGACATAGACGTGGCGGAATCGATTGCGGCAGGAACGGCAGAATTCCGGATCCGCTTCCAGGCGCCTGGCCACCTTGAATATGAGGTCTTCGTAGTCAGACAAACGCTGGATTTCCAGCAGCTGCCGATAGCTGTGATAGACGGCAACGACGGCCTGCTCCTCCGGGCTATTTCCCGTCAACCCGGATAGATCCTCGGGTGACAACAAGTTCTGCTTGGCACGCATGATCCGCGCGAGAAGCGCCGGAGCCTTCAGCGGAACCACGCCCTCCCTCTGAGCTGTCAAGGCGGCCGCTTCTTTAATGAGATCGACCTGTTCATCCTCGTCAATAATCCCGGCCTGAAGCTCCGGATTCGACTCGCGCAGCAAATGCGAGCATAGGCCGTGAAAGGTGCCGATGAAAGGAAGTGGCTGGCGTTCCCCGAGAAGAGCCTTTATACGCGAGCGCATCTCGTCGGCCGCCTTGTGGGTAAAGGTGACGGCCAGAACACGGTCAGCCGGAACTCCGCTTTCAGAAATCTGGTGCGCGATTCGGCAGGTCAGTGTGTGGGTCTTGCCGGTACCCGGGCCGGCCACGATCAGAAGTCTGCTCCCGCCATATTCCAGCGAGCGGCGTTGTTCTTCGTTGAGTTGGCCAAGAGTGGCCCGGAAGTCGGCTGGTGACGATTCGCATCCAGCCTTGGGCATCTCGAGTGGCTTTGGCGTGCTAAGGGGGAGATTTATGGCAGCGCGAGCAGGGCGGGTATCATCCGGAATGGCGAAGAGAAACTTCTGCCCCCGGATCTGCGAGCGTTCGCCCGCCTTGAAGATCCTGACCCGTCCGTACTCGCCGTCAAAACCCGGGCTGATGTCAACTTGTTTTTCCCGCATGCGCTTGACCGCTTCACCCAACAGCGGGATTCGCGCTCGCTCAATCTGTTCCAGATCCATTTGCTGCAGAATACCGAGCTCCGGACCGAGAGTTTCTATAGCCATGCGATAGGCTTGGGACACCTTTTGAGTCTTCGGCCCCGCCTGCAGGATCTCTGATAGAATATCGGTCAGGGGAATGAGGTTGTGGTAGGGATGAGCCCGTTCCGGCCTTTGCCCTGCCGGCCGATCGGCCAGTTCCTCCACCCGGTTGAGTACCCCGATGGTGACAGGCTTGCCGCACTCGGGGCACAATCCCTGATGAGTGCAGGTTTCCTTGGGCTCCCAACACACCCTGCAGCTGCGATGACCGTCCAAATGATATTTACCTTCCTCCGGGTAAAACTCAATGGTGCCGGAGAAGTGCCGATGTCCGCCGCTTTTCAAGGCATCGCGCATGGCGCTGAAGCACAAATCGGTGTCGAAGATATTGGCTTCGCGACCCAAGTTGGCCGGAGAATGGGCGTCGGAGTTCGATATCAGGGTTACTCCGTCCAGGAATGAAACGCGCCAGTTCATTTCCGGATCCGAGGACAGGCCCGTCTCGGCCGCAAACACATGCGCAGTGAGGTCACCGAAGCAACCCGCGAGAGAGTCAAACCCGGACTTGGATCCCAATACGGAAAACCAGGGTGTCCAGATGTGGGCGGGTACCAGAAAAGCATCCGATGATGTCTCCAGCACCACCTCGAGCAGATCCCGCGCGTCGAGTCCCAGAATCGGCCGTCCGTCGGATTGAATATTGCCGATCTTTTCCAGTTTCCGGTTGAGCCTGCGGACCACCTCCAGATCCGGTGCCAATACCAGGTTATGGTTCTTGCGAGTCTTACCGTCCTTCTTGTATATGTTGCTGATCTCTGTGGCCAGCACGAAACGCACGATGCCGCGGCAGCTGGCCGGCACACGGGCATCCAGGGCCTGCTCTGTTTCTTTCTTCAGGCGAAACAGCCCGGGCTCAGCCGGATCAAGCTTAGCTCCAATTTCCGCGAACCAAGCCGGATGGCTGAAATCCCCGGTTCCAACCACCTGAACCCCTTTCATTTGGGCGGCGATGTACAGGTTTTCGAGGTCCAGATCCTTGGCCGTGGCCCGTGAATATTTTGAATGGACGTGGAAGTCAGCGATGATTTTCATCGTGAAGATTTATCTTGTAAGAAGCCACTAAATACGTTATATATTTATGTAATTTCTTTTTAACACCATATCTGGTGGTTTATCCGGGATTTAGCATATGGGGCTATTTTCAGCGGCGGTATCGATCACCCGCTACCGGGTCGATGGCCAAGTCGAAGACCCGGTGACAGAAACTATTTCTAAAGCGCTCAAGAAAAACGCCATCTCAGAGATCGACGAGGAAACGATTGAAAAGGGTTCGGGTTGGACATTGTTTGAGAACCCTTTTCAGCCGACCTTTGAGGGGTTCTCTTTTGTTTATGGCAATCTTTTTATTTTTTCTTTGAGGATCGACCGTAAATCAATCCCGGCGAAGCTATTGAAAAAGCATGTAGCCTTGGAAACGACAAAGCGCCTATCCAAGACCAGGCGTCCGTTTCTGTCGAAGGATGAAAAGCAGGCCGTGAAAGATAAGGTTGCTGCGGAGTTGGCCATGCGAATTCCATCGACACCGAACGTATATGACCTGATTTGGGATTACGAAAAGTCGGCGGTTTGCTTTTTTTCCAATCTGCGTTCAGCCAACGAGGAACTTGAAACGCTGTTCAAGCGCTCGTTCAACCTGTCGTTGATCCGAATTTTTCCTTACACGGCCGCGGACCTGCAGTCGGATCTGACGAACCAGCAGCGCGATGTGCTGCTGAGTCTTTCTCCTACACATTTTTCAATTTAATTGCCACTACTATTTAGACTTAGGCGATGCTGGATCTTTCGGTAGCTTACAATCGGTATCGGTTTCTCGGAGACGAATTCCTAACATGGCTCTGGTACCTCGTCGAAACCGACCAGGGCGCTTTCAGAGCAGTTGACCCGGA
>JBLMXM010000125.1:0-5847 GCA_050257775.1 Hyphomicrobiales bacterium
CGAAGCCTCGGCCTACTATGCGGCCGGAACCGCGCAATACCACATCAATGCGGACATCGTGTATGCGCTCAAAAAATACGTGGACGTCACCGGCGATACGGACTTTCTTTGCCGGGAAGGCGCCGAGATGCTGGTGGAAACAGCCCGGCTGTGGTGCGATCTGGGCTTTTTTTCACCCTCGAGAGGAGGCAAGTTCTGCATCCATGCCGTGACCGGGCCGGACGAATACAACACCGTTGTGGACAACAACACGTTCACCAACCTGATGGCGCGCGAGAACCTGAGGTATGCCTCCCGCGCGGTTGGATGGCTCCAACGGGAGCATCCGCCGCTTTACCGCGAGCTGAAGGACAAAACCGGCCTGGAGGACGAGGAAATCGGCCGATGGGAAGCCGCCGCCGAGAACATGTACATCCCTTATCATGAAGGCCTCGGCATTCATCCCCAGGACGACAGTTTTCTGGATAAGAAGGACTGGGATTTCGAGGGCACTCCTCCGGAACATTATCCGCTCCTGCTCCATTACCACCCCTTGGTCATCTATCGGCACAAGGTGATCAAGCAGGCGGACCTGCTGCTGGCCATGTTTCTTCTGGGAAACCAGTTTTCCGCCGAGCAGAAGCGGCGCAACTTCGAATTTTACGACCGGCTGACCACGGGGGACTCCTCCCTGTCGGTGGGTATCCAGAGCATCGTGGCCGCGGAAGCCGGCGATATCCGGAAAGCTTATGACTATGCTCGCTTCGCGGTGTTGATGGATCTGGCCGATGTGAGCGGCAACGTCAGCCACGGTTGCCACATTGCCTCCATCGGTGCCACCTGGAAGGTTCTGGTATACGGGTTTGGGGGATGCGCGACTACGAAGGCCGGATCTCATTCCAGCCGCGGATGTTACCCGGCCTCTCCCGCCTGCACTTTTTTCTCAGAGTCCGGGCTCAACTGCTGGAGGTCGACATCCGACCGGAGGCGGTGACCTACGTGTTAGCCGAGGGCAGCGAGCTGACGATCCAGCACGATGGCGATGAAATTCGGCTCTCAAGAAACACTCCCAAGGCGGTCTGCCCGGGTCACGGCGCAGGGCAAGATAGATGAGTGCGTTATGAGGAATTTCCTCTCGCGGCGGCAATCACGAAGGATGGAGAGATGAATCGGGCAACGAGATTGCGGCTGGGCATGGTCATGCTCTTGTCATGCGCGATCGGGCTCGGAATCGCAGTCCGGGTGGGGGCTACGGCAACCCCGGCTGAAGAAGGGCATTTCCCGCACAACCTGGAAAGCTACGGCGACCAGGATATGACCGGTATCATGGAGATCCTGCGGCACCGTGCCCAAGCGGAGCCCTTCAATCTGGCGGCAACGCTGATCTTCTTTGGCGCCATCGTGCACACGTTTCTCTCCAGCAAGTTCATGTCCAGGGCGCACCGCTGGGAGCACCAACACGCGGAGAAAATTCGGCAGGGGCTGGCTGCCCAGCACTCGGTTCACTACGGGGCGGAGCTGTTTCATTTTCTGGGCGAAGTGGAAGTGATCTTCGGGCTGTGGGGGATAGCTCTCATCGCCGCTATCATCGGATTCCATGACTGGGCCACCGTCGTCGAGTATATCGGCACCCAGGTTAATTTCACCGAGCCGCTCTTTGTGGTGGTCATCATGACGCTAGCCGCCACCCGTCCTATTTTAAAGGTATCCGAACTGGCCATGCAAAAAATCGCCGCCGTGTTGGGGGGCAGCCTGACCGCCTGGTGGTTTACCATTTTGACCCTCGGGCCGTTGCTGGGATCCTTCATCACCGAGCCCGCTGCCATGACGATCTGCGCATTGCTGCTGAGCCGCAAGTTTTACGATCTCGGGCCCGGCGCCAGGTTCAAATACGCCACCATCGGCCTGTTGTTCGTCAACATCTCGGTGGGCGGCACCCTGACCCATTTTGCGGCTCCACCGGTTCTGATGGTGGCGGCACCCTGGCAGTGGGGACCGGTGCACATGCTCACTCAATTCGGTTGGAAGGCGGTGCTCGGAATCTTGGTGGCCAATGGCATGTATTTGGCCGTCTTTCGCAAGGAACTGTCCGCCATGCAGCACGACTTCGCCCTGCAGGCTTTGAAGGACAAAATCCAGACCGAGCTTTTGAAACGGCAGGACCTGGAGGCTGAAATCGATCGGATCGGTCCCGAAGCCGACCAGGAGCTGAAATTCCGGCAGGTAGTGGAGCAAGGGCTGAATCAGATCATCGGGCATGTCAAGGCCAGGCTGGAGGCCGAGTACCTGCCGAAACTCATCAAACCGGGCGCCGACGCGGAATTGATCCGGGAAGCCTTCGAGAAGCGCTTCGAGGAGATCAAGCTCAAGCGTATGCGCCGGGACCTGCCGCGGCTTTTACCTGAAGAGGAGCGTCCGCCCTTCATCGACCCGGATTGGGACCAGCGCGATGATCCGGTGCCGGCCTGGATCATCGTGGTGCACGTCCTCTTCATGGTCTGGACCATTGCCAACGCTCACCACCCGGAGCTGTTCGTGCCGGGCCTGCTTTTTTTCTTAGGGTTCGGGCAAGTCACCGCGCCTTTCCAAAATCGCATCAATCTCAAGCCGCCGCTGCTGGTCGGCTTCTTCCTGGGAGGGCTGGTGGTCCACGGCGGGGTGCAGGGCTGGTGGATCGAGCCGATGCTGGGCCACCTCTCCGAGATCCCACTGATGCTCAGCGCCACCATTCTCACGGCGTTCAATGACAACGCGGCCATCACCTTTCTCAGCACCCTGGTGCCGGGGTTCACAGGCGGTCTCAAGTATGCCGTGGTAGCCGGCGCGGTGGCCGGCGGTGGGCTCACGGTCATAGCCAATGCGCCCAACCCGGCCGGCCAGGCGATTCTCAAGAAACACTTCGAAAACGGGGTGTCGCCAGCAGGCCTGGTTAAAGCCGCTATCGCGCCGACCGCCATCCTGTGGCTGATGTTTCTTGCCCTCGCTTGAAAACGAAGAGAAAAGAAGCATGAAAATACTCAAACCCTTCCTATATTGATCTCACGGATCCGGGAGGATGCCCATGAAACCGCTGTGGGTGCTGGCCGCTTTCATGCTCGGCTTCATCGTCAACCGGGCCGGATTGCCGCCGCTGGTCGGTTATCTGATTGCCGGCTTCGTGCTCAACGCGCTGGGCGCCGAGGGCGGGGCGGCCATCGAGAACATTGCCGACCTGGGGGTCATGCTCTTGCTGTTCAGCATCGGCCTCAAGCTGCGGCTGCGCAGCCTGGTCAAGCCGGAGGTATGGGTCGGAGCCTCGCTGCACATGCTGATCACGGTGCTGCTTTTCGGAGTGCTATTCTTCGCCCTGGGCGCCACCGGCATCCAAGCCTTTCACGGAATGGGAGTGCCGGCCGCGCTTCTCATTGCCTTTTCTCTGAGCTTTTCGAGCACAGTTTTCGCCGTCAAGGTGCTGGAGGAGCGCTCGGAGATGGCCTCTCTGCACGGTCGCGTGTCCATCGGCATCCTCATCATGCAGGACATCTTCGCGGTGATCTTTTTAACTTTTTCGACCGGAAAGATACCATCGCCCTATGCACTGTTGGTGCCCGTGGTCGTGGTGGTCCTGCGGCCGGTCATGACCCGGGTCCTCAGCCATGTCGGTCACCGGGAGCTGCTGCTGCTCTTTGGAGTGTTCATGGCCTTAGGGCTGGGAGCAGGCGGATTCGAACTGGTAGGGCTGAAGCCCGATCTGGGGGCGCTCGTCATGGGGGTGCTGCTGGCGGGACATCCCAAGGCCGACGAGCTGGCCAAGGTGCTGCTCAGCTTCAAGGACTTGTTCCTTGTGGGGTTTTTCCTCAACATAGGCCTTTCGGGCCTGCCGACCATGGCTGCTTTTGGCATCGCTGCCGTGCTGACCGTGCTGGTGTTCGTGAAAGTGGCCCTGTATTTCGGCCTGCTCACCCGTTTCCGGCTGAGATCGCGCACCTCGCTCCTGGCCGCCTTCTGCCTGGCCAACTACAGCGAATTCGGGTTGCTGGTGAGCGCCATCGGTGTGAAAAACGGCTGGCTGGGTTCCGAATGGCCAGTCATCATCGCCATTGCGCTTTCGCTGAGCTTTATTCTGGCCTCGCCGCTGAACGCCAAGCCTCACACCCTCTATGCCCGCTTTGCCGATCGGCTGAAGCGATTTCAGGCTGAAAAGCGCCACCCGGACGATCAACCGGTGGACCCCGGTGAGGCTGAGATTGCCGTCTTCGGAATGGGCCGGGTTGGAACCAGCGCCTACGACGAGCTGCGCAGGCGGCTGGGTGACAAGGTACTCGGCCTCGACATGGACCCGAAGGTGGTGCAGGGACACCTGGCCGCCGGCCGGAAAGTGATCCAGAACGACGCCACCGACCCGGACTTCTGGGAAAACATCCGGCCTTCCGGCAGAATTCGGCTGGTGTTGCTCGCCATGGCCGAGCATGCGGCCAACATGTTTGCCGCCCGGCGCATTCTCGAAAGCCCTTATCCGGGGATGGTTGCCGCTACAGCCAAGTTCGAGGATGATGCCGCCGAGCTGGAAGCCCTCGGTGTGCATGCGGTGCACAACCTCTATGCCGAGGCCGGTGCAGGGTTTGCCGAGCACGTTCTCCTAGAGGTAAAATTCCCTAGCATAACGGAGGTGGCTTGAAGCCGGAAGGAACTCATTGACAGATGCCAGTCGGAATTGTGGATCAATATTCCAGGGGGAATAAAAAATGACCTATGAATCTTGCACACCCATACGGATAAACCTATTCGAAGGAGGGCCCATATGAATACCATCTACCGCATGATGACGATTGCAGTTTGTATTACGGCGCTTTGCGCCGGGGCGGCACTTGCCCAGGACTTTGTCGTCTACCCGGCCAAGGGCCAGAGCAGCGAGCAGACCGATAAGGACAAGTTTGAATGCTACGGCTGGGCCAAGGGCCAGAGCGGGTTCGACCCGATGCAGATGCCGACGGCTTCCTCCCCGGCGCCGCCCAAAGGCAACAAAAGCGTTGCCGGAGGAGTGGTTGGCGGCGGTGTGCTCGGCGGTGTCGGCGGAGCGGTGATCGGCGGCATTGCCAGCGGGAAATCCGGGGCGAAGAAGGGAGCGGCCATCGGCGGGTTGTCCGGCGGCGCTATCGGCGGCATGCACAGCCACTCGCAGAACCAAAAAGCCGATGAGAAACGCGAACAGTGGGAAAAGCAGCAGACGAGCCAATATATGCAGCAACGCAACACTTATAACCGCAACTACGCCGCCTGCATGGAGGGACGAGGATACTCGGTCAAGTGAATCCGGAACTCGAAACCAAGTATAGCCATTTCAAAAATTAATAAAGGATACACACAAAATGGAAAACAAAACATTTGGTTTTTCGCAAATGCTTCTCGCTGGAACGGTGGTTGTGGCGGTAATTTTGATTGTTTTCATGATTTACCCCAGAGCTGACGGGCAAACCTCTGCGAAAGAGTCCCCAGCGTCAGCCCCAGCGTCGGCGAAGGTAGTCGGGGATTTCGACGGCTCAAAGCCGCTGCTATTCTCCGTGGCGCGTGTGATGGAATGCACGCCGTTGGAAGGATGCAAGGAGACGGACGCCGATGATGTGGGGCTGCCGCAGTTTCTGAAAATCGACTTTGCCAAGAAGACCATCCGCCCGGCCCGGGGCGGGGAGGACGTCCCGGACACGGCCATCGAGCGCTCGGAGGAGGTAGATGGCAAATTGATCCTGCAGGGCGCTGAAGACGGATACGCCGACATGAAAGACGGGCTCGGCTGGACCATGGCCATCTCCGAGGACACCGGCCAGGTGGTGCTGACGGCCTCCGGGGACGGGGTGGCCTTCGTGGTGTTCGGCGCCTGCCTGCCGATGT
>JBLMXM010000126.1:0-8447 GCA_050257775.1 Hyphomicrobiales bacterium
GGTAAAACTAAATGAAGTCCCCGGAGGGCCGACTGATGGTTAGAAGTGTTTTTAAAATCACTTCTACGCAAACGGGACTTGTTCTTTCGTTCGCGACGATCCTGTGGTCGGCCAGCGCACAGGGATATCCCCTGGACGGCTACCCGACTACCGGGATCCTGCGTCTGGAGGCCTACCGCCTGGCCCAGCAGGGCAGGGTGAGGGGGCCTCAGGAGCCGAAGGGCGCCCTGCTGGGGCTCGACCAGGTGGATATCCGCCTCGCCCGGCAGCAGGGCCTGGCCCTGCCGGCCGCCGACCCCCAGCTGAATTCAGCCATCGCGTCATTTCTCGGCGAGGATTCCGACCGTTACGGGATAGCCGTTCTTGACTTGTCCGATCCCGAAAACCTCCGGTATGGAGAAATCCGAGGAAGCTACCGCGCCAACCCGGGCAGCGTGGGCAAGCTCATGGTGGTGCTGGCCGTGTTCCAGGCCCTTGCAGATATTTACCCGGATGATGTGCCGGCGCGCCTGGCGGTGCTGAAAAACGCCATGGTGACCGCAGATGAGTTTATCATTTCCGACCACCACGAGGTCCCTCTCTGGGCGCCGGGAGATCCCGCCATCCAATACCGCCGGCTCCAGATCGGCGACCGCGCCAATCTGTGGAGTTACCTGGACTGGATGCTGTCCGCCAGTTCAAATGCCGCCGCCAGCATGGTGATCCGGGAGCTCATGCTGCTGGTCCACTTCGGGAAAAGCTATCCGGTGCAGCCTGAGCAGTCCAAGGCCTTTTTTCAGAAAACGTCCAAAAGGGAACTCTCTGAGCTTCTGTCCAGAGCGCTGGTGGAGCCCGTGGCGCGCAACGGCCTCAACCCCGAGGAGCTGCGTCAGGGCTCGTTTTTTACCGCGAGAGGCAAGCAGATCGTGCCGGGAACCAGCAGCTACGCCACCCCTCGTGAACTGCTGCACTATCTGGTCAGGCTGGAGCAGGGGCGCATCGTCGATGAGGCTTCCAGCCGCGAGATCAAGCGGCTGCTCTACATGACCCAGCGCCGCATTCGCTACGCTTCGTCGCCGGCGTTGGTCGACGCCGCGGTGTATTTCAAGTCCGGCTCCCTCTTCCGCTGTGCGCCCGAGCCGGGGTATGTCTGTCGACAATACGAAGGCAACCTCGAAAACATGATGAACTCAGTGGCTATCGTCGAGGCGCCGGCAGGAACGCTGCGCCTTCATTATCTGGTGGTGATGATGTCGAATGTCCTGCGCAAGAACTCGGCAGTGGAACACCAGAGCTTCGCCACCCGGCTGCACCGATTGATCGAGGGCTACCACGGCGGAGCATCGCCCAAACCGTGACAAGGTTGCAACAAGGCCAAACCCCGCATTGCGCTTCATCGCGCGGTCGCTGCAGCATAATGTGAGTACGCGCCGCGCGACGAGATGGTTTGCTTTTGCAAACGCAACTCTGCAGGCACTATGGTGCTTTAACATATCGGCGGTTGACCGAAAATCCAAACCACCCGGGCAGGGGGGGTGGCTGTTAGAATGCGCGACTTGGCCTTGACGCTTTTGCGAGGTCATCCACCATGATGAGCAAACCGGCCACGGGGCGTGGATTTAATTCTTGACCGCTCCTGAGGAAGTTTGGGGGAGGTCGCTGGGAAGTTGGCGAGTCCCGGCCGTGGATGAAGACAGGGAGGATGTATTCAGTGCCCACGCTCCCGGCTGGCAGATGAGGTTGTCCAGAGAGACAATCAGCTCGCTCAGCCAGCGGCCCCCTTCCGGGCTGTGGGACAGGGCGACGGCGATATAGCGGTAGCCTTCGCGCTCGATGAGGGCGCTGTCGGAGTGAAAATCTTGCCAGGTGCCGGACTTGCGGTAGATCTTGGAATCCGGATGCTCGGCCTTCAGGCCCTTGACGAACTTGTGATGGATCTCGGGGTCCCCGAGGATGGCCTTCATCGTGCGGCTATGTTCCGGGGACACCAGTTGCCCGGTTTCGAGCAGGTAATAGAAACGGGCGACCTGGAGTGCGGTGGCCCCGTGGGAGAGATGATGCAGCGGGTCCGGTCGGCGCACGGAGGCTTTACTGTACTCCTTGCCCACCCACAATCCGCCGTTGGTCTCCGGGTCGTAAAGGCGGTAGCGGGGTGATTGGAGGACCTCCAGGATGAAATCCGGCCCCACCCGGTTCAGCATCTCGGTGGCCGCCTCGTTGGAGGAGCGCCGGATCATGCGCTGAAGCGTCTCCAGGGTCTGGTCGTCGAGCACCATCTCGCCGCGGCTAATGCGCTCGAAAGCGCCTAACAGTATGGCGATCTTCGGAAGGCTGGCGGCATACATCATGTAGTCGGGGTTGGCATAGGCTAAGCGGGGGCGATCGGGGTCGGTGATATCTACCAGAACCACGCTGAGCTTTCGGCTGCGGATGGCATCATTCAGGCCCAGCGTTGCCAGGCACTCCTCGAGTCCTTTCTGCAGCCGCGGGTCGCAGGATTCCGGCAGGGAAGGCTGGGGTTGAGCGGCACCGGCCAAACCGACAGGCACTGTGAGCATGAAATACGCCGTGACAACCGCCAGCCAAGGCCTCATCTTAGTGCTCCGGCAATCAAACATGCCAACTCTAAACAGGATGCAGGCACTCCGGTAAGCCTGTCTGCAACTTTCTGAAGCTTGATGTATAGAATTGCCGGAGTAATGATAAATCCTATTACTAAAGTTGGTTATTTTTCAAGTGAAAAATGGATTTTCGCTGTCCCCAAACGAATGCCAGGACCGGTTCCCGCTGCTGCGATCCGTCGGCTTGAGGTCTGTCCTGCTGTCGTTTAATTTTTTTCTGATCATCCTGGCGCTTTATCAGCTCAAACCGGCGAGCCGCTCGCTCTTTATCGAATCCCTTGGCGCTGCTCAGCTCCCTTTCGTATGGATCACCTCGGCGCTGGTGATGGGTGCGATCATCGGATTTTATCACCGGTGGGTCGAGCGCTGCAGCCGCGTTCGGGTGGTGCTGTCCAGTTGCCTCGCGATTGCAGGCATTCTAATAGCCTTCCGGGCGGTTTCCTCCAACCCCGGTCCGATCGGATCCACCTGTCTGTTTGCTTTTACGGACATACTGGGAGTGGTCTTGGTGGAGCAGTTCTGGAGTCTGACCAACTCGATCTACACCACTCCGGAAGGCCGGGGTTGGTACGGAGTGGTGGGAACCGGCGGGCTTGTGGGCGGGATGGCTGGCGGGTGGCTGGCGGCGCTCATGCTAAAGCATGCGTCCTTGAAAACGCCGGATCTGCTGCTGACGGCCGCCGGGATCATGTTGCTGATCTGTTCCCTGACGTGGGCCATGAGCCGCGTGGGGATGTACTGCGAGGTCGACGGCGCCAAGGCACCCTCCGATCCCTCCGCCGCTGCCGGATGGAGAATTTTCGCGCACAGCCGGTATCTGCTCATGATTGCCGCCCTGGTGTTCTTAGCGCAGCTGGCATCCCCTCTGGTTGAATATCAGTTTATGAACACGGTGGAAGGAAGCTTTGCAGAGCGCGAGGCGCGCACTGCCTTCCTGGGCGATTTCTACAGTGTGCTGGGGGTAGTTTCGGTGGTCATCAACCTGGTGGCGACCCCGGTCGTCCATCGGGTTTTCGGGCCGATCGCCGGGCTGATGGTTCAGCCGTTGTTGATGGGTCTGTGTTCGTGGGGCTTTTTCTTGACGCCGACGCTTTTCTTCGGCGGTGCCGCCCGCATCAGCGACCGCGCCATGTCCTACTCCATCAACCGGGCCTCCAAGGAACTGCTCTATGTCCCGGTGGATCCCGTGGTCATCTACCAGGCCAAGGCCTGGATCGACATGTTCGGCTACCGCATCTTCAAGACGGCCGGCTCCGTCCTCATCCTGCTCTTCACCCAGTGGCTGCCGATCCACATGGCGGTCGCCCAGTTGAGCTGGTTTACCATCGCCATCTGCGCCGTATGGATCGGCGTAATCTTGGCCGTGCGCTGCCAGTACCAGGGGGTCCGCCAAGCCGGCCGGTGATGGAGGACCGGATATTACCATGATCCAGGGTTGACATCAGTACAGCGTCAGTTGAATCAGGTAGCCGATCCCTCCGAATAGTCCGATGTAGAACGCTATTGAGCAAGCCGCTCGGAACCAGCATTTCATGGCTTTGCCGGACATGGTCGTCGTCCCCCGGGAAAAATCATCGTACATGGTTCGTGTACTCCAGGTAGACGTCCTGGCTGATCTCGAAAATACCCAGCGCTGCTATGAAATGCGAATATGAAGCAGAAGCGGGCACGTGTTAATAAATATTTATAATATTTATAATAACTTATATCGGTTTGCCGAAATTAACCGTAACACGCCATCGCTTGACCGCATTTTGCGTCTATTGACAGTTCATACGAGTCTTGTCCCGCTAATATTTAGCGCCACCGGCATGTGGGGTGCCGGTCTGAAGCCCTGAATGGGGGCCTGAAATTGAATTCCGGGAGGATGATCGGAAGGGGTGTTGATCAGTTCCAGACCGTAAGCCTGAAGTATTGCGGTCTGCTGGAGGATCGATGTCACGCCGATACGGGGGTTGAGGCAGACGACCTCTCGTGAAACGGAGAGTCTGAATTTTTCGGTCGCAAGCCGGAAAAGCAGCAGCAGGTCACTGCTTCGAACGTTGTATTGGCAACCGGGTGCCAAGCACGCGGTTGGTACGGCAAGAAATCAGAACAGCGTCAGTTGAATCAGGTAACCGATCCCGCTGAACAGCCCGATGTAGAACACCATCGAGAAAACCGCTCTGAACCAGCCCTTCATGGCTTTGCTGGACAAGTTAGTAGCTCCCGGGGAAAAATCATCGTACACTTTTATCTTACCCCGAAACCGTCGGACTGTAAAGAAATTCGCTGCCGGCGATCAGTGGGTGCGCACTCCGTTGGCCCGGACGTCTTCTGCCAGCAGCCGCACGAGTTCCGGCGAAAACATCCTTCCCGCCCAGTGCTGCATGAGGATCAAGGCCTGTGCCGGACTCCTGCCTTTCTGATAGGGCCGGTCCGTCGTCAAGGCATCGAAACAGTCCGCCACGCCGATGATCCGGGCGGCCAAGGGAATTTCAGCGGCTTTCAGCCCGCAGGGATACCCGGAGCCATCCAATCGCTCGTGATGGTAGCGCACACAGTCGATCACCGGTTCGGCCACATGAATGGATTCCAGAAATTTGACACCGATCTGCGGGTGCAGGCGAATTTCGGCGCGCATCGCCGGAGTCAGGTCTTTGTCGTGGTTACGCCGGAGCTTCAGGCTGAAGGCTATCTTTCCGATATCGTGCAGCAGGCCGCCGATGCGGATGATTTCTAAATCTTCAGCCCCAAGGCCCAGCCGTCGCGCCAGACTTTCGCCATATTCCGCCACACGGCGAGCATGCCGCTGGGTATACGGATCCTGCGCGCCCATAGCCAGTGTGAGAGATGCGAGGCTGCAAACGGCGCTGGAGGAATGATTCCGGTTTCCTTCAATCCCACTAAGGTTTCCGGGGTAAAGCAGCGTGGAGCGCAACAAGGTCATGGTCTCCTCAATCAAAAACAGATCCGGTCTCGGAGGACCGGAAATACGATTAACTCAGTAAGCAATCAAGGCGCGGTCTATAGAGCAAAGGCCGGTGGCTGTCAAGGGAAAAGGGTCCGGCGACGGCGTGTCAGGCGCCGGCCAATAGATCCATTATTCGGACAAAAATGAGGGGATTCACGCTGATCGAGTTGACTTTTACAGCCCAGTGCAGATGGGGGCCTGTGGCGCGGCCCGTCGCCCCGATCAGCCCCACGATCTGCCCTTTTTCGATCTTTTGACCCACCTTCACGTCGATCCGGCTCAGATGGGAATAGGACGTGAATACGCCGGCCCCGTGGTCGAGGACCACGGCGTTGCCCGAATAAAACAGGTCCTTGACCAGACGGGCCACGCCGGAGCCGGCCGCCCGCACGGGATCGCCGGCCTGGGCCCGGAAATCAAGGCCGGTATGTTGGCTTTGAAGCTCCCCGTTGAAAAGCCTGCGGGTGCCGAAGGGGCCGTTCATCTCACCCGGAACGGGAAGCTGGAACCCGCCCTGCCACAGCCGGGAGCGGGTGCCGGAGGCGTAGATGCGTTTTAACTCTTCCTGTTCGCGCTTGATGCGTTCGAGTTCCTTCGGGCTCGGCCGGACGTGGCGGGGGTCGACCGTCAGGGTCTCCTCGCCATACACTCCCGGCCGGACCTCGAAAGGCACGGTCTTGGCGACTCTCTGGCCGCTGGGGCCCCACTCGATGTTCAGGGCGGTCTTTCCCGATGGTGCGGAGAGCGGAATCCCGATAATCCCGGCAAAGACCGTCGGCCCTTTGACCGGATCCGAAAAGATCTTGATATCCTGGTTATAAAAGGAAACCCGCAGGTCTCGGGCGGGAGCCGGCAAGCGGCGACAGTCGAGGCGAACGAGCAGGGTTCCGCCGGTTTCGACCTCGCCGGTAGAAAGCGTCACCTGGGGTGCCGGGTCGGCGGAGGCCGATTGGGCGGCAGCCCGCGGAGCGCCTGCCGCCGCCCCAACGCAAAGGGCGGCCCACCCGATCAGCAATCGGGCAAGCCGCCTGGGGGTTTGATTTGCCGGGCGAAGAGCGGCCCTGGTGTCGCGACGTGCCATGGGAACTTACCCGGGCCGGTGGCTCACCCCTTGATGATCCGCGGCAGCATCATCTGGTGCTGGGGGCAGATGGAGCGCGGGTTCTGGTAAGCGGCGCCGGCAAAGGCCTTCAGATAGTTGCGGATTGCCGTCATCTTGGCTACCTCGTCCACCAGGCCGTGCTGGGCGCAGTAGACCGGCCGGGAGTTGTCGTAGTAGGATTTGACGAGCTTGTTCATCTCCTCGATGACCGGCTCAAGCGGTTTGCCGCCTTCCTTTTCCTTCACCAGCCGACGGGAGTAGCTCGCGGCGGCGGCGGTCTCACCGTGCATGACGTAGATTTCGGTCGTAGCCGTGCCGAGCGTGAAAACGTTGTGGCGGTTGGCCGTGGGGCCGCCCATGATGTAGTGAGCCGCCGCCGTTCCCTTGCGCAGCACCGTGAGGATCATGGGGATGCTGGTCTGCTGGATGGAGTAGATCAGTGCCTGCCCCAGGCCAAGCAGCTCGGCCTTCTCGGCGATGTCGCCGACATCGATGCCGGAGGTGTCCTGGAACCACATGATGGGCACGCGGTCGCGGCCGCAGTGCACCACGAACTCGTTCATCTTGATGAGGCCTTGTCGGTAGAGCTTGCCGCCGATGCCGGGATAGGACGCGTACTCCGGATAGTGCTCGCCGAGAAACCCCTGTCGGTTGCCGATGACCCCCATGAGGAAGCCGTCGATCTTGACCAGGCCGGTGTAGACTTCCGGCCCGTAGCCCGGGCGGTATTCCAAGTGCTCGCTGCCGTCCACCAGGCGGGCCAGGACCTCGTCGAAGTCGTACATCTGCTTCTGGTTGAAGGGAACCAGGTAATACAGGTCCTCGGCCGGAAAGCGCGGTTCCTTGGGAGCGGCGACGCGGAAGAACTTCGGATGGTAGGCCGGCATATCCTTCATGTAGTCCTTGATCCCGTCCAGCACACCCTGCTCGGTGTCGTAGACGTAGCGGAAGAAGCCGGTGGCGTCGTGGTGGATCTTCGCCGAGCCCGGGGGCTCGGCCTTGAACTGCTTGGCGGCTGCGATCAGCTGCTCGGCACCCTCCAGGTCGAAAAACCCCTTGGGGGACATGCCGCTCAGGATTCCGCCGCCGCCGACCGCGATATTGGCATCCTTGTGGGCGAAAAGGATGGTGGGGCTGATGCCCTGGTAGCCGCCGCCCGCAGGGTTGGTGCCGTAGATGCCGGCCAGGATCGGGACCCCGGCCTGCTCGAGTTCCGCGTGGCGGAAGAAGGTCGTGCCGGAGCCGCGGCGGTCGGCGTAGAACTTTTCCTGGTCGGGCAGTTTGACGCCGCTGCAGTTCACCAGCCAGACCAGGGGGATGTTCAGCAGCTTGGCCAGGTTGGTTGTCCGGAACACCTCCTCGGCCTGGCCCGGGATCCAGGCACCCGCGATTACCTTGTTGTCGAAGCCGATCACCGCCGCCCACTTGCCCGATATCTTGGCCAGGCCGTGGTAGACGTTGTTGGTGCCCTCCACATTTTCATTGGGGTTGAAGAGCGTGTTGAGCGGGGTCCACGTGCCGGGGTCGAGCAGGTAGTCCAGGCGCTGCCAGACGGTCAACTGCTTGCGCTTGTTGATCTCGGCGGTCGGAAGGCCCGCGTTCTTGACTTTCTCGACGGCCTTGTCCACTTCGGCTTCCACGTCCTTGACCAGCTTGACGTTGGCTTCCCGGCTCTTGATGAGACCGGGCTTTAACGCGCTGCCGAACTCTTTCATCTTCTCAAAATACGGTCGCATGTCCTCCATCCTCCCCGTCTGAAATGTTGATGACTTCGTAAAAAGGCCAATCTCTG
>JBLMXM010000127.1:0-10714 GCA_050257775.1 Hyphomicrobiales bacterium
CGCGAACTGCCGCAGCTTCACCGACAGGTCGGCGAGCAGCTTGAGGGCCAAGCCGGGGTTTTTCCCCAGCAGCGCCACAAACGCGGGCCGCGGGAAAAAGAGGGTTCGGCTTTCCTGAATGGCTTCGGCGTTCGCGGGAAAATGCTCGCCCGCAAACACGGGCACTTCCCCGAATGTCTGGCCTGGCGTGAAAATGTGAAGAATGTGTTCCTTGCCGTCCGCGGAGACCTTGAAGACTTTCACGCGGCCCTGAAGGATGACGTAAAAGCCGTCGCCCTCATCCCCATCGGAGAAGATCAGCCCGCCTTTGCCGAAATTCCTCTCCAGAACAATACCCCGGAGCTCGGCGAGCTGAGCACGGCTCAGCCCGCTGAAAAGTGGAATCCGGGCGATGACATCGATTACCTTTTCCATGCCACGTCTCTTGGCAGCATTCGGTGCCCAAGTCAAGGCAGGTGGACGCACCCGGCCGCATGACTTATTATTTACGGTTTCGAAAATTCGGTTTCTTGACATAGGTCAAGGTGGCCGGCAGCCGCAACGGCTAAAAGCCGGACCCGCCGACAGGGCGGAACTCGATCGAGTCGAGCCCAAACCTTCTTCAACGAAAGGAGCAACAGGATGTTCTGTTATCAGTGCGAACAAACGGCCAAGGGCGAAGGCTGCACCAAGATCGGTGTCTGCGGCAAGACCGCCGAGGTCGCCGCCCTCCAGGATCTTCTCATCTACGGACTCAAGGGCCTGTCCCTCGTCGCGCTGGAGGCCCGCCGGCACAAGCTCGATCTCACCGACGTGAACCGCTTCACCCTGCAGGCCGCCTTTTCAACCCTCACCAATGTCGACTTCGATCCCTCCCGTTTCGTGGAGCTGATCGGCCGCTGCGTCGCCCTGCGGGACGCGCTTAAGAAAAGGGTAAAGCAGGCCGGCGTCCAGTCGGACTTTGGGCAGGATGCAGCCGCCTTCGTGCCGGCGGCCTCGGTGGAGGCCTTGGTGGCCCAGGCGGAAAAGATCGGCGGGGTCAGGGCGCCGGCGGGGGACCCTGATGCCCAGGCCCTGCGGGAGCTTTTGATTTACGGCCTGAAGGGCGTTGCGGCCTACGCCGATCATGCGTGGATCTTGGGGAAGAAAGACGAGAGCGTCTATGCCTTCATGCAGGAGGCCTTGGCCGCCACCCTGAACCCGGCCCTCGGCGCCAACGATTACCTGGGGCTGGTGCTCCGGTGCGGGGAGATCAACCTCAAGACCATGGAACTGCTGGACGCCGCCAATACCGGCGCCTATGGGCATCCGGTACCGACCCAGGTCCCGCTCGGCCACAGGAAAGGCAAGGCCATCGTGGTGTCGGGCCACGACCTGAAGGATCTGGAGGAGATTCTCAAGCAGAGCGCCGGCAAGGGGATTCACGTCTATACCCACGGCGAGATGCTGCCCTGCCATGGCTACCCGGAGCTCAAACAGAAATACCCCCATTTCTTCGGCCACTACGGCACCGCCTGGCAGAACCAGGTCAGGGAATTCGCCAAGTTCCCGGGCGCCATCGTAATGACCACCAACTGCCTGCAGAAACCCACGGACGCCTACCGGGACAACATTTTCACAGCCGGCCTGGTGGGCTGGCCCGGCGTGCAGCACATCGCCGACCGGAACTTCAAGCCCGTCATCGACAAAGCCCTGGCCATGCCCGGATTTGCCGATGATGCCGCCGGCAAGGAGGTCATGGTCGGATTTGCGCGCAACACGGTGTTGGGCGTCGCCGGCAAGGTGGTGGAACTGGTCAAGGCAGGCAAAATCAAGCACTTTTTCCTGGTGGGCGGCTGCGACGGCGCCAAGCCCGGCCGGAGCTACTACACCGAGTTCGTGGAAAAAGTGCCGAGGGACTGCGTCGTGCTGACGCTCGCCTGCGGCAAGTTCCGGTTCTTCGACCAGGACCTGGGCGCCATCGACGGCATCCCGCGCCTGCTGGATGTCGGCCAGTGCAACGACGCCTACTCGGCGATCCAGATCGCCGTTGCCCTGTCCAAGGCGTTTGACTGCGGCGTCAACGATCTGCCGCTGTCCATGATCCTGTCCTGGTACGAGCAGAAGGCCGTAGCCATCCTGCTGACTTTGCTCTATCTCGGCATCAAGAACATCCGGCTGGGCCCGAGCCTGCCGGCGTTCCTGACCCCGAACGTGCTCAAGGTCCTGGTGGAGAAATTCAACATCATGCCTATCAAGACGCCGGACGAGGACCTCAAGGCCATTCTGAGATAGCCGCTTGCATCGGCTTGAACCCGCCGGGGCGCCGGCTCAGAGCGCCCCGGTTTATTTTTCGCAAAAATATCTTAACCTTTTGATATAGGTCAAATACAGCTTGAGATGCTTGCAGTAGACTCGGAACCAATGAATTCAATCTGCCTCAAGGAGGTCTCGACATGAGATGCCCTGGACAGGACATGCAATATTGGAAACCGGGAGCCATCTTCGAGGCCAACTGCCCGAAGTGCGGCGGTATCGTGGAGTTCTTCAAGGACGATACGGCGCGCAAATGCGGCGCCTGCGGCCACCGCTTTGTCAATCCCAAGATGGATTTCGGCTGCGCAGCCTATTGCCCTTATGCCGAACAGTGTCTCGGCACGCTGCCGGACGGGCTGGCGGCGCAAAAAGAGAACCTGCTGAAAGACCGCGTGGCCGTGGAGATGAAACGCTACTTCAAGAACGACTTCAAGCGCATCGGCCGGGCCAGCCGGGTGGCGCGTTATGCCGAGCGCATCGGCAAGGCCGAGGGGGGGAATCTGGCGGTGATTCTGGCCGCCGCCTACCTGCACGATGTCGGCAGAGGTGAAGCCGGCGGCGAGCACCGCGAGGCGGCCGACACGCACCCGGAGACCGAAGGGCCGGCCGTTGCTCGGGATATTCTCGCCAATCTCGGAGCCCGGGAGGAACTGATCGCCGAGGTGTGCGAGATCATCGCCCATCGCCACAACCCCCGTCCCGGCGATTCCGTTAATCTCCGGGTGCTCCGCGATGCCGAAACCCTGGAGACCCTGGACGAAGAACACAAGAACCGCCCGCTGGAAGCCGGGCAGCTGACCGAGCGCATCGAACGCTCCTTTTTGACCGCGGCCGGCCGCGAGGCGGCGCGGGAGACTCTATCCAATTCGAGGTGAGTTTATGCAAGTCATTCGGAAGATCATCAAAATCGACGAGGATTTGTGCAATGGCTGCGGCAACTGCGTGCCAGCCTGCGCGGAAGGGGCCCTGGAAATCATCGACGGCAAGGCTCGCGTGATCGCGGACATTTACTGCGACGGCCTGGGGGCCTGCCTGGGGGAGTGCCCGACCGGCGCCTTGACCATCGAGGAACGCAAGGCCGACGAGTTCGACGAACATGCCGTCGAGAAAAAGCTTGCGGAAAAAGACCGCAAGAAGGAAGAACCACGGGATCACCGGGTGCTGCCGATGGCGGCGGGCGGGTGCCCGTCGGCACGGATGATGCAAAGCTTCGGGCCTGCTGCAGACCGGGCCGCCGCCCCCCCGGCGGCCGGAGAGCCGGACGAATCCGCTCTCAGCCATTGGCCGGTCCAGATCATGCTGGTCCCGCCGACGGCGCCGTTTCTAAAAGGCGCCGATCTTCTCGTGCTGGCGGACTGCGTGCCCGTGGCCTTCCCCACGCTTCACCGGGATTTTTTGCAGGGCAAACGCGTGATGATGGGCTGCCCGAAGTTCGACAATACCCAGGCCTACATCGAAAAATTCGCCCAGATCTGCAAACAGTCCGGCATCCGCAGCATCACCTCGGTAGTGATGGAGGTGCCGTGCTGCTCGGCACTGCCCGTGATCGTCAAGAAAGGCATGGAGCGCTCCGGGGTCGAGATCCCCATGGAGGAAGTGGTCATCAGCGTGCGGGGCAAGATCCTGCAGCGCCGCCAGGTGGTGCAGGCGGCCTGATCCGGTCACGGGGGTCACGGGGATTCTTCCCGTGACCCCTTCTCCCGCTTCAACCCGTTTCTCGCCTGTCTTGTGAGACATGCCTGTTTCAAGTTTCAACCCGAGACCCGGTTGCATTGTGTTTTTCAGTGTGATATTCAACAATTGTTCAAAAAGCCGAATCAGGTGTCTGCCGTCGGTGGTGTCGGCTTGTATCGCATTATCGGCATGGGCGCAGATGAGGTGCTCTTCCCGAATCTGCCGTCCGTGATTTAAGGCAGTAAAATTATTTCCGATTTAGGCAACTTCCGTTCCTGATTCTTTCCTGGCACAGAATTTGATCTGAAAACGGCTCAGACTATAGAGCCATGCCAGGGAGAAGTGCTGTGCGACCCTGCAACCTTCACATTGCCAAGACCCTCCAGTTGACGGAAGAGATGCTCTATCTGGCCGATCTGGGAGAGGCGGACCGTGAGGACAACGGCTGCGGAATCCTTTACGGAATCCTGAGGGATGCGGCCTTCAAGTTGAGGAAATTGGCGGAAGCCGAAAAGCAGAACCACATCCGGAAGGGATGGTGGCCTGAAGAAGAAAAATAGGCACCAACTCCTCCCCTCACGGCAACTCAGGGGGCCGGCTCAGGATGACGAAACTCAAGGGAACTCGAACTGAGAAGAATCTGCTGGCCGCTTTTGCCGGCGAATCCCAGGCGCGTAACCGTTATACCTATTTCGCCGGCCAAGCCCGCAAGGATGGGTTCGTTCAGATCGCCGACATTTTCATTGAAACGGCCGACCAGGAAAAAGAGCATGCCAAGCGCTTTTTCAAGTTCCTCGAGGGTGGAGCGGTGGTGATAAGCTGCGCCTTTCCGGCCGGGGTGATCGGGTCGACCCTGGACAATCTCAAGGCCGCTGCCGAAGGCGAGCGCCACGAGCACACCTCGGAGTATCCCGGTTTCGCCCAGGTCGCCGAAGAGGAGGGATTCAAGGATGTCGCCGTCGCTTTCCGGGCGATTGCAGTTGCCGAAAGCCAGCACCAAAAACGCTTCCTCGATCTGGCCGATAACATTCAGGCCGGCCGTGTGTTCAAGCGGGATACCCCGGTGACCTGGCGCTGCCGCAACTGCGGATACCTTCACGCGGGGCTGAGCGCCCCGGAGCTTTGCCCCGCTTGCCTCCATCCCCAGGGCTATTTCGAGCTGTTGGGAGAGAACTGGTAACCCACCCGTCCCATCCATTCCATCGAAAGGAGAGAGGAAATGGCCGAACAACTTCAGGTTTACAAGTGCGAGGTGTGCGGAAACATCGTCGAGGTGATGCACGCCGGCGAAGGGGAACTGGTATGCTGCGGACAGCCCATGAAGCTGTTCAAGGAGAACACCGTGGACGCGGCCAAGGAAAAGCATGTCCCGGTGATTGAAAAAACCGGCGACGGATTTAAAGTGAAGGTCGGAAGCGTGGCCCATCCCATGGAACAAAAGCACTGGATCGAATGGGTCGAGCTGATCGTCGACGGCAAGGTGTACCGGCAGTTCCTGAAGCCCGGCCAGGCGCCGGAGGCCGTCTTCTGCATCAAGGCCGACCGGGTCACAGCCCGCGAGTACTGCAACCTTCATGGCCTGTGGAAGTCCTAACAGGATGCTGAAAAACCGCGTCTCAGGCCGTGATCCGGCGTTGCATGGCTTTTGTAAATGCTCGCATATTATGAATATGCTGCGCTTTTCAAAGCACCGCGCGCCAGGGCTGACAGCCTGATACTTGTTTTTCAACACCCTGATGAGGGAGGTGAATCATGCCGAGCTGGAAATGCTCCAATTGCGGATACTCATTCGAGGCGGACGCCCATCCCAACCAGTGTCCGTCGTGCAAGGAAAAATGTGAGTTCGTGGATAACACATGCTACACGCCGGATTGCACGGCCGAAGGGATCGACCCGCGGATCGGGAAGCCGAAATCCTGATCATAACGAAACGACGGGGCCCCGAAGCACCATCGGATCACACCCCCGGGAGATGAGGGAGGGCCGATCATGGGTAAAATTCTAATTGTCTACGCCACCCGGACCGGCGAGACCCAAGCCATTGCGGAGCTGATCGGCGAAGGGATCCGCATGGCCGGCCATCAGGCGGACGTAGTCAACGTGAAGAACATCAAGAGCGAGGCTGATCTGGACGGTTACGACGGCTATGCGTTCGGCTCGGCCACCTACCACGGTGACATGCTCCAGGCCATGAAAACCTTCCTGTTCACGGCTGAAAAGGCCCAGCTGGAAGGCAAGACCGGGGGAGCGTTCGGCTCCTTCGGCTGGAGCGGCGAGGCCAACGGCCGCATCTACCAGACCATGCAACACATTTTCAAGATGGACATGGTCGCCGACTGCCTGCGGTTAAAATCGAGCAGCCTCGGCGGCGGGGTGAACATGGCTCAAGAGTATGGCCGCCAGCTTGCCCGGAAACTCAAAGTTTGAATTTTCATTTCAGAATAGGAAAGGAAGGCCACCATGGTCCAGAAGGAAACCACTCCCCAGCATTGCCCCGGTTACGCAACCTTCAAGAGCCTGAAATCCTTCACTTGCAACTGCCCGTCGTGCGGTGCCGAGAAGGAAATTTTCTCCGATGAATTCGATCGGCCGAATAAGTGCGCGAAGTGCGGCAAACCGATCGATTTCACGCAGTGCACGCTCTCGGGCGAGGGCAAAAGCGTGTCTCCGAGATGAGCCTGGGCCCCAACGCTCATTAATCGACTGGATGACCGGAGCCATGACCTTGGAGGGTCTCGGACACATGAACGGTCGAATGGCAATGATCTTGCTGGTTCTGGCGGGAGCTTTCTCTGTTCTAGTCATCCCGGTCTGCGCACAAACTCAAAACAAGGGGGCTGCCGAAATCGTAATAGAGGGCGGCACCCTTGGGAACGTGCACTTTCCCCACCAGCGGCACCAGGTGAAGCTGGTGAACTGCGCCATCTGCCACTCGGCCTATCCTGAGAAGGCCAGCGCCATCGAAGAACTCAAGGCCCAGGGGAAACTCGCCAAAAAACAGATCATGAACGAGCAGTGCACCAAGTGCCACAAGGAAAGGAAGCAAGCCGGCGAAAAAGCAGGCCCCACCACTTGCACCCAGTGCCACGTCAAGTCGTGATTGGACTAGAACCATGTTGATGCTCGGTTTGCAGGGAAGCCCGCGCAAGAAGGGCAACACCAATTTTCTGCTGTCCGAATTTCTGCAGGCGGCCGAAACGATGGGAGCCCGAACGCAGGCCATCCACGTGGCGGAACGGAACATTCTGCCCTGTAAGGAATATGTCGTCTGTGAAAAGAAGGGCTATTGCCCCATCGACGACGACATGGCCAGCGAAATCTACGGACTGCTGCGGCAGGCGGAGGCGGTCGTGCTCGCCTCGCCGATCTTCTTTTACAACATGACCTCTCAGCTCAAAGCCCTGGTCGACCGCTGCCAGACCTTCTGGGCGCGCAAATACCGGCTCAAGCTGAGTGATCCCCTCAAGAAGACGCGCCGGGGATACCTGCTCAGCGTTGGAGCCACGAAGGGCAAAAACCTCTTCGAAGGGCTGCAGTTGACCGCCAAGTACTTTTTCGACGCGATTGACGCGCACTATGAAGGCAGCCTGGTTTACCGTGGGATCGAAGGCCCCAAAGAACTGGCCGGCCAGCCTGCGGTCCGGCAGGATGTGCAGCAGGCGGTCGAAGCCCTAATGGCCCCGTATGCTGCAAGGAAGAAAGTGCTGTTCATCTGCCGCCAGAATGCCTGCCGCAGCCAGATGGCCGGGGCCTTTGCCCAGCACCTGGCCGGCGACAAGCTGGACGTGGCGACCGGCGGGGTCCAACCCGCGGAGAAACTGAACCCTGCTGCGGCGGCCGTCATGGCGGAACGAAAGATCGACCTGGCCTTTCGCATCCCTCAGAGCATCGATGCGGCCTTGGCCAACGGCCGTCCGGATGCGATCGTCACCATCGGCCGCGGCGAGCAATGTCCCGCCGTCCCGGATGCCATGCATTATGATTGGGACGTCCCGGACCCGGCAGGCCAGCCGATGGAGGCCGTGCGCCAGGTCCGGGATGAGATCGAATCTCGTGTTCAGCAGTTGATTGCAACATTAACCCGGTGATAGGGTCTGGCGACGCACGGGGGGTGATCCCATGGCAAAGCCCGAAGAGATCCACCAATGTCAAACTGTGAATTGCGGCTGCCTCTATGACCCCGACCGCGGTGACCGTCGAGGCAAGGTGCCCAAAGGGACCCAGTTCAAGGATCTTCCGGAGCAGTGGCACTGCCCGGTGTGCGGGGCCAGCAAGAAGATGTTCAAACCGTTGGCTGGGCCGGGATCCGTCAAGGACGAACAGGCTTGATGACGTTGTGGAAGACCCAATCTGTGCGTTGCGCTTCTCCCCGCAGTCACTGCGGCGCACCCTGAGTACGCCTCGTCCCGCGGGGCTTGCGCGCCTTGATCTTGGGCTTTCCACGACGTCAGCGCTGCGGTGTTTTGGTTTGAAATCATCAGGCGTAGAAGATCAGTATCGCAATCCAATCGCTAAAAGGAGGAGAGAACATGGCCAGATACGTTTGTCAGGTGTGCGGTTACGTGTACGACCCCGCCCAGGGGGATCCCGACAACGGTGTCCCCGCCGGAACCCCCTTCGAAAAGCTCCCGGATGACTGGGAATGCCCGGTCTGCGGAGCGTCCAAGGCGGATTTCGCAAAAGAAGCCTGAAGCCGATCTCCAGCAGCGTGTTGAAAACACGTATCGGGCCGTCAGCCCAAGCGCGCGGCGGTTTGGAAAGCGCAGCATATTTAAGAATAGGTGAGCATTTATAATAGCCGCGCGACGCCGGATCATGGCCTGAAACGCGGCTTTTCCGCACGCTGGCAGATTTCGATCACGGTCGATGCCCTTAGCTCTCCATTATCGGCTGGAGGGCGGGGGCATCACCTTTTGGCATTTCCGATTTCGCTGTCCGCAGCGTGCCCTCCGACTGCCCGGCGTCACCCGGGTGATTGAGGGCTTCGAGATGGAACAGACCCGATCGTCGAAAAGCCCTGCTGTCCTCGCTTTTTCAAGAGGAGGCATTCCCCTCTCCGGGATAGACGGGCCAGAGGAGTGGTGCGGCGCAGGTTCTGCCAACCAGCAGACCATGAATAACTCGGCGATCCATCCGTGCGCCCCGTGCGCCGGCCGGCAACGGCGGCTGGTTGCCATCGGGACTTTCATGATTAGTCTGTACAGTTGCGAATAGATTACGCTGAGCGCGAGAGGTAAGAAAATGGATCCGATTCAGATTGCTCCGGGAATTTACAGCGTGGGCGTTGCCGACTGGAATGTCAGAGATTTCCACGGTTACTCCACCGATTTGGGAACCACCTATAACGCGTTTCTGATCCTGGATGAAAGAATCGTGCTGATCGACTCAGTCAAGAAGGAATTCGCCGACGATCTGATGACCCATATCGCTCATATCGTGGACCCGCGCAAAATCGATATGGTGATCAGCAACCATACCGAACTGGACCATTCCGGAAGCCTCGCGCGGATCATGCACCGCATCGGCGAAGACAAGCCGCTGTATTGTTCGAAAATGGGGGCAAAAAACCTGGCGCACCACTTCCCTCAAAAATGGAATTACCAGGCCGTGGGCTCCGGCGACCAACTCAAGATCGGCAAGCGCACACTGCGCTTCCTGGAGACGCGGATGATCCACTGGCCCGACAGCATGTTCACCTATCTGGCCGAGGAGGGCATCCTCTTCTCGAGTGACGGATTCGGTCAGCACTATGCCGGCCCCGAGCGGTTCGACGATGAAACCGGTGACCGGATCATGGTTCACGCCAAGAAATACTTCGCCAATATCCTGCTGCTTTACGCAGCGCACATCGAAAAACTGATCCGGCAGGTGGCCGAAATGAAACTGGAGATCCGGATGATCTGCCCGGATCATGGGGTCATCTGGCGCAAAGAGCCCGGCAAGATTGTCGAGGCCTACCTGAACTGGTGCCTCCAGGAACCCGAACCCAAGGCGGTCGTGATCTACGACACCATGTGGCACAGCACCGAAAAAATGGCCGAGGCCATTCATGCGGGCATCATGGCCGAAGGCGTGCCGGCCAAGCCGCTGAATCTGCGGAAGTGTCATCGCAGCGAAGTGATGACCGACGTCTTTGACGCCCGGGCGGTGGTCGTGGGTTCGCCCACCCTGAACAACGGTTTATTCCCCACGGTGGCGGATTTTCTCTGCTACATGAAGGGGCTCAAGCCCAAGAACAAAGTCGGGGCGGCCTTCGGATCGTACGGATGGAGCGGGGAGGCGGTCAAGCTCATTGAAAAGGAACTGACCGACATGAAGATCGAACTGGTCCAGCCGGGGCTGCGCGTCCAGTTCGTTCCCGAACCATCGACCCTGGACTCCTGCTATGAATTCGGGAAAAAGATCGGTCAGGCCGTCGCTGCGGCCTCCGGCGCCGGCTCCCGGGCCGCCGCCAGAGGGGTTGCGTAATTTCACCGACCGCGGCAGCGTTCGTCAAATTCCGGGGACCGCACGTCTGATGCCGTTGGAGCCATGAAACGACCCGTTGTGGAGCTCAGCGAGTGCATTCGTTGCGAAGTGTGCGTCGAGGTCTGTCCGGCGGTCTTCCGCATGAACGAAGCCGGCTTCGTCGAGGTGGCCGATCTGAGTGCATTCCCCGAGGATGAGGTCAACGAGGCCATCAAGAATTGTCCGGCGGACTGCATCCATTGGGTACACGATTAACACAACTTTTGAAGGACAAGTATCAGGCCGTCAGCCCAGGCGC
>JBLMXM010000128.1:0-4851 GCA_050257775.1 Hyphomicrobiales bacterium
GCTTCCCCGCAACCTCAGGTTCGTACCCGCGGATCTCGAGGCACAGACACTCGCAGGCGCACTGCGCGGCGCAGGCTGCGATCCCGGCCAACGCACCTTCTTTTCATGGCTGGGCGTGACCCCATACCTGAGGGCCGAAGCGGTAATGGCAACCTTGCGTTTCATCGCGGCGGCGCCGGCGGGAAGCGCGGTGGTCTTCGACTACCTGATTTCGCCATTGTTGCTGAATGCAGCCGAGCGGTCGGCGTTCGACTCCCTTGCTCGCCGGGTGGCTTCGGCCGGTGAGCCGTGGCAGGCGTTCTTCGACCCGGCGGCGTTGAAGAGCGATGTGAGAACGATGGGATTCCGGCATGTGACGGACATGGGACCGGCGGAGATTAATGCAAGGTACTTCAACGAGCGCAAGGATGGGCTCCGGGCCGGCAGCCTTGCGCATCTGATGAAGGCCCGGGTCTGAGACACGCGGCAAGCTGCCCGAAGGGCCGCCGCACCGGGCGGAATGGGTGAGGCTTTGTGGGTTCTCCGGTGCCGTCGCGCCGGCTGTGTGAGCTTGCGTTCGGCCGAGGGTGGGGGTATTGAATCGTCGGAGTACCAATACAGGAGGACATCGCGCATGCCCAAGGTGGTGCGGGAAGAGCACGGGCCGGTAGCGCTTTTGCGCCTGACCAACGGGGTTACCAACGCAATCGGTGCGGGGCTTCTCAGTGAGCTGGATTCGGCGATCCGTGAGATCCGGGAGCGCTTTCAAGGCCTGGTCCTGGCCGGGAATACCAAATTTTTCAGCATCGGGCTCGACCTCCCCGAGCTTCTGACACTGGACCGGGATGAAATGTTCGATTTCTGGAACCGGTTCGAGGACCTCGTGCTGGATCTTTACACGCTGCCCATCCCAACTGCTGGCGCGTTGGCCGGCCATGCCATCGCCGGCGGCGCCATCCTGGCCCTCACCTGCGACTATCGCTTCATGGCGGACGGCAGACGGCGGATCGCGCTGAACGAGGTCGGCATCGGGGTGCCGGTCCCCTACCTGGCCCACCTGATGCTCAGGCAAATCGCGCCGGACCGGGTGGCCGTCGAGATGGAATTGGCCAGCCGATTCCTGGGGCCGGAAGACGCCAAGGCCGCAGGCCTGGCTGACGAAGTGTGTGCCGAGGAAGCGGTTGAAGCCAGAGCCGTGCAGAGAATCCGTGAGTTGGCCGCCACGCCGCGACCGGCCTTTGCCGCCACCAAGCAGCACCGCATCCGGCAAATTCCATCGCAGTTCAAAGCGATTCGCCAGGATATGAACCGGGCGTTCCTGGAGTGCTGGTTCATGCCTGCGACCCAGGCCCTCCTCAAAGAAGCCGCCCGAAAATTTTGACGAGGCGCTGCCGCCCCAATAGCGCTCGTTCCCCTTCTCAATCCGGCCCCGGCCCGCCGGTCGGAACACCGCACCGGCCCGGCACCTCCGCTGTGAGCGTAATTTTTTTGAATCCAGATTCGCTGATTTTCCCTATGCCCAAAATTTTCTTGACACCGGCATGGCAGAAGGGATAGAAGAGCACCAAATGTGATCATATAATCGGAAAATGAACGATTGATCGGAAATTGTATGCGAAACATTCCGACGACGGTCAAGAATACGAAACTGGTCGAGCGTCGCCGAAAACAGATCGTTCTGGCGGCGGTCAAGCTCTTTTCCGAGAAAGGTTTTCACAAGACCACACTGCGGGAATTGGCCGACGAAGCCGGCTTGAGCTACGGCAACATTTACGATTACGTCGGTTCGAAGGAAGACATTTTCGCCCTCATCCACGACTATGCTGCCGGGAGCGCGATGCTGGCGCTCAAATCCTCCATCCGAAACGTCGCCAGTCCAATCGAAAAGCTCCGCAGGATCATCCGGACCGAATTCAGCCTGATGGACAATCTCTCGGACGCCATCCTGCTGATTTACCAAGACAGCCACATTCTCTCCAAAGCACACCTCCATAAACTGCTATCCTTGGAACGGGACCACCTCAATTTGATCGAGCAGGCCATCGACGAGTGCATCCAGACCGGCCAGTTGGTCAAGTGTAATGTCCGGCTGACGGCCAACCTAATAAAATCGATGATCGACTCCTGGGTCATCAAGCGCTGGGACCTGCGAGGGTTTGCCGATCGACTGGAAGCGGAAAGGTCGATTTTGGAGTTGATCTTCCAGGGCATCCGCTCAGGGCCGGCATCTGCGGAGAGCACGCGCGGTCTGGGCTTCAAGACGATTTCATCCTCCCCGATCGGGCTGCACGGTCAGACGGCCCTCATCGTCAACTCGGGGACGCCGATCGGCACCGCGTTATGCCAGGCCTTATCCAATGCGGGAGCCAAGCTAGCCATCTACGCCATACACGAAGCCGCCGTCCGGGAGAACCCGGCAGCCTGCACGGACACTTCAGGTCCGATTCGGTTCTATTCCGCCGGGCATTACGGCGAGATGAACGCGCTGCTATTCAAAGCCATCGAAAAGGACATGGGCAGCATCGACATCTATATTCACGATACCGGTCTCGGCACGTTGACGGCCGCCGGATCGAAAGCGAAGGGAAGGCTGAAAGGATTAGACGCCAATTGGAAGTCTGCGGAAGACATCGCATCTTGCCTGGTGAACGGCGGCCAACCCAAGCGCATTGCTTATATCGCTCCTTGGGGCTGGGATCGGTTCCAAGACCATATCGGCTACGCGACGGTTCAAGCGGCCATCGTCGCCTTAACGAAATACGTGGCCCGAAAGACGGCAGACAGAGGGGTGACAGTCAACTGTGTTGTGCCGGGGTATATCCGGACGGTTCGGCCGTCCCATCTTCAGAAACAATACCAGGACAAGATCAAAGCCGCCATTCCTGCGGGTCATCTGGGGGAGACGCGGGATGTCGCCGAGGCGATTCTTTTCCTAGTAGGCGATTCGGCAAAATACATAACCGGTCAGGTATTGGAGATCAATGGGGGAGGGGGGAATTTTACCACTGCTTCCGAATAGAACTCAACCGACATCCCGGTCCGACCTGCCCTCAGGAAGGGAAACCTGACCTTGCTCCACCAAAGAACGATTCGTGCCGAAACGATGCCAGGCGGATTCTGGAGGATTGCTTCATGGCCAACACTTCCCGCCCATACTCGTACTGCGACTACATGTGCAAAGTCGACATGAATTTGTTCGCAAGGAAACACCGTGGTGAGACCGGCCACTTCGAACCATACCCGCTAAGGCATCTCAAGAATTTTTCCGACGAGGTTTTGGACGAATACTCTCAGAAAGATCCGATTTGCTGCGGACCGGTGGTTAAAACGAGCAAGGAAGTATTTGCGCTGATCGGCCGGTAAACTTCGGGACTCCGATGTCTGGCCAAATAGAGTCCGCCGACACCAAGCTGCGCACCCATTCTTCTCCGGCGCAGCACCAAAGGGGTAGTCCCTAAACAGACAGGACTACCCGAAGCGACGACATTCGCTTTTCACGGAGGCTGACATGGACAAGACGAAGCAAGGTCCCCTCGCAAAGTACACGGTTCTCGACTTCACCTGGGTTCTGGCCGGGCCGCATGCCACGAAGGTGCTGACGGATTTAGGAGCCAACGTAATCAAGGTGGAGCAATACAAGAAGGGCGCCAACGAAAGATGGCTGCCGATGAGAATGACCCGAAATGGAGTGACGCAAAGTTCCTATTCCATCAACAACAACCGCGGGAAAAAAAGCGTCTGCATCAACCTCAAGCACCCCAAGGGTATGGAGATCATCAAGGAGCTGATCCTGAAAAGCGATGTGCTGATCGAAAATTTCGCTCCGGGCGTGATGGAACGGCTGAAGCTCGACTACGAATCAGTTAAAGCGATTCGTCCGGACATCGTCTACTGTTCCATTTCCAGTTTCGGTCACTGGGGTCCTTACAGCCACAAGCCGGGATACGACATCATTGCCCAGGGTGCCAGCGGTTGGACGGCCCAGAGTGACCCTGAAATCATCGCGCCCGTCTCGATCGGAGACATGAACGCATCCATGCACGCCTGTACCGCGATCCTATCTGCGCTGCTTTATCGTGAAACCTCGGGGATCGGGCAGAATATCGATATTTCGATGATGGACTGCCTGTTCACCCTGCACGAGAACACGCTGCCGTGGTACCTGATCAGCGAAGCCTGCGGCGAGCCCCGCCTCCCGGTCAAGATCGGTTCAAAGCATCCGGGGTATTCCCCATACGGGATTTACATGGGTAAGAACGGCTCTATTGCAATTGCCATCCTGAGCGACAACCGCTGGGAGCCGCTCTTGCAGGCAATGGGTGAAGAGTACAGCTGGATGCGGTCGGATCCACGGTGCAAAAACGTCTCCACCCGATGCACTCAGGAAAACGCTCCGCTGATCCACGAAGCCTTGGAAAAGTGGGTCATGTCCCTGCCTTCGGTGGAAGAGGCCGAGAGGAGGCTTGAAGCGACCGGGGTGCCGTGCCTGAGGGTCAGAAGCCTGGTCGAATTGGCCACGCAGGATCCGCAAATCAAGGCCCGGGAGATGATGCCCCGGGTCTACCAGCCGTTCATCGGGCCCATGATGATGTACGGCTGCCCGTTGAAGCTATCGGAGACCCCGGGCTGCATCCGAGGCTACTCGCCGATGCTTGGGGAACATAACCGCGCGATCATGAAAGAGGTTTTAGGGCGCAGCGACGCCATCATCGATCAGCTTTACCAGGATGATGTCTTGTATCATGAGGAGGCCGTCGACCGGCTGCCCGAAGAGCTGCCTAAAATGAAACATCCCGCATGATGAGATATCCGCCGGAGGCAGCCCCCTGAGGGCATTCCCTGGACCGGCCGCGAGGTGTGAAATGAGCGACG
>JBLMXM010000129.1:0-3975 GCA_050257775.1 Hyphomicrobiales bacterium
ATCCAGTTCTGGAGACAGGTCCAGGAAAGGGTCTCCAAGATCTGCCCCTTTCTCCTGCTCGACGGGGACCCTTACCTGGTCCTGAGCGAGGGGAAGCTTTACTGGGTGCAGGATGCTTACACGGTCTCCGACCGGTTTCCCTACTCGGAGCCCTACGGGAATTTTTCCCAGAAGATCAATTACATTCGAAATTCGGTCAAAGTGGTGATCGATGCCTATGAAGGATCCGTGCGGTTCTATGTCGCCGACCCCCACGATCCGGTCCTGTCGGTTTACCGGCAGGCTTTTCCGGGCGTTTTCCAACCGATCACCGCCTTGTCCGGGGATATGCGGAACCATCTCCGATACCCGGAGGACCTGTTCAACATCCAAGCGGACATGTACCGGACCTACCATATGGTGGACCCTCAAGTTTATTACAACCAGGAGGATTTGTGGGCGTTTTCACAGGAGAAATACGCCGGCACCGCCACACGAATGATCCCTTACTACATCCTGATGCGGCTTCCGGGCACATCGGCGCTTCAATACCTTCTCATGACTCCCTTCACTCCCCAGGGCAAAGACAACATGATCGCCTGGATGGCCGCCAAATGCGATTTCCCGGATTACGGCCAGCTCATTGTCTACCAACTTCCGAAGGAGCGGCTCACTTTCGGCCCCATCCAGGTCGAGGCCATGATTGATCAGAATACCCTTATTTCAGAGCAGCTGTCGCTCTGGGATCAACGGGGCTCGCGGGTCATTCGAGGCAACCTTGTCGTCATCCCCATCGAAAAGTCCTTTTTGTATGTCGAACCGGTATACCTGAGCGCCGAGGGGACCAACATCCCTCAGCTCAAAAGGGTGATCGTTACATCGGGAAGCAAGGTGGTTATGGAGCCGACGCTGGATGAATCCCTCCAGGCGGTTTTCGGGACCGCTCCGCAGGCGGAGGCCGTGAAAGCCCCTGCCCGGCCCGAGCTCGAGAAGCTGTCTCAGGCCCGGGAACTATTAAATAAAGCGGAAGAGGCGACCCGAGAGGGGAAATGGGATGATTTCGGCAAAGCACTGGAAGAACTCAAGACCACTCTGAACCCGCAGCCCCCCCAGTAAAACCCCCTCGGCGCGCGCTTTTCAAGTCCTCGTGGTGCCCCGCGGCGCCGCAGCCTTGCGGTCGAGGGGACCGGGGTGTAAACTGGCAGCGAAGTCGGCCGGCGCACTGAGTCACGCCTGGGGGGCGTCTCCCGCCGTTCGGGCTCCTCGTGTAGGCCTGAGGTCAAAGACGGTCATCGGCACGGCATCGTGATCCCTCGGGTGTCTGCGGACAAAATCAAGGCCGATGGGTACGCAGAAGAGGCGGTGGGAGCGACGGAACGGGTGCGGCGCCTTATGGAGGATGCAGACGGATGATTGTAATGCCGGCATCATTTCAGCACAGGAGGAAAAGGACATGCCCCTGAAGTACGATGCGATCGTCATCGGTGCAGGAATCATCGGCAGCTGTGTGGGCTTTGAGCTCGCCAAGAGAGGCTACAAGACCCTGAACGTCGACAAGCTGCCGGCGGCCGGATACGGCTCCACATCCGGTTCCTGCGCGATCATCCGCTTTCATTACTCCACCCCCGACGGGGTCGCCATGGCCCGAGAAGGCTATTACTATTGGATCGACTGGCCGAAATACCTGGAGGCCGTCGACGAGGCGGGGCTGGCCAAGTACATCAACTGCGGATGCCTGGTGATCAAGACGCCCCTCAACAAGAACCTGGTCAATGTCAAGCGCAGCCTGGATGAGCTGGGCATCGCCTATGAAGAGCTGGACGCCGAGGGCATTCAGAAGAAGATGTCCCTGGCCAACCCGCGCAGCTATTTCCCGGCCAAGCTTATGGACGACCCCGGGTTCGGGCAGCCGGCGAGCCAGAATATTCCCGGGGCCTTGTATATTCCCGAATCGGGCTACATCAGCGATCCCCAGCTTTCCAGCCACAATGTCCAGCGGGCGGCCGAGGCGAAGGGCGGAGAGTTTCGCTTCAACACCGAGGTGGTGGACGTCCGGAGAAAAGCGGGCCGGGTCACCGGCATCGCCCTGAAGGGAGGCGAGCAGATCGATGCGCCTATCGTGGTCAATGTCGCCGGGCCGCATTCCTACATCATCAACCGGCTGGCCGGCGTCGAAAAGGACATGAAAATAAAGACCAAGGCGCTGCGGCAGGAGGTCTGCCATGTGCCCGCGCCGAAGGGCTTCGATTACCAGCAACTGGGGATGCTGATTTCCGATGGCGATGTGGGCTGCTATTCCAGGCCCGAGGTGGGCAACCACATCCTGATCGGATCGGAAGACCCCAGCTGCGATACCCTCGACTGGGTCGATCCGGACCGTTACAATAAAAACCTTACGAATCAATGGAAGACCCAGGTCATGCGGGCCGCCCAGCGCATCCAGAGCCTTCCCATCCCAAATCAGATGAAGGGGCTGGTAGATCTCTACGATGCATCTGATGACTGGATCCCCATTTATGACAGATCATCATTGCCGGGTTTTTACATGGCCGTCGGGACTTCCGGAAACCAATTCAAGAACGCCCCGATTGTCGGCGTCCTCATGGCCGAGTTGATTCAAAAGGTCGAGGCCGGCCATCCCCACGACCGGGATCCGGTCAAATTCCAGATGAAATATACCAAACGGATCTGCAATGTCGGTTTCTTCAGCCGTCTGCGGGAGGTCAACCCCGATTCGAGTTATTCCGTCATCGGATAGGCTCGAAACAGTGAACCCGGCGAGATGTGGTTTCTGAGATGGAATTCAAGATCGCCCAAGACCAGCTCGATACGATCGAAGCAGGCATCCGTCAGAAGTATTCCAAGGTTGCCGACAGCCCGGAAGGCCAGTTCGCCTACCCGACCGGCAGAAAAGGCCTTGAGGCCCTGCACTATGACCGGACTCTGATTGAGAGACTGCCGGGTGCGGTGGCTTCTTCTTACTGCGGCGTCGGGAATCCTTTTTCGTTAGGAACAATCAATGCTGGCGATCGAGTCCTTGATGTGGGCTGCGGCGCCGGTGTGGATACGATCCTGGCGGCCATGATGGCGGTACCGAGCGGCTCTGCGGTCGGGGTCGATATCGTGCCGGAGATGCTGGCGCGAGCCGAATCCAACCGCAAATTGACCGGTTTGGATAATGTGAGTTTCCAGAACGCAACCGGCAATCACCTGCCCTTTTCCGACGGTGCCTTTGACGTGGTGATTTCCAACGGGGTGATCAATTTAATTCCGGACAAAGAAGGCGCCTTGACTGAAATCCATCGGGTTTTAAGACCCGGCGGGCGATTAATGGTGGCCGACCAGGTCGCCGTGGGCAGCGTTGAAAAAGACATCCAGGCCCGCTTGGCGAATTGGTTCCATTGAGAGGGCGGCACGATACCGGGAATGGATTTCCTGGCCTTGCTGGAGAAGGTCGGCTTTAGAAAAGCGGGGCTGGTTGCAGAGACCGGTCTGAACAGCTCGCCCAAAACCAAGGGTGTCCTGCTGAGTGCCGAAAAACCGATCACTAGACCGTAAAGTCGACGCAAGAGACTCGTTTCAAAATGGCAAGAGAGCTCGTTGCGGTACAGTGCATCTAACGAGGGTCATTTCGAATCAAAATAATGCGCACGTATGCTGCCAGTAGCAACTGAACAGCGGGATTCAATTCCTGCTGGATATACCCCAAAGGCACCATATACCCGAGCCTGCTCCCACCCAATGGCATATCCACACCTTTTTGATGAGCGCTCTGTTCAGGATTAGCTGAACAAAACCATCAAAATTCCAGTAAGCCCTTGAAATTGGATATCGCCGATATACGCACCTTAACCTGCTTGCCTCAAGGCCGGTCCCTCATTGCGATCTCGATCTGCTCCAGCTGCAGGGCTATTCACCTCATGGGAGCACGGTGACAAAGGCTACGCGATCATTCGCTCGCCAGGCAAAAATGACTCTGCGGGTCGTGCCATAAGG
>JBLMXM010000130.1:0-3057 GCA_050257775.1 Hyphomicrobiales bacterium
ATGCGGCTGGGGGCTTACCCCTGCCGACTGACGGCCGGCAGCCTCGCCCGCCAGGCCTATGGCTCCGACGAGATTTCGGAGCGGCACCGCCATCGCTATGAGTTCAACAATGCCTACCAACAGAGGCTGGCAGAACACGGCATGGTGTTCAGCGGAATGTCTCCCACCGGCGATCTGGTGGAGATCGTCGAACTCAAAGACCACCCCTGGTTCTTAGGCTGCCAGTTCCATCCTGAATTCAAGTCCCGACCGATGGCGCCGCACCCGCTGTTCCGCGAATTCATCCGCGCGGCGCTGGATTACGCCCGCAGAAAATCCACCAGTTGATGACTTCGTAAAATGCCAAATTTCAGCGTTGCGCTTCATCGCGCAGTCGCTGTGCGGCATACTCAGCTTACGCCTCGCTCCGCGGGCACCGCTCGCCTTGACCTTGGGCTTTTTACAAAGTCATCGAAAGGCATGACTCTTTGCGAGTTGATCGAAGTTATTTTTTGGTGGGATTCTTTTTGAGTTCCTTCTCGATCGCCGTCGCGAAGGATTCAAAGCTGCGGTCCCGCAACCGCTTGCCGTTGACGAAAACCGTCGGCACGCTGTTGACCCCGATGCGATAGGCCTCGTCCAGGTCTTTTTGCACCTGGTCCACCACCCGCGGGCTGTTGCGGTCCTTTTCGAGTTGCTCTTCGTTGAGGCCGAGGGTGTGTACGATCTCCTGGATCTTCTCGTCGCTCAACTGGTCGTGGAATTTGAAGAACTCATCGTGGACGGGCCAGAACTTGCCCTGCAGGTAGGCAGCATAGGCTGTCAAGGCTGCCTTGCCGGCGAACTTGTGGCTCTTCAGCAGGGGATAGTTCTTAAATACCACCTTCACTTGGTTGGGGAATGTCTCGAGCACCTGCTCGAGTACGGGCTCAAGGGCCGCACAGTGCGGTCACTGGAAATCACTGAACACGGCAATCGTCACCGGTGCCTTCTCGGGGCCCTTGAAGGGAGCGCCGGACACGTTGATCTCGCGCACATAATCAAGCTGAATCACATCAACCCGCTTGCCCTGGCGGGAGGTCACATAGATGCGCTCGCCATCCGGCGCCACGGCAATCCGTTCGGCCGGGTAACCGAGGCTGATTTTTTCGGTGAGGGATCCCTCGCTCGTATAAATGGAAAGGGCGCCGTCTTCGGTCAGCACGAACACCGACCTGCCGTCCGCGGAAACGGCCACATCCACGGGCCGGGCGCCGGTGTTCAGGCTCTTGATGATCTCCCACTCAACGCCAGACGCATGGGAGCCTGCTGCTGGGATGACCAGCGCCATCGCCACTAGGATAGCTAAAGTTTGGTTTCTGATTCCATGCATGCCAACCACCTTGAACGGGAATAAGCCCCCACCGGCCTTGACGGGTGCGGGCTTATTTCTTTATGAACTGCTGCAGGGTTCGTTGAGCACATTCCGGGCAGTAGCTCGAGGTGATGTCGAGCTTGGCCTGGTCGTGGATGAACTGCTCCACCGGAACCCACGGGCCCCGCCCGGGAGCCTTGCCGGCGTCATCCCGGATTTTCTTGCAGACGCAGCACATGGGCAGAATTTTCTGGTAGAGATGAATGCGGCGGGCCAGCTCCAGTTTTTCCAGGCAGCGCTCCACTCGGAAAAACATTTCGGAGGACTCGCAGGGCTTAAGCATGTAGTCATCCGCTTGGTTTCGCAGGGCCTCAATGGCGGACAGCATGTCTCCGAAGCCGGTCAAGACGATCACCATGATGGTGGCATCGACCTCTTTGGTCTTCTTGAGGACCTGGATGCCGTCGGTGTGCTCCATGACCAGGTCCGTGATGACGAGGTCAAAGTTCGCGCGCTCCAGCAGTTCCACGGCCCTGTCCCCGCTGTTCACGCGCGTCACGTGATAGCCGCGCCTTTCCAAATCCTCGCCGATGCCCTCCAGGATAAACGGGTCATCGTCCACAAGGAGCAGATTGTATTTTTGGGCGGCTACTTCCGGCATCGGCGATCGCCAACCTCAATCGTGGACCTGATCGACCTTCCTGTCACCGCCGACCTGGACGATGGCGGGGATCCTTCTCATAATCGAAAATTTATATCATGGGATATGCGAAAAAACTACCCCTTTTTCGCATGCACTTCATCCGTCGGCCCATGCATCCAGGTAGACGGCACGGTATATTCATGCACTCTGGAGGCCCGCCTGCTGTGGGTCATGAACCTTTAGCAGCAAAATGCATTCCAAAAAAGAGCACGACGCGGCACTTTTTCTTCAAGGCGCATTCACTTCGATGATGCGTTAAGAAGACCAAGATCCCACCAGGCGCCCAAGCCTCGTCACCTGAAGTGAACTTAGAGTACCCCGCAGTGCCCCCGGGGCGAAGCGCAACGCCGAGATTGGACTTTTTACAAAGTCATCACAGATGCTGCAGACCGTATTTGGCAATCAATCGCGAGAGATAGGTTCGCTGGATCTGCAGGGATTTGGCGGCGAGGCTGCGGTTGCCGCCGCATTGTCTGAGGCTCGAGGCGACCAATTCGCGTTTGAAGCGTTCGGTGGCCTCCTTGAGGGAACGGCCGACGGGGACGCCTGTGCTTTCGGCTTTTTGCGAAAACGCCGGGAGATCCTCAGGCTGGATATCTGCGGCGCTGCCCATCACCGTCGCCCGCTCGATGGCATTCTTCATTTCCCGGATGTTTCCGGGCCAGTCGTAGGTCAACATGCGATCCAACGCCGCTTTTGAAAGACACAGGTGCGGACGCCCGCGTTCCTGTTTGAACATGCCCAGAAAGTGCTCGGCCAGCAGCGGGATATCCTCCCGACGTTCGCGCAGCGGGGGCATCCTGATCTGAACCACGTTCAGGCGATAGTAGAGGTCCTCCCGGAACCGGCCCTCGGCCACTTCCTGCTCAATGTCCCGGTTGGTGGCGGCGATGACCATGACATCAACGGGGATGGACTCGTTTCCTCCCAGCCGGTAGAAAACGCCCTCCTGGAGAATCCGCAGCAGCTTGGCCTGCATGGCGGGGTTCATCTCGCCGATTTCATCCAGAAAGATGGTGCC
>JBLMXM010000131.1:0-4445 GCA_050257775.1 Hyphomicrobiales bacterium
GATCTCGGGCTCTGCACGACGTGGCCTGCCTTCAACACTTACCGTGTCAGCACTGGTCTTATCTCCATTGGGTGAATCTTTAGGGTTTTATTCCGCGCGGCTTGCTGCGTTTGTCATTCCCGTGAAAGCGGGAATCCAAGAAAACTGCTGGATTCCGGGTCAAGCCCGGAATGACCGCTGATACCCCACTGCTTGCGCCGGAGTGGTTCATTTCAAGGAAGGCGTTATGAGTGAGGACATCGTCACGAAGACCAAGAGGACGGCTGAGCTGTACTTCAAGAGCGTGCAGGACGAACGGCCGTTCGATCTGTGGAAGGTTTTTGACAAGGACCTCGCCAAGGACCTCTCCTTGTTCATCACCGGCCAGATGTATGCCCGTGAGAAGATCCCGCATCCGACCCGCCAGCTGGTCACGGTGGCCTGTCTGACGGTGCTCGGCCGCCTGGAGGAACTCAAGCTGCATATCCACGCGGCGCTGAACGTGGGCTGCACGCCGGCCGAGGTCGCCGAGGTCATCTTCCAGACCTTCGTCTACGGCGGCATGCCGGCTACCAACCAGGCGCTGAAGACTCTGCGGGCGGTGCTCATCGAAAAAGGCCTCTGGCCCATTGGATGACCCCCTAATAGGGCCAACCCAAAAAACTTACTTCCCACTCCTGAAGGAAAATTCCTACCCCCTTTGGTGCTTGCCTGGTTTTTTCGGCTTTTTCGACATTTTTCCAGACTGGCGGCAAGAACTTCTTGAGATCGCGCGGGGAAAAGGTTTTCTCAACCAGGCCGTCAAGGAAGTGCATGCTCGCATCTGGGAAACACTTCGGTTCCGTTCGCAAAGCGGCACCAGGATTGCGCAAGCTCTTGATGATGCCGGGGTATTCTTTCTGCCACATCATCAAACGCCTTATTCTGATATTGTTTTAGCCAATCTCAGGGGGCCATCGATTCCAGAATCTCCGGAAACCCCAACAAATCTGCAATGCTATTAATTGATACGTTTGATCTGGTAATCCCAAACCTTTTCTACGCGGCAAATATTCGACACAGGCACGTAACCCAGCTCATCGGGGTCTGTTGATTTTATGTAACCTTTTGCCTCCTTTTGCGTTAATTATAGCGTGTGAACACTTTCAAGGAGTTCTATAACGGCCAGCGGCTGAGATTTTTAGCCTATCTCATCCGACGTTCGGGCGACTATCACTTGGCGTGCGACATAATGCAGGAGAGCTTCGTTCGGCTTTATGAAAAATACAAAGCCGAAAGCATCACACCGCAGTTGCTGTATACCATCGGCAGAAACCTTGTACTCGATTCGCAGCGCAAGCGAAAAAATCGACCCGCCTCCCTGGAGGACAGCGATCAACCGATTGACAGTCACGAACACCAAATCATGGTGCGAGACGAGTATCGCCGGGTATTGGCAGCTATGCGGTATTTGGAGGATGAAGAAAGAGACTTGTTGTCTCTTGTGGTGAGCAGCGAGCTGCCTTATCGGGAGTTGGCGCAAATCACCGGGACCAGCGAGGCCAATGTAAAAATCAAGATCCATCGTGCCCGGAAAAAGCTCAGAGAGTACCTCAAAGCGGGGAAAGATGAATGATACCCTGATCAGCATGTACATCGACAACGAACTTAGCCTGGATGATAAGATCGCCTTCGTTGAGGAAGTCCATTCGAATGAAAACTTCAAGGATGATACGGTGAGCATGATCCAGCAGGAAAAGCTCATCCGTTCGGAAGTCGTCGACCATATTCCCGTACTAGAACTAAAGGAGCGCAAAACCGTTTGGCATATTAAGCTGTTCCGCCCGTTGGTCGCTGCTGCCGCCGGGTTGGCTGCCGCCGCAACCATCCTCTTTATTTTTTACCCTCGGCAAGAACATCAGCTGCGGCCATATCGTTTTGTGATTTATCAGCCGGATGCCCGGCAGGTTGAGCTTGCCGGAAGTTTCAGTGGCTGGAAAAGGATCCCGATGAGACACGATGGCCAAAGCGGCTACTGGGAAACCACATTGGAGCTGCCTGAAGGAGAGCACCGTTTCAGCTACATCATCGAAGGGGGCCGGAGGCTCAGGGACCCCACTATAGCGGCGCGCGAAATCGACGATTTGGGTGGAGAGAACTCCATCCTCAGGGTTAAATCATAACGTGAAGCTACCCGTTTTCATGATTTCGGCAGCAGTCTTCGTGACAGGAGGCTGCTCCGCGCATTTCCACATGATCAACAGTGGTCAGGTCGAAATGTATCTGAGGGCACCGCAGGCACAGTCAGTGATATTGGTGGTGTCAAGCGATCCGTTCCAGCAGGTTCAAGCCCAGCGGAGCAATTCAGGCTTGTGGAAGGTCACCTTGAACCGGGAGAGCGAGTTCAAGTATTTTTACCTTGTGGACGGCAAGGCGTACCTGCCGGATTGCCGCCTGCGCGAAAACGACGATTTCGGTTCAAAAAATTGTGTCTTTCCACCGTGAGCTTATATATGAGGGGCACCGCCATGCGTTATAAGAGATCTATTTGGACAACCTTCATGGTTCTTGCGGGAGGGGTATTCCTCCTCGCCAGCACGGCCTTTGCGGATGCTGTGGAGCAGAGGCTCGCCCCGATGGCTGCATCCATCAAAGACGGCACCCGCGCCATGATTCAAAAGGGGGTTCCCAGCGAGGATGCCATTCAGCTTGTAGATGCCATGAATGCCAATCGCTTCCATGAGGACCAGATACTAAAAGCCCAGAGCATTGTCATGGAAGCCCAAAGCAGAGGCCTTCCAACAAAACCGATCATAATCAAGGCCTTTGAGGGTATGGCCAAGCAGGCAGCTCCTGAACGAACCTTGCAGGCTATGGAAGCCGTGAGTTCTCGTTATGCCTTTGCTTTCGATCAGTCCCGGTCCATAACCCAAGATACGAAACAAATCGGACGGCTGGGGAACATGCTCGTTGAGAGCCTTGCAGCCGGATTTAAGGAGCAGGACGCATCTCAGATAATGAGCCAGATCCAGGATCAGTCTCCGAAAATGAACCAGAATCAAATCGATGAACTTGCAGCAGCGTGCCTGGCGATGGCACGAGATATGTCGAGACTGGGTGTGTCTTCCGGTCTTTCGGCCCAAGTCATTTCCAGTGCGCTGTCCAATGGGATGACAGCAGCCAGTATTACAGGAATGCACCAGTCCATGCTTGCCCAATCGCAGACTCATTCTGCGCAAAGCGTGGCCCAAGGGCTGGCGCACGGTATGCAGCAGGGCCAGTCTGACGCAGGGCATGGCGGTACGAGCGGAGGACAGGCCGGGCACGGTGGTCAGGGAGGCCCTGGAGGTTCAGGAGGAGGGGTCGGCGGAGGAGCCGGTGGTGGAGGCAGTGGCGGAGGCTCAGGAGGTGGCGGAGGTGCCGGGGGCGGAGCTGGAGGAGGCGGCAGTAAATAATTAGATGGTGTTCAAGGAACAATCCGTTATCGTCAATAAATAAGCGTCAAACGACTGGAGAGAAAAAACTCTGAATCCATTCGGTATCGGACTTTAGCTCCATGACCGGTTAGTAGACTCGGCATTTCCCACATTTTTCTATGCCTTTATTCTGCGGCGCATCTTCTCTTAGGATTTTTTTTGTAACGTTGTCCCGGTCTGTTCGTTAACAAGACATAATATATGAGCGATCCGCGGATTTCGTTAGCTCATGGGGATGGGAAGAATGAGACTTCCTGGTGGTTATTCAACAAGGTGAGTTTTCATTTTAAGAAAGAAAGGAGCCGAATCATGAAAAAGCTGATGTTCATCGGCTGTTTGCTGCTGACACTCATTATGGTGACTTCGCCCCTCTCCGCTGGAGGGGGAGGTGGCGGTGGCGCTGGCGGGGGGGCAGGAGGTGGAGCTGGTGGAGGGTCAGGTGGAGCCGGAGGTGGTGGCGCGGGTGGAGGTGGCGGTCCTGGCGGTGCCGGTGCAGGCGGTGGTGCGGGAGCCGGGGCAGGTAGCGGCAGCGGGGCTGGAGCCGGCCTCGGTGCGGCCTCAGGACCTGGCATGGGCATGGGGCCGGGAGCCTCGATGGGTCCTGGGCCTAATGCATCAGTAGGGCCTGGCCCGAATGCTTCCGTTGGCCCTGGAGCCAATGCTTCGACCGCTTTGGGTCAGAATGCCCACACAGGTCCCGGCGGCACCGTTGGTCATGGGATTGGTCATGGGCCCGGTGACGGAACAGGGAACCAGGGGATCGGCCCTCAAGACGGCACCGGATTTGGAGCTCCAAAATAGCGTTTTAGAGCTATCAATCTTGAGCCTTGAGACTGGGGTGGGCTCCTCATGGGTGTCTGCCCCATCTTTTCGTCGATTATCCTAGTTCACCGGTAAGGATTTGATTCCTATTGCAAAACCTGCAACGCCTGGAATATTATCCCGTTCACAAAATCGAAATTCTGCATTTGCGATATCCTCTCGAAAGAAGTGAAGCCTCGGAGGATGCCA
>JBLMXM010000132.1:0-8750 GCA_050257775.1 Hyphomicrobiales bacterium
GGATCGCCGGAAACGCCAGCAGCATGTCCATCAGGCGCATGATGAGGCTGTCGGCCCGGCCGCCGAAATAGCCTGCCACCAGCCCCAGGATCGTTCCCGGCAGAAGCGAGATCGAGACCGAAATCAACCCGATCAGGATCGAAATGCGGGCGCCGAAGATCACCCGGCTGAAGATGTCGCGCCCCAGGCTGTCGGTGCCGAACAGGTGTTTTTCGCCGGGGGCCTCGAGCCGTTCCAGGGGTGCCGGCTTGAGCGGATCGTAAGGGGCGAAGGCCGGCCCGATGGCCCCGACCAGCAGGACCAGGGCGATCAGGACCAGGCCGAAGGCGGCGCTGCGGCTGCGCAGCAGGTCATGAACGGTCTCCCACTTACGCATGGACGCGGATCCTCGGGTCGAGCACCACGTAGACCAGGTCGACGATGAGGTTGATGAAGGCCATCAGGGCGGCGAAGACGAGGATGCAGCCCTGCACGGCGGCGTAGTCCCGCGCCATGAGGGAATCCACCACGTACCGGCCCAGTCCCGGCCAGGAGAATATGGTCTCGGTCAGCACCGCGCCGCCCAGCAGCAGTCCGAGGTTCAAGCCCAGCACGGTGACGACCGGCAGGAAGGCGTTGCGCAGGGCGTGGCGCAGGATGACCACCGCTTCACCCATGCCCTTGGCCCGCGCCGTGCGCACATAATCCCGGTTGAGCACCTCGAGCATGGCCGAGCGCGTGATGCGGGCGACGATTGCCATGGGCACCGTGGCCAGGGTGAAGGCGGGCAGAACCAGGTGGCGCAGCGCATCGAGAAAGTCGCCGAACTGACCCGCCAGCAGGGTGTCCACCAGCATCAGGCCGGTGACCACCTCCGGTTCGTTGCCCATGCCGATCCGGCCCATCATCGGCATGACCGGGAACATGACGGCCAGAAGGTACATGAGCATCAGACCCAGCCAGAAGATCGGCATCGAGACGCCGATCAGGGCCATGAACATCGAGCCGTAGTCGAAGACGGAATACTGCCGCACCGATGAGATCACGCCCGCCGCGATCCCGACCAGAGAGGCGATCAGCATGGCCGCCACCGCCAACTCCACCGTGGCCGGCAGCCGCGCACCGATCTCCTCGACCACCGGCGCGCCGTTGCGCAACGAATTGCCCAGGTCGCCCTGTAGGATGTTCTTCAGGTAGATGCCGTACTGGACCGGGTAGGACTGATCGAGGCCCATCTGGCTGCGCAGCCGGGCCAGGTCCTCCGGGGTGGCAAACTCGCCGAGCAGCAGGCGCGCGGGGTCGCCGGGGATCATGCGCAGCATCAGGAAGACCAGCACGGACACCCCAAGCATGATCAGGGTGAGATGGAACAGACGCTTGGTGATGTATCTCAGAGGCATGGCGTGCCGGCATCAACCCGACGGAATTCGTTATGAAGGGAAACCGCTTTGTGGGAGGCCCCAAGTTCAAGGCGCACAAGCCCCGCGGCACGAGGCGTACTCATAGTACGCCGCAGTGACCGCGGGGCGCAGTGCAACGCCGAAATTGGGACTCTCACGAAGCGGTTACTTTTCTTTCCAGACCATCTGGAACGAGTTCAGCCCGTTCGGCCGCAGGGGCACGTCGTGCAGCTTCTTGCTGTAACAGCGCACGACGGTGGAATGCACCAGCGGCACCCAGGGGGCGTCGGCGTGAAAGATCTCCTGGGCTTTGAGGTATAGCTTGGTGCGCTCGGCCTTGTTGAAAGTCTTCTGCGCTTTAAGACACAAATCCGTAAACTCGGCGTTCTTCCATAGCGCGACATTGGCCGCACCCGGCGTCTTGGCCGTGTCGGCCGAAAGCAGCCCGTAGAGGAAGTTGTCCGGGTCAGCGTTGCCGCCGAGCCAGCCGAGCATGCACATGTCATCTTCGCCGTTCTGGGTCTTGGTCAAATAAGCGCCCCACTCATAGCGGACGATCTTGGCCTTCACGCCCACCGCCGCAAAATAAGCCTGGATCAGCTCGGCTGTCTTCACGGGCTCGGGCATGTACGCGCGCGAGACCGGCATGGCCCACAGCTCGATTTCGGTATTGAAGTCGAACTTGGCTTCGGCCAGCATCTTTTTTGCCTTGTCCGGGTTGTACTCATAGGGCTTGATGGCATCGTTGTAGGCCCAGATGGACGGCGGGTAGGGATTCTTGGCCGGTATGGCCAGACCCGCAAAGATCGACTTGATCAGGGTGTCCTTGTCGATGGCATGGCTCAGGGCTTGGCGGACCTTGGGATCCTGCAGCCGCGGCTTCTGGGTGTTGAAGGCCAGGTAGCCGACGTTGATACTGGGCCGCTCGATCACCGCGAGCTTCGGGTTCTTCTTGACCAGGGCGATGGAGTCGGGGTCCAGATCATCGGCGATGTCGACCGTCCCGGACTGCAGTGCCATCAGGCGCGCGGAGGGCTCCGGGATGGACTTGAGGACGATCTTGTCCACCTTGGCCTTCTCGCCCCAGTACTCCTTGTTGCGCTCGAGTACGATCTGGTCGTCCTTGGTCCAGCTTACAAACTTGAAGGGCCCGGTCCCCACGGGGTGCGTGCCGATTTTGTCCTTGTAGTCGGCCATGGCCTTGGGTGAAAGGATCGGGCAGAGCCAGAGCGCCAGGTTGTTCAACAGCGGGGCGTACGGCTTCTCGGTGACGAGCGCGATGGTGTAGTCGTCGATGACCTTGATGTCCTTCACCATCCCCAGGGAAAGGCTCAGGTACTGCCATTTGCCGTAGCCGTGGTAGGGATGCTCCTTGAAGATCACCCGGGCGAAGGAGTCGTAGACCGCGCGCGCGTTGAAGGGGTACCCGTCATGGAACTTGACCCCCTTGCGCAGCTTGAAGGTCCAGGTCAGGCCGTCGTCGGACACTTTCCAAGACTCGGCCAGCTGGGGTTCGACGTTCATGGAATCCTTGCCGAAGATCACCAAGTTCTCGAGCACCTGGATACCGGCCTTGATGGACTCCCCGTCCGTGGCCTGGGCCAGGTCGAGCGACACGGAGTCGCCGCCGCGGCCCCACACCAGCGTGCCGCCCGTGGTCGCCTTGTCGGCGCACCAACCGAAAGCGGGCAGCAGGCTAAGGGCAAAAACCAATCCGATCACGAGCTTGCGCATACGCCCTCCTCTTTCCTGTGATGGTTGAATGTATAATGGTGGAAATCCCGAAAAGACCGAATGAGTTTTAACTCAATTCTGCCGGGGCTGCAACGCCGTGGAAGGATGTCGGGAGGATTCGATTGATCCGTCCCCAGCACTCGGTCCTGACCGCCCCCTCTTCCCGGCCTTCCATTCCAGACGCAGCCCGCCGCCGGGAAGCGGGAGTCGCAACAGTTTTCCGCGGCCCTGCCGGCCGAGCCATTCCAGCAATGCCTTCGCGGCCGCCAGATGGGCTCGGGCACACAGCTCCAGCAGCCGGCCGGTGACCACCTCGTCGGTCACCTCCGTGACGATCTCGGAGACCGTGACCGGAAAGCGCTGCATGCCGAAATTGAGCCCGGACAGCCGCTCCTCCGGCGGGAGAACCACGAGCGCATCGCCCCGGACCGGCGGGAAGATCTCGGGCGCCCAGCGACGGGCATAGCGGCGATAACGGCCCGTCAGCTCGCGGTTGAGGCTGACGATCTCCGCATCAGCCGCCAGTGCGCGCGCGATGGCCGCCGACAGCACCTTGCCGACCGCATGGCCGGGGTGTTTCGGCTGATCCAGGTACGGCACGATGGCATATATAAATGCCCGCGGGATCCAGAACTGCCGAAACCGGGCGGGGGCATAGCCCGAGAAGGGCTGTTCCCACTCGTGGCTGGGCACGCCGTGGGCATCGAGGACCACCAGCGGCAGCCAGCGCTGCCACAGGAGCGGCTTGACCCGGGCTTCGGGGAAGCGCGGGGAGGCCGAGAAATAGTCGGCGTACCACTCCACTCCCAGGGCGTTGTAACGCGCGGCATGCAGCTTGTGACCTTCACAGCCGGGCAGCAGCGCCTCCAGAGTGGCCACGCCGTCGGCGTTCTCAAGGGGAACCGCGGCCACGTTCACCCGTTGGAGCATCCCGCGGCCCCAGGCGGTGGCACCCAGTTCCCACATCAGGCGCAGTGCCGCATTCGTACTCGAAACCTCGTTGGCGTGATGGCGGGCGTTTAGAAGCAACGTGGGCTTCAACTGACGCATCCGCGCCTGGGAGATGCGGGAGCCGCCTCCGCCGGATAAGGCTTCCAGGGCCCATATGCGGCGTCCCTGCCAGGTGGCGCCGGCGCACCAGCTCCGGATGTTCGGAAGAGCGCCGAGCCGCCGCGCCCAAGAGCCTGCCTCGGATGAGGGAATCTGGCGGTTCAGCGGCGGAGCGCCGGCAGGCGCTTGCAGCCGGCGATGCCGGCCCGGAGCACGCGGCGGCCGGAGCTTGAGGTGAAACACTCGCCCTTCGGGGGAGGGCTGCAGGTCGTGGCCCCAAGACCGGGCAATGCGGCACAGCACCCCGGCCTCCGCCGAATCGCGCGGGGCGCCCGGAACCGTCAGCCCCAGTTCAATGGCGCCGGCGGATAGTCCAAACGAGTGCACGGCAACCCCCTCGCTCGACGATCGCTTGGCCGCCTGCGGCCGGGGCGGCATCGGCTTCGCTGTGAGCCTCGCTGAAGAAACCCCTTTCCGGGCAATCGAATGGACCTGCGGGAAAATGCGGCCGAACTGAACGTCGGCGGTCAATCCGTTTTCCTGGCCGAAAATCCGGAAAAAATCCAGAAGTACGAAGTAAAGGTCTTCGTGCAGGGCCTCCATGGGCGCTACGCGCTCCGCACCGAGGCCGATCCGGCTGTCGTTCTCGTCGATCGCCACATCGATCCTCAGATCCTCCCAGAAGACCGGCGTGCCTCCCATCCCCTTCAGCCGCGATTTCATCGACGCCTCGATGGCCGGCAGCCAACGTTCCTGGAAGATTTGCCAGAACACCTCGCGGTCGGTGGGAATGGGCCGGTCGAGAATCACCTGGTTGTCCCGGGATAGTCGAACCCCGCCGCAGGCCGGATGGACGGTCCCCAGACCGGGCCGCCCGGGCAGATAGGGCCGCTCACCCCAGCGGGGCGTAAACCCCTCATCGAGGATAAGACAGCCTTGGTGATCCCATGCTCTCATCCGGTAGGCATCCGGCAGGTGAGGGCGCTGGCTCAGTCGAATCTTTTCCGGCGGCCAGCCCAGGGATCGCGCAACGAGATCCGGGCCGGGATAGATCTCCTGGAGAAAACGGCTTTCCAGCTCAAGCGCACCGGATCCGGCGGCAAAGGCCCGAAAGGCCAGCTCCAGCCGGTCGATGGTCCCGAGGCCCTGGAGCCGGGGCTGCACCACCTCCAGCAGCCAGGAGAGCCCGGCCTTGTAAGCATTGAGCACCGTCACACGCGGACGAAAACCCTTGGCCCGCAGGATCCTCTCCAGCGCCGCCTTGAGCGCCCGGCGCTCCTTCGCGGGCTTGCTCACCAGCACCAGCCCGTCCAATACCCCGTTCCCCGCCGGGATCCGACCCACGGCGTCGATGACGCGCTGCGTCTCGGGGGCCCAATGCTTGCTGAAGCGCAGCGCCGGCTCCGACCACCGTACCGGCGGCGGCAAACCCAGCGCGCGGCAGGCCCGCTCCAGATGAGCCCAGTCGCGCCGGTCGGCCGGAGGCAGCGGCCGGCGGCGGCTTTTCGCCTCGGCCAGCCGGCGCGCCCAGGCACCCCAGCGGCCGCAGCCGGTGAGCAGGTCTGCGATTTCAACCAGCATTTGCCTCAGCCGCGCGCAGGCTCCCTCGCCCGGCCCCCGATCACCGAAGCCCAGCTCCATCCACCGGCGGAGGCATTGGACCAGCGGCCGGCAACCGCCTCCGGCCTGGATGACGACGCCTCCCCCGGCCAGCGGCTTGATCCGCAGTGCGGCGCTCTCCCCGGAATCCTCGTGCACGCGCAGGCGTACCCCTTCTCCTCCACCGGGCCCCGCAAAGGCTAAGGGCAGTTCAAGCTCGGTGGCTTCCAGGGCCGCATGGGCGAGGAGGTCGCAAAGGGCCAACCCCACCGGCATCGAGAGGCGCCGGCGGTCAAGCTCAATCGAAAGCCGCAACCGCCTTGCGCGCGGGTCAACGGCCGGGACCTCATAAAGATCCTCGGCCAGATTCAGCAGCCCGCCGCTGAGCGCGGCCTGTCGCCGGCCGATCGTCGGGCCGGCTTCCGGCGGCAACCGAAGCCGTCCGATCACCTTCCCGCGGCCGTTCAAGACCTCCATGTCGCCGGGACTGCCGCTGACCTGCCTCATCGCTTTCCAGTCCCCAAACGGCCGCCCTGCCCGACTCGGCCCCACCGCCAAGCCTCTGATAACCGCTGCCATGCCCTTCGCTGAGCTTCCTGAAAGCACGATGCGGTTAGACGCAAGATGGCGGATCTCGGCAGCAGGGCCAGCGTGGTCAGAAGGCGCATGAATCAGCAGGCAGGGAATCCGGGCGGGAATACCGGACGACCGGCGCACGATCGGAGTATCCAGGGCGGTAACCTCGCCGGTTAGGCGCGCCGTCAGATTCAGGATTTCAGCCCATATGCAGGCATCGGAAAGGCCCGGCGCGACCCCGATCGAAAACTCCAGGCGGTCCGGGTACCCGTCAGCGTTCGCATCCTTGAAAATAGCCTCACTGCGAAAAAGTGAACCAAACCCGAAGGACCTTCTTGAGTCATGGAATGTTGGGGCAAGCGCCATCCTGATCTCCCGAGAAAACCCGCCTGATCCGGTCTATGGTCAGCCTGATAGCAGAGGGCCGGGGAGATGGCAAGAAACGCCAAGGGAGGATTGATTCTTCAAGCGTCTGCCGTTAAGATGGGATCATCCAACTCGAACCGGAAGGGAGGAAGACATTCATGAAACGATTTTATCGCGCGGCCAAACCTATCAGCCTTGTTCTCGCAATCTATGTGTTCATGCTTTCCGGACCGCACCAGGCCGCCATGGCTGCGATGGTCGGCACCGAAGGCGTCCTGAATGCCGACCGAGTCAAGAGCGCCCGCGAGTTCGTCCGAACCCTGATGGCACGGGAAGACATCCAGGCGGCTCTGGTCAAACAGGGCATCGACCCCCAGGAGGCCGCGGCCCGCGCAGAAGCTCTGTCGGATGCCGAGGCCGTCCGACTGGCCGACGCGGTCGAGAGCCTTCCGGCCGGCGGCAACGCACTGGGCATCATCGTCTTCGCCATCTTGTTGGTTTTCATCATTCTGTTGATCACGGACATCCTGGGATATACGGATGTGTTCCCGTTCACCAAGAAACACCGCTAAAAAAACACGGCATGTCTGCTCGGCATACCGCGATATTTTCTATCTAAAAAAAAGGGCGACTTTGTAAAGAGCCCCGGTTCGAGGCGTGCAAATCCCGCCGAGCGAGGCGTACTTAAAGTACGCCGCAGCACCTGCGGGATGAAGCGCAAGGCCGAAATTGGTGGCTTTACGAAGTCGCCTACTTCTTATCCAGCTTGTCCAACGATATGGCGCACTGCTCCAAATCGGGGCGCTTGTTGATGTCCGAAACCAGGATGTCGCGGATGACGCCCTTCTTGTCGATGTAGAAAAGCGCCCGCTCGGAAACCCCATCCGACCGCAGCACGCCAAACTTCTGGGCCACGGCGCCATGGGGCCAGAAATCGGAGAGCACCGGGAACCACAAGTTGCCCATCTGGCTGGTCCAGGCGTAAAGGGTGGGGATGTTGTCCACTGTGATGCCGAGCAGGATGGCGTCGTGTTGTTCGAACAGCTCCCGCGCCATGTTGTAGCCCGGCCACTGGTCGGAGCACACCGGTGTGAAAGCAGCCGGGACGAAGGAGATGACCACGTTCTTTTTCCCCCGGTACTGGCTCAAGCGGATTTTCTCACCCCGGATCGATGGCAGCGTGAAATCCGGGGCCGCCTGCCCCACCCGGACCTTCAGGGTGCTGTCGATCGGCTTGAGCACCCCGGGGTTGTAAATCATATCTTTCAGTGTCTGCTCCCCCGCCAATGCCGGTGCTGTCAGCAGCGCCAGCGCCACGACCAAACCAGCTCTGATTGTTCTCATTTCAATTCTCCTTATCAAGCCCTCATGGCCACCGACACGTCGCCTCGATCCTTGACGAAAATGACGCGCTGGAGCCCGGATGAACTGTTGAGGCAGCGGCTGACGGTTTGAGCCGCCAACGAAACCGCTTGTCCGGTCGCAGGTGCCCACCTTGTTTTCGCTAAAGCCCCGAATTGGCCAGCAGCTTCTTGAGCAGTTCATCGGCATCCCTGGCGCCTCCGAGCTTGGAATAAAACACCTTTGGGGCGGCGCCCTCCTGCCTGCGCACCCCGATGAAGTAAGGGGTCCGCACCTCTCCCACCAGTTTATGGATCTTGTAGTCCGCATCCGGGAAAAGCGGAAACAGGACTTTGTATGTCTTCTTGAAGTAATCGGCCTCAAAGGTGGAGTTGCCCGCACCGATGCCGATCATCTTGACCTTTCCCCTGAGATTAGGGTCACCCTCGATCTTCTGATAAACCTCGTTGACAGAGGGAGCCTCCCTCTGGCAGTAGGGTCAGTACATGTTGAAGATCTCGATGATGACCACCTCCGCCGCAATGTCGCCGACCGTGAAATCCTTCTGGTCGGTCAGGCCTAAATAGGCCAGATCATCGGCATTCTTGGGCGCCGGAATCGTGATCGGCGGCAACGGCCCCCCTTCGGCGGGCGGCTTATTTTCTGCCGCGGCTGACGGGAAAGATGCCCCCCACAGCGAACCCA
>JBLMXM010000133.1:0-15242 GCA_050257775.1 Hyphomicrobiales bacterium
GTGGTCAGCTACGAGTGGGGCACCTACCTGAAGCGGCAGCGCGAGCAACCGCCGGACATGGACCTCTTCCAGCTCGGCTGGACCGGAGACAACGGCGACCCGGACAATTTCCTGGCGGTGCTCTTCGACGGCATGGCCTCCTCCGCCATCCGCACCCAGTGGCATAACCAGGCTTACCACGACCTGATGGTTCAGGGCCGCCAGACCACCGACCAGGCCAAACGGGCCGAAATTTACAAGAAGGCCAACATGCTCATTTACCAGGAGATGCCCGTGATCCCCATCGCGCACTCCACCGTGACCTGGCCGATGCTGAAAAAGGTTCAGGACTTCAAGCTGCATCCAACGGCCTCCATCCGGATGAAGGACGTCTGGCTGGAAAAATAAACTGAAGGGGTCGAGGAGCCAAGGGGTCAAGGGAAGCTCGCCGTCCTTTCCTTTTGCTTCCCCTTGAATCCTCGAACCCTTGAACCCTCGACCCCTTTCTTATCCCATGGCCGCCTACATCATCCGCCGTGTCCTGATCCTCTTCCCGACCCTGCTCGGGGTTTCTGTCATCATTTTTTTCATGCTCCATATCACCCCCGGCGACCCGGCCGAGCTGCTCCTGGGAGAGCGCGCCTCGCAGGAGGCGCTGAACGAGCTGCGCGAGCACCTTGGTTTGAACCAGCCGCTCTACGTGCAGTATGGGATGTTTCTCAAGCGGCTGGTGACATTCGACCTGGGCGAAACGATCTGGACCCGGCAGAAAGTCTGGATCGAAATCCAGCAGCGTTTCCCCGCCACCATCGAGCTGTCGGTGGCTGCACTCATGATCAGCTGCAGCCTGGGCATGATTTTCGGCATCATCTCGGCCACCCGGCAGTATTCGCTGTTCGATTACCTGAGCATGCTGGGGGCGCTGGCCGGCGTGAGCATGCCCATCTTCTGGCTGGGCCTGGTGTTCATGCTGGTCTTTTCCGTGGACCTGGGCTGGCTGCCCATCTCGGGCCGACTGAGCGTGGGGGTGGACCTCGAGCCGGTCACCAATTTCTATCTCCTAGACGCCATCCTGACGCAGAACTGGGAAGCATTCGGCGATGCGTTGTGGCACCTCATCATGCCGGCCTTCACGCTTTCTACCATCCCGACCGCCATCGTGGCCCGCATGACCCGATCCTCGATGCTGGAGGTGCTGCGCCAGGACTACATCAAGACCGCCAAGGCCAAGGGGCTGTCCCAGTTCAAGGTCATCTTCAAGCACGCGTTGAGAAACGCGCTGATCCCGGTGGTCACCACCATCGGCCTGCAGTTCGGCGTGCTGCTCGGCGGCGCCATCCTCACCGAAACCATCTTTGCCTGGCCGGGCGTGGGCAAGTGGATGTACGACGCGGTGATGCAGCGTGACTACATGGTGATCCAGAACGGCACCCTCTTCATCGCGGGGCTCTTCGTGGTCATCAATCTCTTTGTGGATGTGCTCTACGCCGTGATCAACCCGAGGATCAGTGTGAAATAATGAAGAATGGTGTTTGGTGTATGGTGTTCCGTGTTTGGTTAAATGATTCTGCCCTTATTCTTACTGAACCACTTTTGGACTCTTCCCAAACACCAAACACTAAACACTATACACATTAAGGCCATGAGCTCGAAACACCCCGAAGACCGCCACCCGATGCTCGACCAGCTCTCGCAGCTGTGGCGGAACAAGACCGCCGTGGCGGGGCTGTTCATCATCACGGCCTTTGTCCTGTGCGGGATCTTCGCGCCCTATTTAAGCCCCCACGACCCCATCGAGACCGCCCTCTACGAACAGCTCAAACCGCCGGCCTGGGACGAGGAGGGCTCGACCCACAACCTGCTCGGCACGGACGATCTCGGACGTGATATCCTCTCGCGCATCATCTATGGTGCCCGGGTGTCGCTGCTGGTGGCGGTGGTGAGCGTCGGCCTGGCCTTCTGCGTCGGGACCCTCATCGGCAGTATCTCCGGCTACTACAAGGGCCGGCTCGACGACATCGTCATGCGCGGCATCGATATCATTCTGTCCTTTCCCTACATCCTGCTCGCTATCGTGGTGGTAGCCTACCTCGGGCCGAGCTTGCAGAATGCCATGCTCGCCATCGCCATCACCTACGTCCCGCGCTTTGCGCGCATCGTGCGGGCCAGCGTGCTCGAGGAGTGCGAAAAAGACTATGTCACGGCCGCACGGGCTATCGGCGCTAAAGACCTGCGCATCATCTTCATCTCCATTCTGCCCAACTGTTTGGGCCCGCTGATCGTCCAGACGACGTTGAGTTTCGCCTCGGCCATCCTCGACGCGGCCGCCTTGAGCTTCCTGGGGCTCGGAGCCCAGCCGCCGACCCCGGAATGGGGCGCCGACATCGCCCGCAGCCGCGCTCTGATCCTGAGGGCCTCCTGGGTGATGACCTTTCCGGGGCTGGCCATCCTGGGGGCGGTGCTCGGGTTCAACCTGCTCGGCGACGGCCTCCGAGATGCGCTCGACCCGCGGCTGAGGGACTGACGTCATGGCGGCCGAGAACCTACTGGACATCCGCGATCTCAGCACGCATTTCTCCGTGCGCGGCTTCACCGCCAAGGCGGTCGACCAGGTGAGCCTGTCCATCCCCGCCGGTCAGACCCTGGGCCTGGTGGGTGAGTCCGGCTGCGGCAAGAGCGTCACCGCCCACTCCATCATCCGCCTCATCCCGCAGCCGCCAGGCCGAATCGTCGCCGGCGAGGTCGTCTTCGAGGGGCAGGATCTCCTGAAGCTCTCCGAATCCCAGATGCGGCGCATCCGCGGCAACCGCATTTCGATGATCTTCCAGGAGCCCATGACCTCGCTCAACCCGACCTACCCGGTGGGCGACCAGGTAGGAGAGGTCTTGCGCCTGCACCAGAAGCTCTGCCGCCAGGAGGCCCGTGGCCGATCGGTCGACATGTTCAAGCTGGTCGGCATCCCGGCGGCCGAGAAGCGACTGGACGACTACCCGCACCAGATGAGCGGCGGCATGCGCCAGCGGGTCATGATCGCCATGGCGCTGGCCTGCAACCCGAAACTGATGATCGCCGACGAACCCACAACCGCGCTCGACGTCACCATCCAGGCTCAGATCCTCGACTTGATGAACCAGCTCAAGCGGGAGACCGGTGCCGCTATCCTTTTCATCACCCACGACCTCGGCGTCATCGCCGAAATGGCCCAGCACGTCGCCGTGATGTACGCCGGCCGGGTGATGGAATATGCCGACGCCAAGACGCTGTTCGGCAATCCCAAGAACCCTTACACGGTGGGCCTGCTCGGATCGATCCCGGTCCTGGGGCGCAACACCGCGGGCGGGCGGCTTCAGACCATCCCCGGCGTGGTGCCGTCGCTGCTGCGCCTGCCGGTGGGGTGCCTCTTCAGCGACCGCTGCCCGGATGTGTTCGCCGATTGCCGCCGAATAGAGCCCGAGATGTATAAGGTGGGCGAGAATCATTTCGCAAGGTGCCTGAAATATGCCTGACCCCACCCCCGCACATAGACACCCTGGGAGCGGCTTTCCAACCGCGATGACGAGGTTTGTGGAATATGCCTGATCGCAGCCCCGGCGCAGCACTGCTCGAAGCTCGGAATGTCTTCAAGCACTTTCCGATCCGGGGCGGCATCTTCATGAAGCAGACCGGCTCGGTCAGGGCGGTGGACGGGGTCAGCCTGTCGATTCAGGAAGGGGAAACCGTCGGGCTGGTGGGGGAATCAGGATGCGGCAAGACCACGTTCGGCCGAACCATCCTCAGACTCGAGGAGCCGACCTCGGGCGAGATTCTCTTCCAATGCCAGGATATCCTGGCCTGCAGCAAGAACCGGATGCAGACGCTGCGCCGGGAAATGCAGATCATCTTCCAGGACCCCTTTTCCTCTCTCAACCCGCGCAAGACCGTCAGCCAGATCATCGGTGAACCGCTGCGGGTGCATGGCGTGAAGAGCCGTCAGGAAAGAGACGGCCGGGTGCTGGAGCTTCTGGAGGTGGTGGGGCTGCGCAAGGAGCACATGCGCCGCTACCCGCACCAGTTCTCGGGCGGCCAGCGCCAGCGCATCGGCGTCGCCCGCGCCCTGGCGCTCAAACCCAAGCTGGTCGTCTGCGACGAGGCCGTGTCGGCCCTGGATGTCTCGATCCGGGCGCAGGTCATCAACCTCCTGAAAGATCTGCAGCAGGATTTCAGGCTGACCTATCTTTTCATCTCCCACGACCTGAGCGTCGTCGAGCACGTCAGCGACCGTGTGGCGGTGATGTACCTCGGGAAGATCGTCGAGATCGCCCCCAGCAAAGATCTTTACCAGGAGCCGCTGCACCCGTATACGCAGGCCCTGCTCTCGGCCGTGCCGATCCCCGACCCGTCCCTGCAGCGGACCGGCCGCATCATCCTGAAAGGAGACGTGCCCAGCCCCATCGACCCGCCCTCCGGGTGCCGGTTTCATCCGCGCTGCCGGTACGCCGAAGCCATCTGCTCCGGTATCGAGCCGGAGCTGCGCGAAGTGCGCAGCGCCCACTGGGCGGCATGTCACTTTGCCGGAGAAGTGGGCTTGCCAAGTTGACCCTCTCTCCAGACGAGGATCCGAAATCCGAAGCAAACTCAACTATCGCAACGATGCCAATTCAAGGCGTGGTAATGGCCTGAAGAATTTGAATTCCGGATTTGTTTCGTATTTCGGATTTCGAATCTCGTGCTTTGATTTATCCGGCAGCATGGGTCCGGCTCAACCGCGCCCTATGCGTGGACCTGCTCCGGAAGCCGCACCAGCAGCACCGGCACCTGGACACGGCGCAGCACGCTGTGGCTCACGCTGCCCACGATGGCCTCTTCCAGGCGCCCCCGCGGGTGATATCCCATGACGATCAGGTCGACCTGGCGGCCTTCCGCCTCGGCCAGGATGCAGTCCACAGGGTCGCCCTGGGTGACCACGATCTCGTCGGCGCGCAGGTTCTTATCGCGCATATCCTTTTGGGCCGCCGTCAACAGCTCTCCCAAGGCCTCGCGGATCATGGTGCCTTCCCGTTTCTTTCCGATCAGGATCTGCCGGGCTTCCTGCTCGTGGGACTGGCGCAACTGCTCCCAGCGCTCATCGCCAATGAAGCCCTGCAGGTTGACGCTTTGCGGGAGCGAGACATCCTCCATGACGTACAGGATGGTGATACTGGCGCCATACTGGCTGGCCAACCCCACGGCATAGTTGAAGGCGTGCCGGGTCTGTTGCGAAAGGTCCGTGGTGAACAGAATTTTTTTGATCTGCGGGATCATCGTCTTCAATTCTCCTTTCCTTGTAAAGTCTCTCGCCAGGATTTTCCACCATTTATTAAGGTTGGTCAGCGAATCGCGGCCGTAAAAGCCGCAATTCTGTCACTCAAACCGTTGACCTCTGAAACCCTTGAACCCTCTCCTACTTTACGGCACCAGCCAAAGCGCGGCATCGGAGAGTCTCTGGCTGATGTTATAGGACACCTTCCCGCCGAAAAAAGATTTGTTCATCCCGCGACGGCCCATGACGATAGTGCCGAAGCCTCCGTCGCGCGCCGCCTTGAAGATCGTCTCGCTGACGCTGATCAGTGTTGACGTGGTCTGAGCTTCGATCTGGTCTTCCCGGAAACCCGCCTCGCGCAGTTTCGCCAGCGCCGCGGTAAAAAAATCATCCATGCAGCGCTTGCTCCCCCGGACGATGAGGGTCTCCAGACTTCCGCCCTGAGGTGGATCGAAATCGATCTCGCAATAATCCCTGAGCCTGGGAGTCACATGAAAAAAACACACGCGCGCCTCGGGAAGGCCGGAAAGCATGAATGCCAGGTGGTCCACGGCCCGCAGGGCGCTCTCAGAACCGTCGACGGCCGCCATGACGCGCGATGAGCGCACATCTCCGGCCACCAGCCATATCGGGATGACCGGCGAGTTTTCGATCAGCTGGGCGGACACACTGCTCATGAACATCTGCTCCACAGCGGAGATGCCGCGGTGCCCGACCAGGATGGCGTCGAAGAGGTTGTTCTGGGCGTAGTCGAGAATGTCCTTGGCAAGCCCCTGCTGGCGCGGCTGGGTGGCCAGTTCAAGCGCCGACTCGGGCACCCCCGCTCGCATCAGCATCTGCCGGCTCTTGGCGAGCAACTGCCGCGAGGCTTCTGCATACCGGGCTGCGATCGCGTTCAACTCGGCTTGGGCCCGGTCGCTGTGTCGGGCCTCATCTGCCAGAAACTGTGATATCGGAGGCTGAACATGAATCAGGGTGAATCCCAGGCTCGGAATGAGTTCCCTCATCCGGCCGGCATAGGCGAGGGCTTGACGCGAAGGGGTGGAATCATCGATGGCCACAAGGATCTTCTTTTGCATGCGCCGGCGTTCCCCGGGTACCGGTTTGGACTTTATTTTCGCGCACGATTGTGTTAGCGCTTGGCTTCCGTATAACTTGGGCGACTCCCAGTTCCGGATTCTTGCGGCAAGGCCCGGGGGGTCTGTTTCCCACCGCGGGCCTTGATTCCGTTCGATGAGATTGCTTCATTTACCTACCACCAACCGGGGCGTTTAACAAGATGTTGCCTGATCGCTACCAACGTTTCCTCGCCGATATAGCCGCTCTGATCCCCAACAGCCGCCGGTTCACCGACCCGCTGCACACCCTGGCTTACGGCACGGATGCCAGCTTCTACCGCCTCATACCCAGGATTGTCGTAGCCGCCGACACGGAGGCCGAGGTCGCCGCCCTGCTGAGAGCCGCCGACCGCAACGATGTCGCGGTCACGTTCCGCGCCGCCGGCACCAGCCTTTCGGGACAGGCCGTCACCGATTCCGTCCTGGTGGTGGCCGGCGATCGCTGGAACCGCTACGAAATCATGGACAACGGCGGACGCATCCGTCTGCAGCCCGGCGTGATCGGCGGACACGCCAACCGCTGCCTCGCCCCCTACGGCCGCAAGATCGGCCCGGACCCGGCCTCCATCAATTCGGCCATGGTCGGCGGCATTGCCGCCAACAACGCGAGCGGGATGTGCTGCGGAACCTCCCAGAACAGCTACCGCACGGTGGCCGGCATGCGCATTCTCTTCCAGGACGGCACCCTGCTCGATACCGCCGACCCCGCCAGCCGCGAAGAATTCCGCCACGTGCGCAGGGACCTGCTCGACGCGGTCGATTCCCTCGGCAAAGAGGCCCGGGCCAACGCGGCCCTCGCCGAGCGCATTCGGCGCAAATACAAGATCAAGAACACCACCGGCTTCAGCCTGAACGCGCTGGTGGACTTCGAGGACCCGTTCGACATTCTGCTGCACCTGATGATCGGCTCCGAGGGAACCTTGGGGTTCATCTCCGAGATCACTTATCACACCGTGGTCGAGCACCCTTGCAAGGCCAGCGCTCTCATGATCTTCCCGCGGATCGAAAACGCCGCCACGGCCGCCGCCATTTTGCGGGAACAGCCGGTGGCCGCCGTCGAACTCATGGACCGCGCTTCCCTGCGTTCGGTGGAGAACAAGGCCGGAATGCCGGACTACCTGAAAACGCTCGGCACGCATACCGCCGCGCTGCTGGTGGAAACCCGCGCCTTGGCGCCCGATGAACTCCAGGACCATGTCCACGCCGTGACCGACTCCCTGAAGCAGGTTCCCTTCGAACGGCCCTTTGCCTTCACCGACCGGGTGGCGGAGTACACCTCGCTGTGGAACATCCGCAAGGGGCTTTTCCCCGCCGTGGGAGCGGTGCGGGAGATCGGCACCACCGTGATCATCGAGGACGTGGCCTTCCCCATCGACCGGCTCGCTAAAGGCACCCTGCATCTCCAGGACTTGATGCGGCGCTACCGCTACGATGAGGCCATCATCTTCGGCCATGCCCTGGAGGGCAATCTGCATTTCGTCTTCACCCAGGACTTCGGCCGCTCCGAGGAGATCGAACGCTACCGCGGGTTTATGGACGAGGTCTGTGACATGGTGGTGAACGCCTACGATGGCTCGCTCAAGGCCGAGCACGGCACCGGACGCAACATGGCGCCTTTCGTCGAGCTCGAATGGGGCCCGGAGGCATACGCCGTCATGCAGCGCATCAAGGAGATCTTCGACCCGAAGAACCTCCTCAACCCCGGCGTCATCATCAACCCGAACCCCAAGGCCCACATCGAAAATCTGAAACCCCTGCCCCGCGCCAACCCGATCGTCGACAAATGCATCGAGTGCGGCTTCTGCGAGGTGAACTGCCCCTCTAAGAACCTCACCTTCACTCCCCGGCAGCGCATCGTGGTCCAACGCGAAATCGCGCGGTTGAGGGCCACCGGCGAGAACCCCGCCAGGCTGGCCGAGCTCGAGGTCGGCTACCGCTACCCGGGCGAGCAGACCTGCGCGGCGGACGGCCTGTGCGCCGTGGCCTGCCCGGTGGACATCAACACCGGCGAACACACCAAGGAGCTGCGCAGCCAAACGGTGAGCCCAGCGGCCCAGGGAGCAGCCTCCTTTGCCGCGGAGCATTTCAGCGCAACCGCCGCCGGGGTGCGGACGGGGCTCAGGATCGCCGATGCCGCCCACGGCGCGCTCGGATCGACCCTCATGGAGGCTGTGGCCTCCCGCGCGCGCCGCCTGAGCGGCAACCGCATACCTCACTGGACGCGCTATATGCCCCGCGGGGTTGGCAGTCCCCGGCCGCGGACGGGAACACGGGCAGAGGCCCCGCATGCAGTTTACTTCCCCAGCTGCATCAGCCGCACCATGGGTCCGGCCCGGGGGGACCCGGACCAGGATCCGTTGCATGCAGTGGTGGTAAGGCTGCTCGAAAAAGCCGGCTATGAGGTCCTCTTCCCTCACGGGATGGAGGCCCTATGCTGCGGGATGCCCTTCGAGAGCAAAGGGTTCATGACCCAGGCGGACGCCAAGGCCCGGGAATTGGAGGCCGCGCTGCTCGAGGTGACCGACGGCGGCCGCCTGCCGGTGCTTTGCGACACCAGTCCCTGCCTCTTCCGCATGAAGAAGGCCCTGGATCGGCGGCTGGCCCTGCTCGAGCCGGTCGAGTTCACCCTCAGCCGTCTCATGGACCGCCTGGAGGTCACGCCGGTGGATGAGACGATCGCCTTTCACCACACCTGCAGCAGCGTGAAGATGGGGCTGGACGCCAAGGCCCTGTCCCTGGCCAAGGCCTGCGCGCGGGCCGTGGTGGTGCCGGAGCACGTCGGCTGCTGCGGATTTGCCGGCGACCGCGGGTTCAACTACCCCGAGCTCAACGCCTCGGCTCTCGAGCACCTGGCCGCCGGCGTGGCCGGCAAGTGCACGGCGGGATATTCCACCAGCCGCACCTGCGAGATCGGCCTGTCGGCCCACAGCGGGATTCATTACAAGTCCATACTCTATCTGGTTGACAAATGTACGCGGCCGAAAACGGGTTAAGCGTTTTAAGTTTTAGGTTTTAGGTGTTAGGCCAAATAAAAATAGACTTGATCCATTCCTTAAAACTTAACACTTGAAACCTAAAACCGATTCATATCCCCCCCTGCGTCTCGCCTGGCTCATCTGGAGCGTTGGAGCGCTGTTCTACGTCATCGGGTTCTTCCACCGGCTGGCGCCGGCCGTGATGACCCGGGAACTGATGCGCGATTTCAACCTCGGCGCCGCCGCTCTGGGCAACCTGTCCGGATTTTACTTTTACAGCTACTGGCTGATGCAGATCCCCACCGGTGTGCTCGCCGACAGCTGGGGGCCGCGGCGACTGCTGACCTTCGGAGCATTGGGATCGACTGTCGGCGCCGTTCTCTTCGCGCTGTCGCCGGATGTGACCTGGGCCTGCCTCGGACGGCTGATTATCGGCGGCTGTGTCGCCGTGGCTTATGTCGTGATCCTCAAGCTGGCGGCCAACTGGTTCCCGCTCGGCTATTTTTCAATGATTTCGGGTCTAGGCCTTCTGGCCGGCATCCTGGGGGCGGTGGCGGCAGGCGTACCGCTGCGGCTGCTGGCGGATGCGTTCGGGTGGCGGCCGGTGATCATGGCGTCGGCCGCGTTCACCGGCCTGCTGGCCGCAGTCACGTGGGTGCTGGTCCGCGACGACCCCGGCGAGCGGGGCTATCGAAGCTACGCCCTGTCAGGGGTTAAACCCGGCACCCCGGTCGGCGGCAAGCGTTTTGCCGGCGTGGCGGAGGTCTTTCGGTGCGCCAACACCTGGCTTTTGTTTTTCATCCCGGCCAGCCTGGTAGGCTCTGTGCTGACGTTCTGCGGTCTGTGGGGCGTTCCGTACCTGGTGACCCACTATGGCCTTTCCACTGCTCAGGCAGCCTCTCTGACCTCGCTGCTGATGATGGCTTGGGCGGGAGCAAGCCCGTTTTTCGGCTGGCTGTCGGACCGGCTGGGCCGGCGCAAGCCGCTGATGATTGCCGGTCACTTTCTGGCCGGCATCGGCTGGGCGATTCTTCTCTTTACGCCCGGCCTTCCCGTGTGGCTGCTCACCGCCCTCATGGCAGCCACCGGCGTCTGCTCGGCGAGCTTCATCGCCTGCTGGTCCCTAGCGAAGGAATCGGTTCGCGCGCACCTGTCGGGCACTGTTTCCGGCGTCGTCAACATGGGCATCATGCTGGGCGTCACCGTGCTTCAGCCAGCGGTCGGCTGGGTGCTCGACCGCCACTGGGAGGGCGCAATCCTCGAGGGGGTTCGTGTATACAGCCTGGAGGCCTACCAGGCGGGGTTCGGGCTGATGATCGGCTGGATCCTCCTGTCGCTTTTACTTCTCTTCTTCACGCGGGAAACGTACGGTCGGCAAATGTCGTAAGTGCGGTTCATCCGGACCTCAGGGGGTCGGCATGTATTGACACGATCGGTGATTTCGAATAATCGGTTTTAATTCGAGACTCATGCATCACCAACCCCATCGGAGGAGGGAATCCTATGCGTTCACGAATGATGGCAGTCGCTATCGGCCTTTGCCTGGTCGGGTTCGCCGGCGCAGCCATGGCCCAGACCCAGATCAACATCGCGGCGGTTACGAACCCGGACTTCGTCCACACCAAGGCGGCCGTCTGGTTCAAGGAATGCGTGGAAAAGGCCGCGCCCGGCAAGCTCAGCGTGGTGGTGCATCACTCGGCCTCGCTCGGCAGCGAGACCCAGGTGCTGCAGCAGATCCAGCTCGGCACCACCCAGATGTCAGTCTGCACCACCGGGCCTATCGAGGCCTTCGTGCCCGAAATCAAGGCTCTGGAGATGCCCTTCGTGTTCCCTTCTTACGAAGCGGCCGACAAGGTTCTGGACGGCCCCATCGGCCAGGAGCTGGCCAAGAAGTTCGAAAAGTCCGGGTTCGTGGCCCTGGCATTTCTGGACAACGGCTTTCGCAACGTCACCAACTCCAAGCACCCCGTGAAAACCCCCGAGGACCTCAAGGCCCTGAAAATCCGCACCATGGAGGCCCCCACGCACCTCGCCATCTGGCGGGCGATCGGGGCCAACCCGACACCCATGGCCTGGCCCATCTTCACGCAGCTCCAGCAGGGAGTCATCGACGGCCAGGAGAACCCGATTGCCGTAATCTATGCCGCCAAACTGCCGGAAGCGGGGCAGAAATATCTGACACTCACGCGCCACGTCTATTCGGCCCTGGTCTTTGTGGCCAATAAAGCTTTCATCGACGGCCTGCCCGCTTCGGAGCGCAAGGTGGTCATAGACTGCGCGCACTCTGCCTCCCTGCAGGGCCGCAGCTTCATCCGCGACAACGAGGTGAAGCAGCTCGCCGAGCTGAAAGCCGCCGGAATGCAGGTGGAAGATAAACCCGACCTGGCGGCCTTCCGCAAGGCGACCGCCCCCGTCATCGAGTCCGCCTCCGGGGACACCAAGAAGCTCGTGGAGCAGATTCAGCAAGCCGTGAAGTAATGGCGCAGCAAGGCTCTTGTGGGAATGGCTTTCCGCCAGGGTCATCGCGGCTGGAAAGCCGCTCCCACAATCAAGGTATCTGAACCGGAGATCAACCTCTGGGGTTGGCATGGTAGCAAAGCAGGAGCGCCGGATGTCTCGGTTAGCGCGCGTCAGCCTGGCCATCAACGCATTCGTGGAAAAAATTCTGTTTGTCGTCGGGGCGGCCATCTGCATCATTTTGTTCGCCCAGGTGATTTCCCGCTACGCCGGGGCATCCCTCGGGTGGTCCGAGGAAGTCAGCCGGCACCTGCTGGTGGCCATCACGTTTCTAGGCGGCACGGTTGCTTACAAGCGCGCCAGTTTCATCGGCCTGAAAGGGGTCGGCCACCGGCTGGGGCCGGCCGCCCAGCAGGTCATCCTGATCGCGCTGCAAGTCCTGACCCTGGCCTGCTTCGGCCTCATCGCCTGGTTCGGGGTCGCCTACACGATCAAGGCCGCCGAGCACACCTCCGCCTCCCTGCAGATCCCCATGTCGATCCCATTTTCCGTAATTCCGGCGGCATCCGTCATCTTCGTGGTCCACGTGCTTGCGGACATCGCCAGGACGCTTGAACGGAAAACGCCATGATCGTCGCCCTCCTCTTCGGGTGCCTCTTCCTGTTCATCGCCCTGGGGCTCCCGATTGCCCTGTCGATCGGCCTGCCGGCCATCGGCTTCATGCTGACGCCCGGGGTCTTTCCGGCCGGCGTGCAGATTTCGGCCCTGGGCCAGACGATCATCCAACTGCTCTTTGCCGGTGTAGATTCCTTTGATCTTCTGGCCGTGCCCCTTTTCATGCTGGCCGGCTCGATCATGGAAACCGGCGGCATCTCGAGGCAGTTGATCGACTTCTCCGACAGCCTCGTGGGCTGGGTGCCGGGCGGGTTGGCCTGCGCCGTTATCGTGGCCTCCATGTTCTTTGCCGGGATCTCCGGTTCGGCCGCAGCGGACACGGCGGCACTGGGGGCCATTGCCATCCCGGCCATGGTCCGCCAGGGCTACCCCCCCGCCTTCTCCGCGGCGCTCGTGGCGGCCGGTGGATCCATCGGCGTCATCATCCCGCCGTCCATCCCCATGGTGATCTTCGGATTCCTGACCAACGTATCCATCGCCAAGCTCTTCGCCGGCGGCATGCTGGTGGGGGCCCTTTTCGGCTTGAGCTTCATGGCAGTGGCCATCTGGCATGCCTGGCGGCACAACTACGGCACGCGGCAGCCCTTTTCGGTGAAACGGATGTGGGCCTCCCTTAGGGAGGCGATCTGGTCCCTGGGCGCTCCCGTGATCGTCCTGGGCGGGATTCTCACCGGCATCGTTACGGTGACCGAGGCGGCCGCCCTGGCGGTTTTTTACGCCCTCCTTGTGGCCATGGCCGTCAACCGCAAGCTCAGATGGAAGGACATGCCGGCCTTGATCATCCGCTCGATGGTCGTAGCCGCCACCATCCTCTTCATCATCGCCATGGCCAAGGTGTTCACCTGGCTGGTGGCCATGAAGCAAACCCCGATGCTCCTGCAATCCGCCGTCAACTCGCTGGCGCTGCCGCCCTGGGGCCTGCTGCTGGTGGTCATGGCGGGGCTCCTCATCATCGGCTGCATCATGGAGACCACGGCTGCCCTGATCCTGCTCGTGCCGGTCCTGGCCGGCCTCACGCAGCAGATGGGGGTCGAACCGATCCAGTTCGGCGTGCTTATGGTCGTGAACCTCGCCATCGGCATGCTCACCCCACCCGTGGGCATATGCCTCTTCGTGGCCTGCGGCATCTCCGGACTGCCGCTCGGGAAGGTGGGCTGGGCCGCGATGCCTCTCGTTATGGTGGCCATGACTGCGCTTCTCATCGCCTGCTACTGGCCCCCGCTGACCACCTGGTTCCCGTCGCTGATCTACAAATGAGAATGAAATGGCAGGACGCGAACATGATCTAACCTGTCATTTCATCCTTGATCCCTTCTGTAAATTGGTGTCTAAATCGTACCAAATTTGGCACAAGCGCCTGGAGGCCCTTCGATGAAAGAATTCACCCCTCAGCATATGGCCGATCTCTCCGCCATGGTCGCTCCGGATCGCTTCTCCACCGGCCAGTCCAACCGCGAGCTTCACCTTCACGACATCTCTTTCCACATGGGGACTCTCCCGGCCGGCATCATCTGGCCGGAGTCAACCGAAGAGGTCTCGGCTATTCTATCCTGGGCGTATGTCAACGATGTCCCCGTCACGCCGTGGGGCGCCGGCACAAGCACCGAGGGCAACCCGGTGCCGACCCGCGGCGGACTCGTGGTGGATATGACCCGCATGAACCGGGTTCTCGCGATAAGGCCCCAGGACCTGCAGGCCGACGTGGAGCCCGGCGTCCTGCGCAAGGAGTTGAACCGCCAGGCCGGCCAGCACGGCCTGTTCTTCCCGCCCGACCCGGGCGCGGACGCCACCATCGGCGGCATGATTGCCAACAACGCCTCCGGCGTGCAGACCGTCAAGTACGGCGCCACCAAGGACTATGTGATGCACCTGACGGTCGTGCTGCCTCAGGGAAAGGTTATTCACACCGGCTGCAGGGCGCCCAAGTCCTCGGCGGGGTTCGACCTGACGCGGCTGTTTGTCGGCTCCGAGGGGACTCTCGGCATCGTCACCGCGGCCACCTTGAAATTGACCGGGATCCCCAGCCACTACCTCGCCGCCACCATCCGCTTCCCGAATCTGGAAAAGGCCTCGGAGGCGGTGGCTCTGATGATCGGTTCCGGTTTGGGTCCGGCTGCCCTGGAGCTTCTACCGCCGGGGTTGATCCGGTTGATGAACCGGGAAAAGGGGCTGGGACTCCCCGAGGTGCCGTCCCTCTTCTGCGAGTTTCATGCCGTCGGTGAGACCGCCCTGAAGGAAACCGCCCAGCTCGCCCGGGAGCTGTGCGAGGAGTGCGGAGCAGAGGGCTTCACCTACGCCACCGAGGAAAGTGCCCGCAAGGACCTGTGGCGTGCCCGCCATGAGGCCTGGGAGACCATCCACCGCGCCCACCCGAAGAAGGAGACCCTGATCGTCGACGCCGCCGTGCCCATCTCGTGCTACCCCGAGATGGTGGTATTCTCGCAGCAGAAGGTGGACGAGCACCGGTCCATCGGCTACGTCTTCGGCCACGCCGGCGACGGCAACCTGCACGTGGTGATGGTGGGCGACCCGAAGGACACCTCGGAATGGGGCAGCCTCGAAGCGATCAACAGGGCCATCGTCGAGAAGGCCATCCAGGTGGGCGGCACCTGCACGGGGGAGCACGGGGTGGGCATCGGCAAGCGCAAGTTCATGCAGCTCGAGCACGGCGACAGCTACCAGCTCATGAGACAGATCAAGGACTTGATCGACCCGAAGGGGCTGATGAATCCGGGCAAGATCTTTTGACGGCTCCACGAA
>JBLMXM010000134.1:0-15916 GCA_050257775.1 Hyphomicrobiales bacterium
GTTATCGGCCGCGTCACATTTATGAAAATGGGGGGCGTCACGACCTACGCCGGCCTCACGTACCGGCGTCATGGGCTGCCTACGTGGGTCGTGTCCAGAGTGGCGCATGCCGAAACCTGGATCCTGAAGCGGTTGGCCGCCGAAGGCATCCAGGTGTCGGATGACCCAGCCGAAACCACCACCCGGTTTGTCAACCGGGTCCGTGCCGGCCGCCGGCACCAAGTGATCACATCCATTGCACCGTCGGTGAACTATTCCCAACTTGCGGCGGTCGAGCCCCAGGTGGACTGCATTCACCTGGGACCTCTTCACCCGAAGGATATCGATGAGTCCGTATTCGTGGGGCTGCGCGAGTCGCGCGCCTTGGTCGTCCTGGACGTCCAGGGCCTGGTTCGGGAGATATCCGGCAGCCGGGTAGCCGCGGCCGTTTCAGAGCATCTGGATGCGGCTCTACGAGCCGCCTTTCTCGTCAAGTCCGACGAGGATGAACTCCGCCTTATTCTCGAGACCTTCGGAACTAGGGTCGAGGACCTCATGATCCGGTTCGAAATTGCCGAATGGGTGGTGACCTCCGGTTTCAATGGCGGGCGCATTTACAGCGGAAATGCAAGTGTCTATCGCTACTCGTCTGAACCGGTATCACTCGTCGTAGATTCTACCGGCGCTGGAGACGTCTTTCTCGCGGCCTACACGGTCGCACGATTCAAGAATCACCAGACTGTCGCTCGGGCCAGCCGCTACGCTGCGAAACTCGCCGCAAGCCACGTGTCCGGCCAATATCTGCCTCATGTGCTGGCCGTTCCACGAAGGCGGACAGCTATCCGCCGACCCTCCGGATGGTATTGCGTTGACAATAGGATCAATGAAGGATAAGAATTTTGCGGAGTTCAGCACGTCCCGGCCGGCCATTCAGCGGGCATCGGATGAGTCCATGACCAATTCTTCGCGTAGATTGATCCCCGAGAGCTTTCAACGCGGCTTCATGCGCATGCTGGCGCCCCTCGTGCGCGTGTTGACCAAATGGGGGGTGAACCCCAATTCGCTCACCCTGGCGGGGATCATCATTACCTTCTTCGCGACGGCGGCCTTTTTCATGAAAAGCCCGCGGCTCGGCGGGTTTCTGGTGCTGCTCGGCGGGTTGTGCGACGCCATAGACGGTTCCCTGGCCCGCAACGCCGGCAAGGCCACCCGCTTTGGCGCACTGCTGGATTCTTCGGTTGACCGTTACGCCGAGTTTGTGATGCTCTTCGGTATCGGCGGCTACTTTCTGATGATCGCAGATTACGTGAATTCAGCCGTAACTTTCCTGGCCCTGTGCGGCTCCTTCATGGTCAGTTACACCCGCGCCCGCGCGGAAAGCCTGGGTCTGGCCGCGAAGGTGGGTGTGATGCAGCGGCCTGAACGCATCGTTTTTCTGGGCCTCGGAGCCCTGATTCATCCTATTGCCCTTACGATCGCCGTGTGGATGGTCGCCATCTTCGCGAATTTCACCGCGCTGCAGCGTCTGCGCTTTGCCTTTAAGCAGGATTCGAGCTCGCCCACGCCAAACCATGAAAAACCGGAACTCAAGTCCGTCCAGCTTACCAAGGGCAGCATGTAGAGATGCCCGCAAGCCGCAAGACCGATTACGACGTCATCGTGGTGGGAGCCGGACCGGCCGGTCTCTTTGCCGCTTACCACTTCTGCGAAAACTCCGACCTTCGCATCCTGATCATCGAGAAGGGCAAGAGCCCCCTCAAGCGTCGCTGCCGGATCGACGACTATCGTGAATGTATCAAATGCAAGCCCTGTGACATCTTGAGCGGTGTCGGCGGCGCCGGGCTTTTTTCGGACGGCAAACTGAACTTCATCTACAAACTGGGTAAAACCGATCTCTCCCAGTTCATGCCGGTGCCGGAAGCCGAAGCGCTGATCGAAGAGACCGAAAAGATCTTCAACCGCTTCGGAATGGACAGCACCGTCTTCCCAACCGACATGGTCCGGGCTCTCGAGATCCGCAGGCAGGCCAAGCGCTACGGCATCGACCTGTTGATCATCCGACAGAAGCACATCGGCAGCGAGCGGTTGCCCGAGCACATCGCCGCCATCGCCGACCATCTCCGCGCCAGGGGTGTGACCATCCGCACGTCGGAGGAAGTCAAAGACATCGAGGCGGCCGAGGGCCGTGCACTGGGTGTGATCACCAACCGTGGCACGTATTCGTCTCGGCAGGTAATCCTGGCGCCGGGCCGCGTCGGCGCCGACTGGATGGGGCAGTTTGCTCTGAAATTCGGGCTGGGCTTGAGACAGCGCGGCATAGAGGTGGGGGTCCGGGTGGAGGTTCACAATGACATCATGCAGGACCTCTGCGATGTCATTTACGACCCGAGCTTTTTCATCCAGACCGCCAAGTACGACGATCTCACCCGTACCTTCTGCACCAACCGCGGCGGGTTGGTTTCACTTGAAAATTACAGTGACTTCGTCTGCGTGAACGGACACGCTTTTCGCGACCGCAAGTCGGATAACACCAATTTTGCATTTTTGTCCAAGGTGGTGCTCACCGAGCCAGTGACCGACAATCAGTCCTACGGTGAGGCTATCGGCAGCCTGGCGACACTCATCGGCGGCGGCAAACCCATCCTGCAGCGCTTTGGCGACCTCAAGCGCGGCCGGCGCAGCACCTGGAACCGCATTCGCAAGGGCTACATCCGGCCCACGCTCACCAACGTGGTCTGCGGTGACATCGCCATGGCCCTGCCCGAGCGCATTCTCACCAACATCATGGAGGGGCTGGACAAGCTTAACTGCGTCATCCCGGGGGTTTCCAACGACGAAACCCTTCTGTATGCCCCGGAGATCAAGTTTTTCGCCACGCAGATCGAAACCGACAACGATCTTGAGACCGACGTCCCCGGCGTATTCGTGGCCGGCGACGGCCCCGGGGTGGCCGGGAACATCGTTTCGGCGGCCGCCACGGGTATCATTCCCGCCAAGGCCATCATCGCCAGGCAATCCCGAAGCCTGAGTTAGAAACACCTGAATTACAAGATCCGAAGCTCGAAATCTCCCAGACACTCAAAATTCCGAATCGCCTCAATCAAGAGAAATTTCCACAGATTTCAAGGAACATCGCTCTGCATCATCCGTTGACACACCGAAGGGTTTTCACTATCTATAGCATTTACCGGCTGCATCTATGACCTTATGACGGAGTAACGTATGTCTCAAATACTCGCATGCAAGACCGATTCGGGAATCATTTTCGCCGCCGACAGCAAAGCGGTTGATTTCACCCCCCAGGGGGAGCTGGTCAGCCTTCAGATCACGCGATTGGTCCAGCTCACACCGCAGGCGGCGATTCTTGCCGGAGGAGCCGCGGAGGGAGAACATATGTGCCGGTCCCTCAAAGCCTTCCTGGCCGAAGAGAAGCTGGCAGACATTCAGGATGTCTGCGGCGCCGCCCTGCCGTTCCTGGCCGGCGAATACGAGCGTTTTATGCGCAAGACCTGCACGTCCCTGCCGGTAGACCCGGTGCACCATGTGCATTTCATTCTCGGCGGATACTCGGCCCGAAATGCTCATAGCCCTTTCCAGATTTACCTGATCTGGACCAAGAAGAGACTGCCGCAGCTGGACATAGACGAAATCGTCTCCGCCTACTCGGTGCCGCGGCTGATCAGCCTCGAGTATAACCTGGCCCGCGCCGCCCGGGCGGCGAAATCCCCGCTGGACCTGCTGCCGGATATCCGCCCGCGCCTTGAACGGCAGGCTGCTGCGAGCGAAGATATCGCCGGCCCCTTTTCCATCGGAATCCTCACAAGAGCCGGATTCGAGAAAGTCCCGGTTTGACCATGGGCGTCGATGACCCGATTGCCGTCGTCGGGCTTTCCGGCCTCTTTCCCGGCGCCCTGGACGTGGGCACCCTTTGGACCAACATCGTTGGGAAAAAGGATGCCACGGGTGAGGTGCGCAGTGAGCGGTGGATCGCCTCGCCCGACATCATGGTCAGTACACCCCTGCAGGCGGACCGTGCCTACTCCCGTCGCTGCTGCCTGCTGCCGGATTTTGATTTCGATCCTCGGGGTCTGGACCTGGACCCGTCGCTGGCAGCCGTCCTCGATCCTCTTTACCGTGTGGTGCTTCAAGCCGGCCGTGATGCTTTAACCGGCTCCGCCGCCCCGTCTCTCGTCCATGAACGCACGGGCGTCATCCTGGCCGCCATTGTCCTACCCACGGAAGCCTCATCCGCCCTGACTCGCGAGATCATCGGCAGGAAGATCAAGGCTTCTGTCTTCGGAGAGGCACCGTCCTGGAACCCTGACCCGTCCACCGGCCGCGAGCGTTATTTTGCAAGCCGCGTGGCCGGCCTTCCGGCAGCCATCTTGGCACGAGCCTTCGGCCTCGGCGGCGGGAGCTACACGCTCGATGCCGCCTGCGCGTCTTCCCTGTATGCCGTCAAGCTGGCCTGCGATGAGCTTCGCTCCGGCCGCACCGATGCCATGTTGACCGGTGGCGTATCGCGGCCGGACTGCCTTTTCACCCAGGTCGGCTTCAGCCAGCTGAGAGCTCTTTCTCCCAGCGGCCGCTGTGCACCGTTCGATCGCAGTGCCGACGGGCTGGTGGTGGGCGAAGGCGCGGGGCTTCTGGTGCTCAAGCGGCTGGCCGACGCGCTGCGGGATGGGGACCGAATCCATGGATTGATCCGAGGAGCGGGTCTTTCCAACGATCTGAAGGGCAGTCTGCTCGCACCCGACAGCGAGGGGCAGCTGCGGGCCATGCGTGCCGCTTACGCTGCCGCTGGCTGGTCGCCGCAGGACGTGGATTACATCGAATGCCACGGTGCCGGGACCCCGGTGGGCGACGAAACCGAGTTGGCGAGCCTGCGGACTCTCTGGGCCGAATCCGGCTGGAAAGCCGGTCAATGCGCCATCGGTTCAATCAAGTCCATGATCGGGCACCTGTTGACCGCTGCCGGCGCAGCCGGCATGATCAAAACCCTTCTGGCAATGGAGCACGGTCTCCTGCTGCCGACCATCCACTTCTCCCAGCCCCCTGCCGGAAGCCCGCTCGAGCAAGGGCCCTTTCGCGTCCAGATCGAGGTACAGCCATGGAACCGGCGCCGGGGCGGCACCCCTCGGCGCGCGGCAGTCAGCGCCTTCGGGTTCGGCGGCATCAATGCGCACCTCCTGCTGGAAGAGTGGCGTCCGGGGTCCGGAAGGCGGAAGGCGCATAGGGAAAGCAGCAAGAGAGAGGACGGCGGACGGAAGGCTTTGCATTCCCCGGTGGCCATCGTGGGCACGTCCCTATGCTTCGGGGGCGCCGGCTCGCTGGATGCCTTTGCCGAAGCGGTATCTGCCGGGCGGTCGCTTGCCGGGCCGCGGCCTGAGGACCGCTGGAAAGGCTGCGACGACGTCATCATGCATTTGAAAAAGCTGCAGGGGACCTTTCTCGGCGAGGTTGCATTTGAACGCGATTGGTTCCATATCCCGCCCCGGGAAATTGCCGATATTCTCCCTCAGCACCTGCTCATGCTCCAGATGGCCGCCGTCGCCATGGCCGACGCCGGCCTTCCCCTGAGGGAGGAGCGGCCGGCCATGGGTGCGGCGATCGGCGTCGACTTTGATTTCGAAGCCACCAACTTTCATCTGCGCTGGTATCTGGAGCGGATTTTCCCCGAATGGATGCGCTCCCGTTTCCCGCATCTTCAAGGGCATCCCGAGTCGGACTGGCTCTCCCGGCTCAAGGAGGCTTGCAGCCCACCGCTCACGGCCAACCGCGTCCTGGGTGCCCTGGGCAGCATGGTGGCCAGCCGCATCGCCCGTGAGCTCCGGCTCGGCGGCCCCAGCTTTGTGGTTTCGGCGGAGGCTGCCTCGGGCCTGCGGGCCCTTGAAGTCGGGATGCGCGCAGTACAATCCGGTGAGATGGAGACGGCCTTGGTGGGAGCGGTGGACCTGCACGGGGATTTGCGCAGCACTGCCCTGCGGCACCTGCTTACCCCCCTATCCGACGGCTTCTGCCGGCCCGCCGACGGAGCGGCTGCGCTGGTGCTCAAGAGGCTGGACCGGGCGAAGGCGGACGGGGACCGGGTTTATGCGGTCATTCGTGGTCTGGGTGTTGGCGGCGGGGGGGGTATCGCCGTCCCGCGACCGGACCGAGCCGCTTACATCCGCAGCCTGTCCCGCGCCTTGTCAGAGGCCGGAATCCCGGCAGCGGCCGTGCGCCGGTTCGAACTCCACGGAAGCGGCGTCCCGGACGACGACCGTCTCGAGGCGGAGGCCATCGAAGCCGTGTTCGGAACGGAGCGGACGGCCGTACGACTCGGTTCGTGCAGATCCCTCATCGGGGATAGCGGTGCGGTTTCGGGTTTGGCCGCGCTCATCAAGGCAAGCCTCGATCTGCATCTCGCAACCGAACCGGTTCATTGGGCCGTCGCAGGCGCCATGACCGCCGACGGCAACTGTGTGCACGTGGTTCTCGAGAAACACGACACCGGCCCGCCGGCGTTCAAGCGCGGGCCGGCGCCGGCTGCCGATACGGCTCGCGAGAGAAGCCTCGTTTGGATCCCGGTCGCCGGGCCGCCGCTGATCGTCCCGCCGCCTCCAGGGGATCCTCCGCTCTCGGATGCCGCGCCGGCCGCAGCGCCTGTGTTCGAAGCCTCCCCGGCAGAGCTCATGGGCAATCTGGCAGCCGTTTCCGAAGCGACCACCAGAGCCCATATCGCGTTTCTGGAAACATCAGCCGAAATGACCCGCGCCTATGCCGAGGTACTGCACCTTCAGACCCGGCTTCTCGAACTGCCCGCATCGAGAGGCTGGGAGACCTCGGTCGCATCCCGGAAGACGCAGCCCCCTGCCTTCGGCCGCGACCAATGCCTTGAATTCGCACGCGGCTCGGTGGCTGCCGTTCTGGGAGGCGAATTTGCCGAGGTGGACACGTATGCTGCGCGGGTGCGGCTTCCGGACGAGCCGCTGATGCTGGTGGACCGCATCCTGGAGCTCCACGGGACCAAGGCATCGCTCGGCCCGGGACGGATCGTCACCGAGCACGATGTGCTCCCCGGCGCCTGGTACCTCGACGGAGGACGCGTCCCGGTGTGCATCGCGGTGGAGGCCGGGCAGGCCGACCTGTTTCTGTGCGCCTACTTGGGGATCGACCGGGTAGTACGCGGCCGGCGTACCTACCGGCTCCTGGATGCCACGGTCCAGTTTCACCGCGAACTGCCGCGGCCGGGAGAAACCATCCGCTATGCTATCGAGATCGATAAATTTCTGCGCCAGGGCGAAACCTACCTCTTTCTCTTCCATTTCAAGGGAACCGTTGACGGCGTGCCGCTCATCACCATGTCCAACGGCTGCGCCGGTTTTTTCACCCCGGAGGAGGTCGCCGCCTCCGGCGGAATCATCCTGACCGACGAGGAAAGACAGCCCCGATCCGGGAAAATGCCCCACGACTGGAAATTCCCCGTACCTCTGGCCGCTGAGGCATACGACGAAGCGGCGCTGGCTCGTCTACGAGCGGGTGATCCTGCGGCCTGTTTCGGCGAGCGGTTCAGTGGGGTTTGCATACCGGAATCGCTGCGGCTTCCGGGCGGCCGCATGCGTCTGATCGACCGCGTAATCGGCCTGGAACCGGAGGGAGGCCGTTACAGCATGGGCCGCATCCGGGCCGAGGCCGATATTCACCCGGACGATTGGTTCCTGACTTGCCACTTCGTGGACGACATGGTCATGCCGGGCACCCTGATGTATGAATGCTGCGTCCATGCGCTGCGGGTGTTAGTCCAGCGCATGGGGTGGATCAGCGACCGGCCGGGCGCCTGCTACCAACCCATGCAGGGAATCCACGCCGCGCTCAAGTGCCGGGGGCCGGTAACCCCCACGACCCGCCGTGTCGTCTACGAGGTGGACCTCAAGGAGCTGGGCTACGGGCCTCAGCCGTTTGTCATCGCCGACGCCAACATGTATGCCGACGGCCGTCATATTGTTCATTTCAGCGACATGTCGTTGCAACTGACCGGGGCCACCCGCGAGGACATCGAAGCCTTCTGGGGCCGACGCCCGGGGGCAGCGGATAGCCGAACGCCGACAGGCCGGCACCCGGCGGTATTCACCCGCGGCCATCTGGAAGAATTCGCGGCCGGCAAACCCTCGGCCGCCTTCGGCGCCCCTTACGCCGCCTTCGACTCCGGGCGCTTCATCGCGCGCCTGCCCTCCCCTCCCTATCTCTGCATGGACCGCATCACCCGGGTCGAACCACCCCCCTGGGTCGTCAAGCCGGACGGCTGGGTCGATTCGGAATTCGATGTGCATCCGGATGCCTGGCACATTGCCGCCGAGCGCACCGGCTTTGTTCCCTACTGCATCTTACTCGAGAGTGCCTTGCAGCCTTGCGGATGGCTGGCCGCATACATGGGCTCGGCGCTGAAGAGCGAAAACCCGCTGCACTTCCGCAATCTCGGAGGGCAGGGCATCCTGCGCCGCAACGTTTCCGCCGATTCCGGCACCCTGCGGGTCCGGACTCGCCTGACCCACGCCTCCGAGGTCACCGACATGATCATCGAGCATTTCGATTTCGAGGTCCATGGATCAGAGGGCCCGGTGTATGGCGGCTCCGCCTACTTCGGCTTTTTTACTCCGTCCGCTCTGGAAAGGCAGGAGGGCATCCGCGATGCGACCGTAGCCGCCTTCAGGCCTACCGTTGACGAGTTTGCCGAGAATGCCGCGCACCAGTTGAAGGACATAGCACCCTTGACACCCGACGACCCAAAGTGCGATCCGCAAAGAGGCCTCAGCCTGCCCGCCGGGGCACTGCGCATGATCGACCGGATCGAGCTTTACCTCCCTCAGGGAGGCCCATACAAGCTTGGGTTCGTGCGGGGGGTCAAGGACATCAATCCACAGGAATGGTTCTTCAAAGCTCACTTTTACCAGGACCCGGTGTGCCCCGGCTCCCTGGGCCTTGAGTCATTCCTGCAGCTCTTGAAGTTCGCCGCGTGCGAGCGATGGCCGCAGCTGGCATCCACCCATGGCTTCAGGACGGCCATCGGTCGGGGCCACCAATGGACCTACCGCGGCCAAATCCTGCCCTCCAACCGACGCGTAACGGTGGAGGCAGCGGTCACTGAAATCGTCGAGGCCCCCTGCCCAGCTCTGTTTGCGGAAGGATATCTCTCCGTCGATGGCCTTTGCATTTACCACATGAAGGACTTCGGGATTCAGCTGATCCCCAGCCAAGGAACCGGAGGATCGAATGAAGCAACGGTATAGTTCTATACAGCTTTCACTTGACCCCTTGAACCTTGGACCCCTTGAACGATTTTGAGAGCACCATGAAATATTCTCGTGTCGCCATCCAATCCTTCGGCTACGAACTTCCATCCACCGTCGTCACCTCCGAGGACCTGGAACGCCGGCTTGAGCCGATGTACGCCGCCTTGCGGCTTCAACGCGGCCAGCTCGAGGCCATCACCGGCATCCGTGAGCGCCGCTACTGGGACCCGGACTTCCCACTGCACCAGGGTGCAGCCCGCGCCGGGCGCAAGGCCATCGAGGCGGCCGGCATCGGCCGGGAGCGGATCGGGATGCTGATCTACGGGGCGGTGTGCCGCGAAAACCTTGAGCCGGCCTCGGCGTGCGCCGTGGCCGACGCCTTGGGCCTTGCGCCCGAATGCCAGGTCTACGATGTATCCAACGCCTGTCTCGGCGTGTTGAACGGCATGGTGAACGTGGCGAACGCCATTGAGCTCGGCCAGATCCAGGCCGGCCTCGTCGTGGCATGTGAGTCCGCCCGGGAGATCGTCGATCTCACCATCGACCGCCTAAACCGGGAAAAGAACATGGAAGTCCTGCGCAGGACTGTCGCCACTCTGACCGGAGGCTCCGGTGCGGTGGCGGTCCTGCTAACAGACCCTGCTCGGTACGACCGGGGACATCGCATCATCGGAGGAACGGCGCGCAGCGCCGCCGAGCACCACCGTCTGTGCGTGTGGGGCCCCGACACCGGCATACCCGGCGGAACGCAGCACATGGCGGAAACGGACTCGGTCAAGGTCCTGCAGAACGGAGTGGCGCTGGGCATCGACACCTTTCGAAATTTTCGCAAGATCCTGTCACTTCCGGCCGGCAAGCCGGACAAGATCATCTGCCACCAGGTCGGCGCCACCCATCAGCGCACGATTCTGGATTCCATCGGTATCCCGGCCGACCGAGACTTTACGACGTTCCGCTTCCTGGGAAACATCGGCACGGTCTCCCTCCCGATCACCGCCGCCATAGCAGAAGAGCGTGGCTTTCTGGTGCCCGGAGACCTTGTCGGTTTCCTCGGCATCGGCAGCGGGTTGAATTGTTTGATGCTCGGGATCGAATGGTGACGGGGGCAACGAGCAACGAATCAGAGGGTATAACATGTCATCAAGAAGGTATCCGGTCATATTATTGATCATCGTTCTGGTGTTTGGGGTTTGGTCGGGGATTCAGCCGCTGGACACCCGGCTGACCTGGCTGCTCGAAACCTTGCCATTGATGATGGCTTTGCCGGTCTTGCTGCTCACCTATAAAAGATTTCCGCTGACCGGCTTAACGTATACACTTATCGCAATCCACGCCGTGATCCTGATGCTGGGCGCACATTACTCCTACGCCAAAGTACCGTTAGGTTTTTGGATGCAGGATTGGTTCGGCTGGGCTCGCAATAATTACGATAAGATCGGGCACTTCATGCAAGGATTTGGCCCGACCATATACACGCGTGAAATTATATCGCGAACCTCACCGCTCAGCCGCGGCAAGTGGCTGGGCTTCATATCGATCGCCGTACCATTGGCTTTTTCAGCATTGTACGAAATCTTTGAATGGCTGGCTTCTCTTTCCGATCCGACGGATACTGAAGCCTTTCTCGGAACCCAGGGTTACATCTGGGACACGCAGAGCGATATGTTCTTTTGCCTGGTCGGTTCGATGTTTGCACTCATTCTGCTCACGAAACTGCACAATAAATACCTGGCGACCACCGGCCCAGGCGAGCCTTCATGACGGTATTCTTTCCCGGCTGTGAGCACCATGACGGATTCGGCCTGGGTTACTCCGACCGCTGTCGGTGCTTCTTGCTCATAACTCATTACTCCTAACTCGTTGAGCGCTATTGTTTTTTCCCCATGGCTTCGGTTCAGATCGACATCGCTTCGTTCCGGCACCTGTATCCTTTCACGTCGCGCTTCGTGGATGTAAATGGTTTTGCCATGCATTACGTGGACGAGGGCGAAGGTGAGACGGTGCTCCTGCTGCACGGAAATCCCACCTGGTCTTTTTACTACCGCAAGCTGATTAAGGGGCTTTCGCATGCGTATCGCTGCATCGCACCTGATCACATCGGTTGCGGTTTGTCCGCCCGGCCTGGATCATCCGAATACGGTTTCCGTTTGCACAACCGGGTCGACGATATCGAAGCGTTGATCGGCAGCCTCGGACTCGAAAAGGACATCACGCTGGTGGTGCACGACTGGGGCGGAATGATCGGCGCGTGCTTTGCCGTTCGAAACCCGGCGCGGATCAGCCGCCTGGTCGTCCTGAACACGGCGGCCTTCTTGAAGCCCAAAGCCAAGCGGCTTCCATGGATGCTGAACATCATCCGCACGCTCCCCATGCTGGCGGCTCCGGCCGTGCTGGGGCTGAATCTCTTTGCCCGCGGTGCTGCCTGGACGGCATCTGCAAGGCGCCTGCCTTCGGAGGTGCGCCGCGGACTTTTGGCCCCTTATAACAGCTGGCGCAACCGACTGGCCACTCTCAAATTCGTTCAGGATATTCCGCTTTATCCCGGAGATCCCAGCTATGACTTGGCGGCGGAGGCGGATCATCGCCTGGATTTGCTCTTCGGCAAACCCATGCTGATCTGCTGGGGGGAAAAGGATTTCGTGTTCGACCGCGATTACCTGGCCGAGTGGCGCCGGCGCTTCCCGCAGGCTGAAGTCCACTGTTTCCCGGAAGCCGGCCACTATATCCTCGAGGACATCCCCGACCGGATCCTCCATCTGGTGCAGAAGTTCCTGAACCGCCATCCCTGCCCGCATTGAAAACTGATGGTGATTGGGATATAGCCGAAGGCATGCCCGATCCGGCCGAAACCGATCAAGCCCATGTGAACGTAGCAGCGCATTTGACGCTCGCGGCGCAGAACCACCCGTTCAAACGTGCCGTGGTCTGTCCGTCCGGCCGCGACCGGTGCGGCCGCGTGTCGTATGCTCATCTCACGTTTCTGCAGCTCGACCGCGAATCCGACCGCCTGGCCCACGGCCTCCAGGCCGCCGGCATCGGCCGGGGCACGCGCGCGATCCTGATGGTTCGCCCCAGCCTCGAGTTCTTTGAAATCATCTTTGCCGTATTCAAAATCGGTGCCGTGCCGGTGGTCGTCGACCCCGGCATGGGCATCCGGCGCATGCTCGCCTGCTATCGCTCGACGCGGCCGCAGGCCTTTATCGGCATTCCCGCGGCCCACGCCGTGCGAACCCTTTTCCCCCAGTATTTCCCCACCGTGCGAATCTGGATCACGGTCGGCCTGCGCTGGGCCTGGGGAGGGCTCAGCTTGAGCAAGCTGCGCGCATCCTCCGGCAAGCCCTTCGAAGCCGCGCGAACCGGCAGGGACGAAATGGCGGCAGTCCTGTTCACCACCGGCAGTACCGGACCGGCCAAGGGTGTCGTCTACACCCACGGCAATTTCGACGCCCAGCTGCGACAGATCCGGACGCATCTTGATTTCGCGGCGGACGAGATCGATCTGTCCACCTTTCCGCTCTTTGCGCTTTTTTATCCGGCCCTCGGTGTCACGGCCGTGGTGCCGGACATGGATCCCACCCGCCCGGCACAAGTCAACCCGAAGCGCATCATCGAAGCGATCGTCAATCAGGGGGCCACCAACATGTTCGCCTCGCCCGCGCTCCTGGACCGCGTCGGATCCTACGGCCGCTCGCAAGGCATCCGGCTCCCGTCCCTTAAGCGGGTGATTTCAGCCGGCGCACCGGTGCAGGCCCGCACCATCGAACTTTTCACGCCTCTGCTGGCCGACGGCGCCGATATCCATACTCCCTACGGCGCAACCGAAGCCGTTCCCATCGCCTCCATCCGGGGAACCGAGATCCTGTCTGAATGCCGGCCCCTCACCGACAAGGGCTACGGAATCTGCGTGGGCCACCCGATCAACGACATCCCCATCCGCATCATCGCCGTCAGCGACGACCCCATCCGCCGCTGGAAAGACGAGTTGCTCGTTCCCCGGGGTGAAATCGGCGAAATTGTCGTCAAAGGCCCATTGGTCAGTCCGGGATACTTTGAAAACCCTTTGGCCGATTCCCTGGCCAAGATCCCCGACGGCGGCGGATTCTGGCATCGAATGGGCGACCTGGGGTGGATGGACAAGAAGGGGCGCATCTGGTTCTGCGGCCGCAAGAGCCACCGGGTGGTCACATCGGCGGAAACCCTGTACACTATCCCCTGCGAATCCATTTTCAACACCCATCCCCTGGTCTATCGCAGCGCACTGGTCGGCATCGGCCCGCCCAATCACCAAGTGCCCGTGATCTGTATCGAGCTGAAGAAAACGAAAAAACGCATCGCCCGCAAATCCATTCAGACCGAACTGCTGGAGCTGGGTTCGAAGCACGAGATCACCCGGCCGATCCGGATCGTGCTGTTTCACAACTCGTTCCCGGTGGACGTTCGTCATAACGCGAAGATCTTCCGCGAACAACTGGCACGCTGGGCTGCCAAGCGCGTCAAGCCCGGGGATATCCGCGACTTTCGCCGGGCCGAGGGGGTCACATGACGTCGTCGGTCCATGTCCCGGAAAAGGTACTAGTGACGGGCGGCGGCGGCTTTTTAGGCTCGGCCATCGCGGCCGCCCTGGCCGCTCGCGGCGACCGGGTGCGCAGCTTCTCCCGCAGCCCCCATCCCCATTTGAAGGCTCTCGGCGTCGAGCAAGTCCTGGGCGACATCACCGATGCGCCGGCCCTGGAGCGCGCTTGCGCCGGCGTGGATGCCGTCTTTCACACGGCCGCCAAACCGCCGCCCTGGGGAGCCTTTCGCGATTATCATCGCATCAATGTCTGGGGCACGGAAAATGTGATCGCCGCCTGCGGCAGATGCCGCGTGCCCCGGCTGATCCACACCAGCACACCCAGCGTGATCTTCGACGGCCGCGACCTTCAGGGAGTTGACGAATCCGTGCCCTATCCGCATCGTTACACCGCTCACTACCCCTGGACCAAGGCCAAGGCCGAACAGGCCGTGATCCGGGCCGGCGGCGAGCTCAAGACCATCGTTCTCAGGCCCCACCAGATCTGGGGTCCGGGGGACCCGCATTTCGTGCCCCGCATCGTCGCCCGGGCCCGCAGGCTGAGGCGCATCGGGGACGGCCGGAACCTGGTGGACACGACCTACATCGACAATGCCGCTGAAGCCCACCTTCTGGCGGCTGATGCGCTCAAAGCCGATCCCGGTTTCTCGGGCCGGGTCTACTTCATCAGCCAGGGCGAACCGATGCCGGCCTGGGACATGATCGACGCCATTCTGAAAGCTGCCGGCCTCGGGCCGGTCCGAGGCCACATCGGTTACCGCACGGCTTGGGCTATGGGTTTAATCCTTGAAAAAGTTTACGGCTGGCTGCGGCTGCCGGGCGAACCGCCGATGACGCGCTTCGTGGCCGACGCCCTGGCCAGGGCCCATTGGTTCGACATCGGAGCCTCCCGCCGGGACCTGGGATACGAGCCCCGGGTGTCCACCGCCGAGGGTCTCAGACGTTTAACGGCCTGGTTGCGAAAGGAACAGTTATGAAGCTGACGGATATCGCGCCGCTGGAGCGCTGGATGGAACTGGAGAACGACATCAACAAGCGCTCGGGCCTGGACGCCAACGTCTTCGACCCCCGGGGCTACCGCATCTCGCCCCAGAAACACTGGGCGAACCGGCTCTGCCCCGCGATCAAGGACACCGACAAGGGCCAGAGCTTCATATGCGCCCCGGCCCACATGAACATCGCCGCCCAGGCCATGCGTTCCGGCCAACCGGTGATCGAGGAGTGCGATGCCGGAATGATCAAGCTGGTGGTCCCGATTTTTCTGGACGGCGAGTTCGTGGGCGCCGTCGGCGCCTGCGGCATGAGGTTCTCAGACGGCGAGATCGACGCCTTTCTGGTCAACAAGATGACTGAAATCGACGAGGAGACGGTCGAGGCCTTGGCCGCCACGGTGGCTTCCATCGCGAGGGAAAAGGCTGAGGATCTGGGACGGTACATCCGGAACCAGGTCGACGAGATCCTGGCAGGCCATTGAAAAACTGCTTCACAGGTCGTGATCCGGCGTTCCGCGGCTCTCGCAAATGGGCTTGTTATAGCGCCGATAGCGGGACAGCGCTTTCCATTAGGCCACACGTTTGGGCGAATGGCTCGGCACTTGTTTATCAGCACCCTGCTGGCCGATTCAAGACCAAATGAACCCAGCGCATCAGTCCGGCGGCAAGTCGTAGAAGTAGCGCATCACATCCGAACGCGTGATAATGCCGATCAGCCTGCCGTTATCGACGACCGGCAGTCGGCCGATATCGTGCTTGACCATAAGCCGGATCGCCTGCACGGGGTGTTGGCCGGCCTCGATGGTCAAGACCTTGGTCGACATGTAGGCCTTGACCGGCAACTTGAGCTGAGATTCCTTGCGCATCTTGCGAAAATCACGGCGGGAGATCATGCCGACGATCTGGTCTCCATCGACCACCGGGATACCGGTAACTCCCCGAGTGCGCAAAGCCAGGGCGACCTCCTGCATGGTCGTCGCAGGCGCGACCGTGTGCACCGGAAAGGACATCAGATCGCTGATTTGGACCGATGCCGGCTGATGGCCCTTGATCAGCTCCAGCACCCGCTGCTCCACCGCCTGGGGGTCGCCGCCCTTGAT
>JBLMXM010000135.1:0-8164 GCA_050257775.1 Hyphomicrobiales bacterium
CACTCATCCTGCCCGAGGAAAGGCAATCGATCGCGTTCCAAGCCGAGGTGCTGAAATCGGTGGGCCCCAAGGCCGCCGCGGCATCGAAAAAAGCGACCGGGATATTCCTCGGCCTCGTGGGTGACAACCAGACCGCCATCCAGGACATCGAACGACAGCTCGGGCTCATGGACGACGCCGCCTCAGCGGCACCCTCGGAATCTGCTGCTCCGTCCCCCGATACCTGGACGTCCCCTCCTCCGGCTGAGAAGCACGAAGGCCAGCCGACCGCCCCACCGGCTGCGGCCGCACCGGCCGCTTCGTCCACTACAAGGCCTGGATCACAGGATGAACGCGGCTCCAGTCAGCTGCCGGAATTGTCCATGGACTGGATTCGTTCCGCCGTCGGCCAGGCGGAGGCGGTTCGGCAAACCGAAGGGTCGGACCTGGTCGTACCGGCCGTCCATGACAAGAAAGACCTTACTCCGGCCGAACGTGAGCGCATCAAGCCTGCCGGTGATTTCGTCATGGACCTCACCAAGGCCATGTTGCGCACCGGCTATTACGCCCCGGACCACCCCGGCTCCCAGAATGCCAAGCGCGGCCTTTACGACGCCTTCCAGAAGTGCCTGCGGGATTCGGCCGAAATCATGATCACCAGCCAGGAAACCCGCGAGAAGACCGATATCCTGATCACGGGTATTTTGGATGAGCCGGTCAATGTGCGCACCCTGGTCGGGGCCGGCATGGCGGAGCTGTTCGTCCCCAAGCTGCGGGAGTATTTCAACCGCAAGGGACTCGTTAGCTTCGCCATCAAAAGGAACATCACCTCGGAGCATTTCGACGGCTTTGTCAATGTAATGAGCGACCCCACGGCGGATCGCGGCGAGAATGCCAAGGTGGGAGAGCTCTTGACCAGAGCCCTCGTGGAGCAGGGGATCAGCGAGATCTCCACGGTGTTCATGGACGACATCATCGTCCTTGAAAAAAACCTGCCCTGGCGGGTAGAGATGGCCATCCAGCGCTTGGCCAAGGACCTCAAGGTCCTGCCGATGTTCCGGGGGGAATCGGATGAGGCCATCAAGCGGATGAAGCTGCAGATCATCCAGGACATCCTGCGGCCGCTCAAGCACCCGGAGTTCCTCAAGGACCTCATCATCAACTGTTACGTCATCGCCCAACACGTCAAGAACATCCAGGAAGAGGACATCGAAAAGGTCATCATCGAAGCCTTCCCGATGGACACCCTGCTGCCGACCTCGCAGTTCATCTTCAAGGAGCTCAACCGGCTGCGGGAGATCGGCGCCAAGGACCCGGACAACCCCGCTATCAAGCGACGGTTCGCCGGGGTGAAGCGCATTCTGAAATGGGTGGCGCGTCGCCTGGTCCTAGCGGACGTCCGCGGTGCTCAACGGTTCCTGGAGGGGCTTTATGCCAACGACGTGCTCGCCTTCGACGAGCTGCCGGCGGATGTCCAATATCTGGTGAACACCCAAAAGATGGCCCGGGATGTGACCGGTCATTTGAGGGTCTATCTGGAGCGCCTGTTGCGGCCGAAGTCCCCCGGCGATGTGACGACACTCCTGAAGTGCTTCCGGCGGGTTATCCCGAGCCTGGTGGAAGAGGGCAATGTGTCGACCGTCCTGCGCATGGTGCAGACGGTTAAGACCGGAGCCGAAAAGGGGCTTGTCCGGGGCCATGGCGAAATGGGTCCCGATGCGCTCCAATTTCTCTTCAAGGACCGGTCGGCCGAGTTGCAAGCCGCTTACGAAAAGGCCGAGAATTCCCAGCGGACCTCCCTCGAGGCTCTGCTGGGGGTGTTGGGCAGGCCCGGAATTGAAATCCTGTGCAAAGTCCTCTCCGACAGCGAGAGCCGGACGGCGCGCAAGGCCGCCATGTCCGCCCTGATACAAAAAGGGGATCTGGCGCGCGAATGGGTGCTTGCGGTGCTTGAAGACCCTATCCAGAAATGGTTTCTGAAGCGCAACGCGCTCATGCTCCTGCGCCACATCGCTAAGACCGAAGGTGACATCGACCTCGCGCGCACGCTGGTCAGCCATACCCATGCCCGTGTTCGCGACGAAGCCTTGAACACTCTCATCGCCTTGAGAACAGCCGACGCGGAGCGGCTTGCCGTCAAAGCCCTGGACGACGCCGACGAGAAAATCCGCTGGCGTGCCGTCAATGCGCTGGGGGAGTTGTCCCCGTTGTCCAAGGAATTGATGGACAAACTTTTAAACCGCATTCGCAGCGAGACGCCCGATGACAAGGAACTGGCCTCGCGGCACCAGCGCAAAATGGTCCAGCTGATCCGGGCTATCGGCAGCATGACGCGCTTCACTGAGCCCGAAGCCGCCGAAGAGGCTGTACTCGATGTCGCCCGGCGGGCGGCAGATCATAAGAAAGGGCTGCTGCAGCGCATACGCAAATCCGCGACCCCGGAGGATGCGGCCATACTCGGCGCGGCTTTGACCGCGCTCGGCGCCATCGGCTCGGATAGGTCGGACGAGTTCCTTTCCAAGCTGGCTGAAAGCAAGAGCTCTCAAGCGGAGGTGGCCGCCAAGGCACTCGAAGCCCTGCGGGCGAGGCTGGCGCAAGCCGTTGCACCGAAAGCATAGCGCAAGCACGCTTTCCCGACACCCGTCTTCAATCCCGTCTCCCCAATGCCTAAATTGGACGAATCTGGCGAATGGCACCCGGATCCGGAGGGGATTGCCGCAAGAATTCGGAACGACAATCGCCTGATTTTAGGTATTCGATGGTTGATAACCATCCCTCCCCTGCGTTAAACTCCATTTGCGATTGGATTTTTGCAAAGCCATAGTCCTGGATGGAGTGAGATGCTCTATTGGGTACTGCTGGCGGTGGCCGTGAGTTACCTGGTGCTGGAGCAAAGGCTTCACCACCGTCGTCTCCGGCGAATTCCCCTGCGCATTCACGTGAACGGCACTAGAGGCAAGACCACCGTAACGCGCCTGGCGGCGGAGCTTCTGCGCCGGGCCGGAATTCGGACGATGGCCAAGATTACGGGTGATCATCCTGAGCTCATCCTTCCGGACGGCCGGTGCAGTCGTATTCACCGCAGAGGTCCGGCTCGCATCCAGGAGCAGCTTGCGTTCATAGCCCAAGCCGCCCGCCAGAATGTCGAGGCCGTCGTGGTCGAGTGCATGGCTCTGGAGCCCCATCTGCAAGAAGTGTCCGAGCACGCCATGATGCGTTCCACCATCGGCGCCATCACGAACGTTCGGCCGGACCACCTCGAGGTCATGGGGAGGTCACTCGATCAGGTGGCACAGGCATTTTCCCGCGCGATTCCAGCCGGTGCGACGCTCGTAACGGAAAGCGGACCATACGAACATCTGTTTCGGGAACGCTGTGAGGCGGCCGGCACCCAATTCTGCATATCCGCAACCCATGCTGGCCTCGGAGCCGCACCGCACCGGACGGTTTTGGACGAGAGTCTGGCCATGGTCGAGTCGATTGGGCTGCTGGTTCGCCTCCCGGCAGAACAGGTGATCAGCATTCTCCAGGAGATGGCTGTTCGCGAACGGCGGCAGCAGTTCCCCCAGATCGGCGCAGGATCTCGGCGCATCGTCCTCGTCGACGCTTTTTCAGCCAACGACACTGTTTCAGCTGCCCGAGCCCAGGAGACGTTTCTCGGCCATGGACAGACGGTTTGCCCCCGGCCGATCGTGGCTCTTCTCAACACGCGGCCGGACCGGCCCCTGCGGACCCTTGAGTTTACAGAATTCATAGCCGGTCAGAGGTGCTACGACGCCATCGGCGTAACGGGGGGCGGATGTTCCCTTGCCCAACGCCGACTGCGGCACCAGGCTGCTTTGGTTCCGCTGTTCAAGCTGGCGGAACGCGAGCCTGCACGTATGCTGGCAGCCATCGCCCGGCAAGTCGGGTCTTCATCGTTCACGCTCGTCGGCCTGGGCAATCACCGCGGAGCCGGGGAGGCTCTGCGGGAGTATTTTGCGGAGGGCACGTCGTGCTGCTGACGGAAGCCATCGCGATCGGCCTAGTACTTGGATTTTTTTGCTACGAGTGGATCGGCCTGTCGGCCGGCGGCTTTGTGGTGCCCGGATATCTGGCATTATACTGGGACCGCCCGTGGATGGTCGCGACCACCCTGGCCCTTGCGTTTATTGTCCATCGGGCGGTCGAAGGCATTGGGCGGGTGGCCATCGTTTATGGCCGGCGCCGCTTCATGCTGTCCCTGCTGGCCGGTTTCGCCGGTCAGTGGCTTTTGGAAACCGTGACGCTGCGTACGGGCATGCTGCCGATGGAAATGGACGCGATCGGCTATATCATCCCCGGCCTCATCGCGAACGAGATGTCGCGGCAGCGAGTCGTCCCCACCGTCTGCATGCTGGTGGCCTTGTCTGTAACAGTGCGGCTCATGCTCATCGTGCTGGGACAGCTCCGCTCTTGAATGACGACTTCGTAAAAGGGCCAATCTCGGCGTTGCGCTTCATCTCGTTGTCGCTGCGGCGTACTGCCAGTGCGCCTCCCGCCACGAGATTCGCGCGCCTTGACCTTGGCCCTTTTACGAAGTCGTGTAAGCCGATGATTTTTAAGCGTCATCACAGACATCAATGCTTAACATAATCTATGAAAGGTTCGGGTTGATGGTCCTGGCAGCAGCGGCGCTGCTGGTGCTCGGCGTCCTGGAAGCCACCCGCAGCCTGTCGGCGGACCCGCTTTACTCTACCAAGTTGGCAGCGGCGCAACGCATGCAAGAGGCCATGCAGGTTCTGCGGGACGAGCGCTTGAAGCGGGGGATTCCCCTCGAACCGGAAGTCGATCCCAATGCCACGGGTCTCATCGGGCCGCAACAGACCGCGATTACGACGACTCTGGGCTATCTTCCGGCCAAGCGCACGTCCGCCAACCCTAACATGGCCGGCGTGATCGTCGCGATGCTCGACCGCGCCGGCGTAAAACCCGGTGACTGTGCCGCCGTGGGATTTTCAGGGTCCTTCCCCGGCATGAACCTCGCCGTGCTTTGCGCCCTTCAAGCCATGACGCTGAAGCCCGTGATCGTAAGTTCCGTCGGCGCATCCTCCTATGGGGCCAACGACCCCCGCTTCACCTGGCTCGACATGGAACAGGTGCTTAACGAGAGGAGTCTTTTCCCCTGGCGGTCCGCTGCGGTGGCGCCCGGGGGTGTTGTCTCCATTCCGGCCCATTTCGGAGATGAGGGCATCCGAGAGATGCAGGCTGTCATGGCACGCTCCGGCCTCCCGGCCATAGACGAGCAGGGCGATGAGACCTTGTCGTCGGACGTGGCCCGCCGCGTAGATCTCTATCGGGCGGGCTGCGGCGGCAGACCGTCGGTGTTCATCAATGTCGGTGGAAGCCTCCCCGCCTTGGGGAACTGCCCTCAGGCCCGCGCCCTTCCGACCGGACTCCTGCCCCCCGGCATCCGCTCTGCCGGCCCCGGCTGCGGCGTCATTTTCCACATGGCAGCCGCCAGGGTGCCGGTGATCCATCTACTGGACATCCGCAAGATCGCCCGGGACTTCGGCCTGCCGGTCGACCCTGTGCCGCTGCCGGCGGTGCCGGACGGACGCGTCATGTCTCAGGGAGGATACTCGCGGCTGATCGCGTTAATCGGGCTTATGATCCTCGGTCTGCTCGCCGGCCTGGCCAAATTACGAAAAAACTGAAATAGCCCTTGCGCATGGAGTCCGAGCGGGTGTAGAAATCGACTTGGCGCTGCCGGTATCGGACCGAATGCGCCGGGGGCCCGAACTCCTTCTGTCGGTGATTTCTCAGGACTGCGGCGATGAGGGCGATTCACACCCCGATACGGAAATCTCACCGGTCTGTCCCTGCCCGAAACGATAACTCCAGCTTATCCAGAACCATTGCGCCGCTCAACCCCGGGAGGATTCTTGCCATGCGAGCCGTCATACCGATATCCATGCGTGTCCTAATCGGCCTTCTCCTCGTCTTGGTATCCGGAAGCGTCTTCAGCTTGGCGGCCCAGGACGCGACATTCACCGCCAAGGAGCCCGCCCTGCTTACCACAGCCGGTCAGAGCGCCGACCTGAACATGGCGAAGGTGATCTTCGATCGCTGCAAGGTATCGTTGAAATTGGCGCCCCTGGCATCACCCGACGACCTGGCGGGTGCGGGCAGTCTGGTTATCGTGATCGGCGGCAGCACCAAGGGGTTGGGCGCGGCCGGCATCAACGCCGACAAGGAAATGGCGCGGGTCGAACGGCTCATGGCTAGGGCCGCGGCCCAGAAAATTCCGATCATCGGCATGCACATCGGAGGCAAGGCCCGGCGCGGAGAGCTGTCGGACAGATTCATCGATCTTGTCGCCCCCAAGTGCTCTTTTCTGATGGTGGTGAAAGAGGGCGACAGCGACGGCTACTTTTCCAAAATAGCCGCCAACCAGAAGATCAATGCCCGCATAGTCGAAAAGCTGGTTGACCTGCAGGAACCGGTAAAGCTCATATACGGGAAATAAAACGCCGCGCTCAAAGAGTGAACCCAGACCAAATGCGGACAATGGCAAACACCATTCGAAGACAGCCAGGGAGGTGCGTGATGGGTATGACGGGGAGGCTTTTACTCGTTACTGTTTTTCTCATGGTCCTGTGCACTGCTGGTGGGCCCGCCCGGGCGTCAAGCCCGGTGGAAGCAAAGAACGGGATGGTGGCGGCGGCCCATCCCCTGGCTTCCCAGGTAGGGGTGGAGATCCTGAAGAAGGGCGGCAATGCCGTCGATGCCGCCGTGGCCACGGCCTTTGCGCTCGGCGTAGTCGAGCCCAACGCCTCCGGCCTCGGCGGGGGCGGGTTCATCCTGATTTACAATGCCAAGACCAAGGGTGTCAGCGCGATCGACTACCGCGAGATGGCTCCTTTGAAAGCCACGCCTGACATGTACAAGCTCACCGCTGACGGGAAAGTCGTGGATAATGAGACCGTTGTGGGCCATAAGGCCGTCGCCATCCCCGGTACCCTGGCCGGATTGACCCTGGCCCTGAAGCAGCACGGCACGATGAGCCTAAAAGACGTCATGGCCCCGGCCATCCGCATCGCCGAAGAGGGTTACACCGTCAGCAAAACCCTCAACGGCATGATGAAGGACAATTTCGACAAGCTCACCAAGTTCCCGGCGGCCGCCGCAATTTACCTCAAGGACGGCCTTCCCTACGAGGTCGGCGACAAACTGGTCCTCAAGGATCTGGCCAGGAGCTACCGGCTGATTGCCGAAAAGGGGCCCGATGTGTTCTACAAGGGCGAGATCGCCGATGCCATCGAAAAAGAGATGAAGGCCTCGGGCAAGGGTCTCATCACCAAGGCGGACCTGGCCGCCTACAAGCCTGCCGCTCGTACGCCGGTGCGCGGAACCTACCGCGGCTACGAGATCATCTCCATGGCGCCGTCGAGCTCGGGCGGGACCCATGTGATCGAGATCCTCAACATCCTCGAAGGCTACAACATGACCCGGCTGGGGTTCCAAACCGCGGAGAGCCTGCACATCATGGCGGAAGCCATGAAGCGGGCGTTCGCCGACCGCGCCAAATACATGGCCGACACCGATTTCGTAAAGGTTCCGGTCGCCGGCCTTATCTCCAAGAAATACGCGGCGGAGCTGCGCCAGGGCATCAGCATGGACGCCGTTGGCACCAAGGTCCCCGCGGGCGACCCGCTGCCCTTCGTCGGCTCCGGCGGGACCAGCCACCTGTCGGTCGTCGACAAACAGGGCAACATCGTGGCATTGACCCAAACGATCAATTTCTTTTTCGGCTCGGGGGTGCTCGTTCCCGGAACGGGCATCATGCTCAACGACGAGATGGACGACTTCAACCCCCAGCCCGGCACCTCCAACTCGGTCGAGCCCAGGAAACGGCCTCTCAGCAGCATGACGCCCACGATCATGCTGAAAAGCGGCAAGCCCTTCCTCTCGGTCGGCTCGCCGGGCTCCACCAGGATCATCTCGGCTCTGACACAGATCATCGTCAACGTCGTCGATTTCCGGATGAACATCCAGGATGCCATCGAAGCTCCGCGCATCCACTGTATGACGGGCGATATTTTTATGGAATCCCGGATCCCCAAGGCCGTTCAGGATGCCCTCACGGCCATGGGCCACAAGCTCTCCGTGAGAGGTGCCATGGACCTCTACTTCGGCGGCGCGCAGGGAGTCATGATCGCCCCGA